>CAYPSF010000011.1:0-52330 GCA_964413165.1 uncultured Bifidobacteriaceae bacterium
TGTCCGAATCGTTCTTGGTGGTGACGAAAAAGAAATCGTCCTGGATGATTTCGTCGAAGTGCCGGGCGGCCAGTTCGGTGGCTTGCTGGATGAACTGGCGGTCGGCAGGGTCGGTGTAACAGAACGAGCGGAACTGGCCGGACCCGCCGTCCGACAACGCCATGCCGCCGGCGACCCGCACGCCGCGGTCGAGGAAGAACTTTTTCACCGATTCCAGCAACGCGTCGCTGGCCAGGTTCCGGTCGCGCTGGACCTCGATATAGACCTTGTCCACCTTCAACTGGCGGCGGATGCGGTTCCAGTCATTGGCCAGATTCTCCGGGTTCTCAAAACTTTTCACGACGCTGACCGGGATGTAGATGGCGACGTCAAAATTGGTATAATTGCCGGCCCGGCTGGGGGCGGGGAACAGGCAGGCCGCGCCGAAAACAAATGCCAGCAGGAGCGCGGCCAGGAATTTTTTCATAATCCGTTTTGAGCCTGGGTGGGGACGGGGTCGCCGTAGATGATGCCGCGGCCGCCGGTGGCGAAGTAAACGCGGCCGTAGATGCGGGGGTCGCCGGTGACATGGCTGATGGAGCCGAACTGATGCTGGTCGTCGTTGATGCGCACCCAAGTGGCGCCGGCGTCGGTGGAGCGGAAAAGTCCCTGGGCCGGTCCGACATTGCCGCTCAGGTACAACGCGGGAAAATCCCGGCCCGGGGCCGGCTTGCCGAAGCCCAGGGAATAAGCCTCCTGCACGCGCTCCGACCGGGCAAAGCTCGCGCCGGCGTTGGTGGAGTGGTAGAGGCCATTGGTGTTGAAGGCCAACCACAGGTCGCCCTCGATCCCCGGCGTCGGAAACAGCGCGGTATTGCCGGTGCCGATGAAACCGCGGCCGGCGAGCTCCGTTTTGGGGAACTGCGCCGGGGTGACCGCAAAGCTGGCGGCTCCGTTGGTGCTGGCCAGCAGCCGGCCCGCGAGCGGGTCAAAGGTGTAAAACCGCGACGGATTGACGGCATCGGCGACGACCCGGGCGTGGGGTGAAATTTCCGCGCAGGCTTGCCATCGGGCTCCGCGGTCGCTGGAATAGCTGGGAATGCCGCGGCGCGGAGTCCAGACGATGGTCCGGCCGTCGGCGGAGACGGCGATGGTGCCGGCTCCGGCGCTATTGGCCGGTTCGTGATCGAGCGCGTTCCAGGTTTTACCGCCGTCGGTGGAAATGGCAGCGCGGACCGTGTTGTTCCGGCCGGTGCCGGTGCGGACGATGATCCGCGGATTTTTCCCGGCCAGGGCCATGTCTTCCGTGTTGGAATAACGCGGTCCGTCAAAAGCCCCCTGCGCGGGCGAGCGATTGAGGTCGTCGTGCCGGAAACCGTCAATGTCGCCGACGCCGCTCAACAAGTGGGCGCCTTCCGGCGGACTGAGCAACGCCAGCGGCACGGTTTCCTCCAGCCCGTTATCCAGGAAGGTCCAGCGGGTCGGCTGGCCGGCGTCGGCCTCGGTCATGTTCCGGCTGCTCCAGATCCCATAGCCGGTGACGAAGAGTACCTGGTCGGAATTGAACGGATTGATGACCAGGTTGCCCAGCCAATGCGGCTTGAGATTTTGGGTATAGGGCGCGGCGGCGTGGTCCCAGCCAGCCTGGGTCAGCAGCGGCATCCAGCTGGCGCCGCCGTTGGTGCTGCGGAAAATTTCATCACACGGTTTCCAGTGGGCAAACGTGGCCGCCAATATCGTGGACGGGTGCTGCAGGTCCGCGGCGACCGCGCCGTAACCGAACGGCTGGTCGGCCCCGGCCGGCTTGAGCGGCGTGATGTCCGTCCAGCGGCCATTTTTAGGGTTGAATTTCCAGACGGCGCCGTCCGTCATGGCATTGGGACCGGGCTCTTTGCCGTAACTGAGATAGAACATTCCATCAGCGGCCCGGACGAGATGATTGGGGCGCAAGCCCACGGGCTGGTCCGCCACCGGCAGCCAGGTGGCACCGCAGTCGATGCTGCGGTAGAGATTGGTTTCCGTCGTGGAAACGGCAGCATACAACGTGGGGGTCGGCTGGCCGAGCCGGCTGGTGGCCGCATCAAACACAACACACACAATGCCCACGGGCTGCTGGTTGAAGCCGAACCAGGGCCGGGACTCAGCGGCGTCGGCCAGCGCGGTTTCGTGCGAACCGATGTCCGGGAAATCGATCACCCTCCGCCAGGTTGATCCCCGGTCGACGCTTTTCCACAACCCGTCGCGGCGCGAACCGAAGAAAAGAATGGCACCGTTGTTGGGATCCACCGCGAGCCGCTCGCCATTGAAGCGGCCGGATTCATTGCCACCCATTTTGAAAGGGACATCCGTGTGCAACCAGGTGCGGCCCTGGTCGGCGGAGCGCAAAATCGCCGCCTTGCCCCGGCTGTAAATGCCCGCGGCCAGGTAAACCCGGTTGGGGTCGGAAGGATCCACCGCGAGGCTCTCGATGCCGGTGAAATCCACGTCACCGATCCCGTCCGTGATCGGGATCCATCGCTGGGCGGTGGTGTCCCAACGATAGGCGCCACCCACGTCGGTGCGGGCATACATCAGGCCTTTTTGGCGGGGATGAACAATGATGCCGGTGACAAAGCCGCCGCCGCCGATGACAACATTGCTCCAGGCATAGGGATCGGAAGGCAACGACTGCGCCGGAATCAGCCCGGGCAGGCCTGACAGGACAAGGATGGCGACAGCGGTTATAATTCGTTTGCCCATAGACATCCGGACTTCTTCCCTGGTCATTCGGCTTTCGCCGCGGGGCGAAGATTCCAAGTCACCTTCCCGGCGAAGGGATCGTTTGCCAGTTTAAACCCGCTGCCGCTTTTGTTCACGACCAGCCCATGTAACATGTTGTCCGAGGGCAGGCAAACCAATCCCTCCGCCGTCGGGGAATTCTTGGCGTAAACCACCAGATCGAGCTTCGACCAGTCCATCTGCCGGGTGGATTGCGCAAGTTGGATGTGCGGCAACACGGTGCCGTCGCGCACGAGCACCACGACAGGGATGGACCCGGCCTCGATGTGCCGCCAGCCGCTGTCATACGCCTGGCCGGTCTGATAATCAATCCAGGTGCCCGGCGGCAGGTAGACGTCGCGGCCGGTGGCGTTTTCGTGGAACAACGGCGCCACCAGGATGCGCGAACCAAAAAGATATTCATCGTCCACGAGCCACGAGCCGGGGTCGTCAGGAAACTCGACGAACAGGGCCCGGTCCATCGGCAGGCCGTGTTCGGAGCAATCCTTCGCCTGGGCATAAACATAGGGCATGAGCCGGTACTTCAGTTCGTCGATGCGGCGGAAGTCGTCCATGAACGCGTCGCCGTAATTCCAGGGTTCCTTGGGCGCGATGCCGTGGCAGCGGCTGTGGGAGCTCAACATCCCGAAGGCCAGCCAGCGCGCGAAAAGATTTTTGTCCATGTTGGTCACGGAATTGGCCGTGAACCCGCCGACGTCGTGGCTCCAGAACGAAAAACCGGAAAGGCCGAGTGACAGCCCGCCGCGCAACTCGGCGGCCATGCCCTGGTCGGAACTTTCGGCGTCGCCGCCCCAGTGGATGGGATAACGCTGGCTGCCGGCCCAGGCGCTGCGGGCCCAGATGATGTTTTCACCCGTGGTTTCCCGGGTGATGTCGGCGACGGCCTTGTTGTAGCGCAGCGGGTAGAGATTATGCTCGTAGAAGCCGGTCCGGCCCGAGGCGTAGAGGCCGTTGTTGGGCGCGGCTTCGCCGAAGTCCACCTTGATGGCGCCGACGCCCATTTTCAACAGGCTGGCGAGTTTGTCCTGGTACCAGGCCACCGTCTGCGGATTGGAAAAATCGAGCACGGCGTCTTCATAAGGCAGGTTGCCCTTGGCGTCGCGCACGACGAGGTTTTTTTCCACGAGCTCGTTGAACAAGGTGTTCTTGGGCACGAAATACGGGAGCTGCCAGAGCGAGATGTGAAAGCCGTCGTTCTTCAAGTCGGCGATCATTTTTTGCGGGTCGGTGAAGCGCGAGGTGGAGAACTGGTAGTTGCAGCGCCAGTCGGTTTCAAACCAGCCGGTGTCGAGATGGATGACGTCGCAGGGGATTTTGTTGGCGCGCAGTTTCGCGGCCACGTCGCGGACCTGCTGCTCGGAGGAATAGGTGCAACGGCTCATCCAGAGCCCGAACGACCAGAGCGGCGGCACCGGCGATTTGCCGGTGAGTTTCGTGTATTCATCGAGGATTTCCTTCGGCGACCCGAGGAAAACGAACAGGTCCAGCTCGTCGTCGCCGAGCATCAGGGAATTGACGCCGCTGAAGGAATGGCCGAAGTCGCAGGTGACGGGCGCGGAGGTGTGCAGGAACATGCCGTAACCGCGGCTGCTCAGAAAAAACGGGATGGGCTTGTACAGGCCCTGGTTCTGGATGCCGTTGGCGTCGTCCGTCCACAGGACGATTTTCTGGCCGCGTTTGTCCAGGCCGGTGAACGATTCGCCGCAGCCAAAAATCTTTTCGCCGGGCGCGAGCGTGAACACCGCGTCCAGGCTCCGCGAATAATCCGCCGCGCGGCGTACGAAGGAGAACGGCAGGATGGGCGTGAACGTGGCGCCGACATTGTCCACGTCATGGTCGGTTTTGGTGAGCAGCCGTCCCGTGGCGTCGCGGAACTCGATGCGCCAGGGTTTTTCCGAGATGGTGACCGAACCGAAATCGCTGGTGTAGCGGTGGCCGCCCTCGACCGGGCTGTATTTCCAGGAATGGTCCTGGGGCACTTCGCCGGCCAGCATCAGCTCCTCCGATTTTTTATGGTATTGCGGGCCGCTGGTCAGGCGGATCCGCACCGTCCGCGGCGAAATGAATTCAACGGCAAAGGGCAGCGTGGGATTGGTGGCGTATTCGTTTTCCGGGAATTCATTCGGGGCGATGGGTTTGACCACGGCCAGCATGTTGTTGAAGGCCTGCCGGGTGAAATACTCGGAGCGTTGATACGTGATTTTGCCGGTGCCGGTGGCCGGATCGAAGGCGGCGAGCCGGTCGGCCAGAAAGTACAGGTCGGAAAAATCCCGGAAATCGCCGCTGACATCAATCGGGTCGTTGAGCAAGGGCGGAGTGGGATTGGCGGCGGCCAGCCGGCTGGCGGCGCCCGTTAAAACGCCCGCACAAAGGCAGGCCATCAGCAGGTTGTTTCGTCGGTTATTCATGACACAAGTTACGTCCATTCAGTCAATGATGACCTGTCGCCGGTGTCAATGTCTTGTCGTCAAAATCGACGAGTCTGCCGGTCGACCGTTTTTTGATAATTTTCCCTCCGGATTGACGAAAACGCAGCCAGGCCGAGACCGGCTTGCGGTCCGTGAGATTAAAGCCCGACAATTTGTCCTTGCGGACATTCCGGTCGGGCGGACAACATTTACCTATGCCGCGCCGAAATGCTTTTGTTGCTTCCTTTGGCCGGACTTTGCTGGCGTGGGCCGGTTGCCTGGTCTGGGGAGTTGCTCCGTTGTCAGCCTTCGCGGCGCCCAATTATTTCATCCGTGCCTGGCAGTCCGAGGCGGGCCTGCCGCAGAACAAGGTGACGGCGGTAGTGCAGACGCATGACGGGTATTTGTGGGTGGGCACGTACAGCGGCCTGGCGCGGTTCGACGGGATGCAGTTCACGAATTTTGACGAGATGAACACGCCGGCGATGCACAGCAGCCGGGTGACGAGTTTATTTGAAGCGGCGGACGGCATGCTCTGGATCGGCGATGAAAGCGGCCAGGTCACCCGGTACCAGGACGGGCGGTTTGAGGCGGTGCCGTTCCATGCGGCGTGGAGCGGAGGCAAGATTTACGACATGGCCGCCGATGAAGCGGGAGACATCTGGCTGTTGAACGAATCCGGCCAGCTTGCCCGCGTCAAGGACGGACTGGTCCTGACCCCGGAGGCCGGCACGGCGTCCAAACTGGTGAACATGACACGTTCGGCCAATGGAACAATTTGGGTCGCGCGGGATGGCCGGATTTCGGCGCTCGAACACGGCCAGTTGCGTCCGCTCAAATTAGACGGAACGGCGACCAACAATTCATACGTCATGGGAATCGGCGCCAGCCGCGACGGCGGACTTTGGGTGGTTGCCGACGAGCGAATCAGAAAATGGAAGGACGAGAAATGGGCGGAAGATTTGGGACCGACGCCGTGGGACGTAGCGCCGGTCACACGCTGGATCGAAACGCAAAAAGGTGTTCTGGTTGCCGGCACAGCGGATCGGGGCCTTTACCTTGTTTTTCCGGATCAAAATGAAAAGCCGTTGCATTTTGATCATGCCAGCGGTTTTCCGTCCGATTGGGTGATTTCGCTGCGCGAAGACCGGGAGGGAAATTGTTGGGTCGGCACCGGTGGCGGGGGATTGGTGGTCCTTCGCCCGAACAACATTCAAACCCTCGCGCCGCCGGATCAGTGGCAGGGACGCGCGGTGTTGTCGGTGTGCCCGGGTCAGGGCGGCGCACTCTGGGTGGGGACCGAGGGTGCCGGTTTGTATCGTTTTCAAAACGGCGGCTGGACCAATTTTGGTCCCGCCCAAGGCCTTCGCAATCCTTACGTCTGGTCGCTCGCGGAAGATGTCCGGGGACAACTGTGGGCGGGGACCTGGGGCGGCGGTTTGTTCACCCAGGCCGGCGACCGCTTCGAATTTGCGCCGGGGATGGAGCAAGTCACCCTGCCCATGCCGGCGCTTTTATGCACCCGCGAGGGGGGACTATGGATCGGCACCGCCGCGGGATTGCTGCGTTACCAGGAGGGCAAGCTGACCTGGTACACGGAGAACAACGAGCAGATGTTGCGCGATGTCCGCACGGTGGCTGAGGACGGGCAAGGGGCCGTCTGGTTTGGCATGGCGGGAGGCGGACTTGCGTGCCTGGAAAACCAGGGCATCCGGCAATTCCGGAAGGCCGACGGCTTGTCGAACGATTTCATTGAATGCCTTCATTTTGACAAGGACGGCACGTTGTGGATTGGGACCTTTGGCGGTGGAATCTGCCGGTTCAAGCAGGGGCATTTTGCTGTGATCAACCGCGAGCAGGGACTGCCCAACAGCGTCATCGGCGACATTGAAGAAGACGGCCTGGGATATTTCTGGATGAGTTCTCACGGCGGCATCATCCGGGTCAGTCAGTCTGAATTGAACCGCTGTGCCGACGGGAATACCAACTCGGCGCACTTCCTGACTTACGGCATCAACGATGGCCTGCCGACGCTTGAATGTTCCGAAGGGCTGCAGCCGGCAGGCTGCCGGACGGCGGACGGCCGCCTGTGGTTTCCCACCAGCAAGGGGTTGGTGTCAGTGGATCCGCAAAATGTGGAAAACAATCGCCTGCCGCCGCCGGTGGTGATCGAAGCCGTGCAGGTAGATGACCGGGCGCTGGCCGGCGCAACCAACGGCCTGCCAGCGCAAATTCCGCCAGGGCGCCACCGGGTTGATTTTCAGTACACCGGCTTGAGTTTTATGGCGCCGGAAAAAGTGCGCTTCAAATACCGGCTGGCGGGGCTGGACACCGAGTGGCTTGACGCCGGCAACAAGCGCAGCATCAATTACAATTACATTCCCCCGGGCCGGTACACCTTTCGGGTCATTGCCTGCAACAACGACGACGTTTGGAACGAACAGGCGGCCGAGATCGCCTTCGAGGTGCTGCCGTATTTCTGGCAGACCTTGTGGTTCCGGCTGCTGGCGCTGGCGCTGATGATTGCCGCCAGCGGTGGTTTCGTCTGGTTCATTGCCCGTCGCCGGATGCGGCGCAAGCTGGAACGCCTGGAGCAACAGCGCGCCGTCGAGCACGAACGGGCCCGGATTGCGCACGACATTCACGACGATCTGGGTGCCCACCTGACGCGCATCACCATGCTCAGCGAGTCGGCGAGCGGAGAACTGGACAACCCAGCCAAGGCGGCGGCCGGTCTCAGCCAAATCTTCGACACGGCCCGCGAATTGACGCGGTCCATGGATGAAATCGTATGGGCGGTCAATCCCCGGCACGACACCTTGGAGAGCCTGGCCAGTTACCTGGAAAAATTCGCCCAGGACCTGCTGGCCACCGCCGGCATCCGTTGCCGCCTGAACCTGCCCGTGCAGTTTCCCGAAAGGCGGCTGACGTCCGAGGTGCGCCATAATCTCTTTCTGGCCTTCAAGGAGGCTCTGCACAATGTCGTAAAACATTCCGCAGCGCCGGAAGTGCGCATCCGGCTCACCCTGCAGGCCATGTCCTTTGAACTGGTCATCGAGGACAATGGGCGTGGTTTCGCGCCGGGAACCCTGGGCCAGGCAGCGGATGCTCCTGGCCGTTTTGCTTCCGGCAACGGGCTGGAAAACATGACCCGGCGGCTGGCCGAAATCCACGGACGCTGCGATATCCAGACGGGGCCTGGATCGGGAACCAAGGTGGTGTTCACGGTGCCGCTGAAATCGGTTGCCGCCTAATCCTTGGCGCGCAAACGCCGTTACGGCTGCCGATTGAGGTCCAATGGCCATGACCATTTGGGTTCAGTGTCGTGAAAACTGATGACAATCCCCTGAGCACCGTTCGAGGTAACAATCGGGTTGGCATGGGCATTGCAATTTCCATCATTGAAGACGATGCGCCGGCCAGGGGAATTCTGGCGGACTGGATTCGCCGGGCGCCGGGTTTCCGTTGCGTCGGGGTGCATGGCAGCGCGGAGGTGGCGCTGGCGACGTTGCCCGCTGAAAAGCCGACGGTGGTTCTGATGGACATCAATCTGCCCGGCATGAACGGGATCGAATGCGTGCGCCGGCTCAAACCCCTCCTGCCGGACACCCAGTTTGTGATGCTCACGGTATATGAGGATGCCGAGCATATTTTTAATGCACTGGAAGCGGGAGCGAGCGGCTACCTGTTGAAACGGATGCCCCGCGCCGACCTGTTTGCGGCGCTCAAGGATGTTCATGCCGGCGGTTCGCCCATGAGCAGCAACATCGCCCGCAAAGTTGTCCTGTCGTTTCAGCAATCGGGCTCGCAACCCTCTGAAACGGAGGATCTTTCGGCGCGCGAGCGTGAGGTCTTGGGGCTGCTTGAGCGCGGTTTTCTCTATAAGGAAATCGCCGATTCGCTTCAGATCAGCGTGCTGACGGTCAACAGCTATATCCGCCGCATCTATGAGAAACTGCACGTACGCTCGCGCGCACAAGCCGTGGCCAAATATACCCATTTTCAGGGCGCGGCGGGCGGGGCGTTGCGGGTTGGCGGGCAGCACGCCCGTGACGTTAATTTTGACTACAAGGACTTTCTTGCTTGAAGTGAGGGTAATCGATTTAATTAGACAGATGAAACCCCAGAAATGTCCATGTCCATAGCAGATTTATCGCTTTTTTGAAACGTTTCAGATCAAACGCAAACAAACCAAACAACCCGGCAAAATGCTCCCTGGCTGACAACAATACGAATCAACCCCCCAACCCTATGAAAAGAAATCTTCTAATGTTAATTGGAGTGCTCGGCTTGGGCATTTCAATTGCGCAATCCCAAACGCTGATTAATTCCTGGGAAAACTCCCTCGAGGGTTGGTCGGTCGTTGAAACCGGCACGTGGACCAGTGTTGGATTCAGCAACACCAAGGGAGCAACCGATGGCAGCTACAGCTGGCAATTGGCTACGACCGCCGTCGATTACGGCGTTACGTTACAAGGACCATCCTCTACGAATCTGGCTCGATTGATGGCCAATGCTGCAACGGTCAACATGGATATCGTGATTGGGACAAATGCTCCCCAGTTCAATTGGGGCATCCAGATCGATCTGGAAGTCAACCAGCCAGGAGGCGTGGGCACCATGGCTGTGGACGGTGGCAATTATTCGGGCGGCGTATTCGGCGGCAGCCTCACCGACGGCAGCACAAACACTTTGACCTGGCCAGTTCTGCAGGCTGTCAGGACGGCTTTGGATGCCTATCCCAATCTGCCCTGCTACTTGACTATATCGGTTGGCGGCGGCGGCGGCGGGGCGATATTTATCGACAAACTTCGGGTCAACCTTATACCTCAAACTCAAGCCAATCTCTGGGTTCGTGAATTGTGGGATGACCAGAGCGGCGAATCGCTACCCGCCAACACAACGGTGACGGGCAATTCTTCTTCGGCTGGTTTTGATGCGACTTTGCCTTGGGTGGTCAACCCGGCCGAAACGGTCAACTGCGCGTTGATGGGATTTCGAAATTTCGGCGCCAGTGAGGAGCCCAAGGTGGGAGACAGCACGATGTGCTTGCCCGGAACGCTCGACGGGACCGGCGGCTCCACGGTCCAGGAAAACAATGGCTTCTCCTTCTTCCCGGGCCTCGGGGTCGCCAGTTTCTGGACCGCCGGTGACTTCATGACGCGGCAGTTGACCCCTGACAACTACATCAATTTCCAGGCCGCGGGCGAGTATTGGTTCACGATAACGATTGCCAACGCACCGACGTCGCTAAACGGCCAATATGTTACGCAGCCCGCCACGGGCGCAGGTGGCATTGGTTTTGCCGATGGTTCCACCACCAACGCCGATTTTGTTGCGATTGGGGCGTCCGCCCTCAATCTTTTCATTGGCCCGGGCGCGACCAATGCCAGCAAAGCTCTTTATATTTCCCAAGGCACCCTGGGGCAGCCAGGGGATCCCTGGTCGTTGTCCAACTCGCCGGCTCCTACGGCTACCTATTCGCAGACCAACTTCACCGGTGGGCCGTATCACATCAATGCTCTCGCGGCCAATAGCGTGGGCAAAATCTCGGGTGATTACATCACGCTGCTGGGACATCTCACGACTCACGGGAATGGCACCGCCACCTTGGACGCCAAATATTATGGAACCGGCATCGGTGGAAATCCTTGGAACACCGAGTTAGACAAGACCACCAACAGCATCACGTGGGACTGCAGTTATTCGTTTAGTTTTCCGGGCACGATGACCCGAATGCTGCTGTTCGAGAATGGCCAGTTCCCGTTCTACATGTTTGGCTTCCGGGCCAGCAAGAATTTCCAGGATGTCGTGGGCCTGGATCCCGGACGCATTGCGGTGGCGCCCTTGGCCAATACCTTTGTCGGATATGCCATCAACATGACCAATCTGGCGGTAGAAGCCAACTCCTGGTCCTTCGCCTCTCCGCCCGTTGGTTACGGTACCCTGAATTACCAATGGTACCAAAATGGGTCTCCGATTGCCGGGGCCACCGCGCAGTACCTCAACTTCGCCAGCGCTGTCCTCACGAACGCGGGTACTTACACCTGCGTCGCGACGGATCCGAGCGGCACTTGGAATCTAACCACCAACTCGGTTGTCATTACGGTTACCCTGTTGAACCCGCCAACATTGGCAAATATGCAGGTGCTTCATAACGGGAACACGTTCCAGGTTACCTTCGACGAGCCTAATCTCACTGGTGCTGATTTTACGAACCACTATATCTTCACCGGTGGAGTGGTCGCGACCAATGTGACGGTGGTCAACGGCACGACCACAACCATGGCGCAAATTACCACCACCGACCTGCCGCTAGGAACCAAGTTAACCTTGACCGTCAGCGGCGTAACCAATGTGGTGGGCGGAACCCTGGCGACCACGAACTTGACGTTCTGGACGGATCTGGTCCAGACCGGTGCGGCCAATTGGGATGCCTGGCTAACTGGCGGTGCGGGGAACAACTACTATTTCAATACGTTCTACCCGGCCAATCCGGTTCCTCTCGTCGGCCAATCCAGGGCGCTGACCAGTTGGGAAGGCCCTTCCAGCGGCGTCACCATGCTCGGCCTCGATGGTTATGTCGGCGACTGGTTCGGCGACAAGCAATACGGCTGGTTCATTCCGCCGGTCACCACGAACTATGTGTTCTTTATCTGCGCCGATGATGGTGCCCGGTTATTGTTGAGCACCAATTCATCCTCCACCAACATGTTTGTGATCGCGTGTGAAACGGACTGGAGCGGCGCGGACCAGTGGACGAACATTGCCAATACATTTGGTCAGGGGAATCCAAACGCCCCGCATCGTGGAGATGGCACGGCCACGGGTGTCGGCCCCACCGGCTACGTCTGGGATAACTCGGTCTCGGCACAATCGCCCGCCACCGCCTGCCTGCAAAACCGCTCCGATCAATTTATTGTCGCGTTCTACGACAGCACGGGTTTGCCCGGCGGACCCGCGGGCGCTACCAATCAGGCGAATTGGGCGGCATTTGCGGATAACCAGATATCTACTTGCATCCCGCCTGGAATGACCAACTTCTGGCCGAACCGGGATGCCAATGGCCAGGCCCTGATCCATCTGCAAGCCGGCCAGATGTATTATATGCAGCTCGAACACACTCAAACTGGCGGAGGCTACGACGAAGGCGTCACTTATAAGATTGCGGGCACTCCGGATCTGCTTTCGCCGTCGGCAACTATTCTGACTGGCTCAAACATTGCGGGAACGGTGCCGTTTACGCCGACCATAGCCGCCGTCAAAGCCGGCGGAGTGCCTGCTATTAACTACACGGGCGTCTTGCTCGCCGGGACGAACCTGCTTGGCGGCGTTACCAATGTGGTGGCGCAATCTTCGGGTGCCACAGCAATCTCCCTGGGTGGCCCGTCGCAATACATCCCGTCTCCCACCAATCACAGCATGTTCTATCGAACCAGCAAATAATTGGGTGGGACGCTGTTCAGAAAGCGTCCGGGGGAAATCCCCCCGGACGTTTTCGCGGCAAAACTCTTTTAATTGTAAAAGATAATAATTAATGTTATGGTTGTTAAGTTGATGTTTTAAATGAAAACACACCACAGGACAGCGAGGACTTTCCGGGTTTCAATTCTTTCCGGTGGTCGCGCCCGCAGGATGGCCTTCACCTTGATCGAACTGTTGGTCGTTATTGCCATCATCGCGATTCTGGCCTCGCTGCTGCTGCCCGCGCTCTCCCGGGCCAAAATGAGAGGCCAGAGCATCTCGTGCCTGGCCAAACTTAAACAGCTGCAGCTCGCGTGGATTATGTATTGCGACGACAACGAAAGCAGAATGCCCCAGAATATTGCCAGCGACTGCAACGACGGCGCTTTTGGAAGTGGTAAAGATCCGCAGGATCCGAAATACCTGTCAGGTGGGATCTATGCCGCCTGGGTGCTGGGTTCGGCCGACGCCGCCCCGGGTTGGACCAATAACCTCAATATTATGCAAGGGACGCTTTGGCCATATCTAATCTCATTGGAAGTTTACAAATGTCCGGCGGATGTCGTCACGGAGCGCAATCGCACCTATTCGATGAACTGTTGGATGAATGGAATAAATAGTTATGATGGCAGTGGAAACCCTCAGCCATGGAACAACAATTGTGTTTGGTTTCGGAAAACGACGGACCTAGTGGGAAAAATAGAGCAGACAGCGGCTTTCGTGTTCATCGACGAGAATCCCAAATCGATCCAGGACGCTTACTTCGTGGAGAATCCCGCCGTGTCCACCCTGTGGATTGACTCGCCCGCGCATTACCATCTTAATGGTGGCAATCTGTCCTATGTCGATGGTCACGCTGAGAACAAAAGATGGTCGGACTCACAAGTTCTGGCGGACGTGTTTAAAGGAAAAGACGGCTTTACATATGATTCGAGCAGCGGCGACTTGCGTTGGCTGCAAGCGCGAGCCACGGTAACGAAGGGTCGCTGAGATTGGTGGCTTGTAGCGCCATGACTAAACGGTGCCCTTGTGATGCATCGTGAAACGGAGATTCCGCCATCCAGTGTGATCATAAGGGTAATGTGAGCATAGCTGTTTCAATCATTGAAGACGATGCCCCGGCTCGGGGAATCCTGGCTGATTGGATTCGTCGTGCGCAGGGCTTCCGTTGTGCCGGAGTGCACGGCAGCGCGGAGGCGGCGCTGGCGAAGTTGCCTGCCGAAAAGCCGACGGTGGTTCTGATGGACATTAATCTCCCCGGTATGACCGGGATTGAATGCGTGCGCCGGCTCAAACCGCTGCTGCCGGATACGCAATTCGTGATGCTTACCGTGTACGAGGATCCCGAGCATATTTTCAACGCGCTCGCGGCGGGAGCCAGCGGTTACCTGCTGAAACGGACGCCCCGCGCCGACCTGTTTGCGGCGCTCAAGGATGTCCATGCCGGCGGTTCCCCCATGAGCAGCAACATTGCCCGGAAAGTCGTCCAATCCTTCCGCCGGATCCATGCGCAATCCGCGGATGCAGAGGATCTCTCGCCACGGGAGAGGGAAGTCCTGGAATTGCTGGCACGTGGTTATCTTTACAAGGAAATTGCCGAATCCCTCCAAATCAGCGTGCCGACCGTTAATACTTACATCCGACGCATTTACGAAAAACTGCACGTCCGTTCCCGCTCCCAGGCTGTGGCTAAGTTTACTCACGTACACGGTGCCGCTGGCGTGCCTGCCGCTAAATAGTCGCCGGCGCAGGAGTCAGTCGTATTCCTTTTGGGTGGACGGACAAGGCGATTTTGCGCCTTGCCCGTTTTTTGCTGGAGTTCCGTTGCGTCGGATCGGGCGGTGAACACTACCATTTCGCCGCCATTGGAGCTGTCAATGCACTTCCACTGCGAGCCGGTTCGCGCTCGATGCGCTTGAAGAGAAAGATCAATGGTGTCCCTCCCAACGCCAGCAGGCCGAACAGCCGGAAATTGTTCACAAACGCCCAAAGATGCGCCTGGTGGTCGAGCGTCTGGCAAATGACGCTGTACGCCATACGCCGGCGCATTACCATATAAACGGCGGCAATTTGTCATTTGTGGACGGTCATGCTGAAAATAAGAGTTGGACCGATAGCGGCATCCTGTCGGATGAAAACAGAGGTCAAGTCGGGTTTACTGCCGACGGCGATGATCTGCATTGGCTTCAGGTACGAGCTACGGTAAGCAAGGTAGCGACCCGTTGATCGGCGGCAGCGGCTTCCGGGGTTGGAATTTTTTTCAACGGGAGCGGACGACTGGTCCGCTCCAGCTTTAAATAAATCGATCGAGGCAGCGCGCTGCGCAGTCTCCCGACCGCGTTCAGCGGTCGGCAGAAATGGTGCAAACGGGTTGCCGTGTACCTCGCAGGTCCGCGCCTGAACAATGCGGGGCCGGCGCGGCGGGCCGGCCCTACCAGCTTCGGAATTCGGGTTAATCCGAACTGCGAAAGCGCTGCCAATGCTGGTGTCGTTACTTTTGATGACGTGATATTGTCCAATCCACGATTAAATTACAGCGCGGCAATGTATAAAAACCAATCTAACGTTTTTTCAAGGCCCAAAAGCCGCATCGGATTCACCTTGATTGAGCTGTTGGTGGTTATTGCTATCATTGCCATCCTGGCGGCACTGCTTTTGCCGGCCATGGCTAAAGCCAAGGAAAAGGCTGCCACCACCGCCTGCTTGAACAATGTCAAACAGCTTGCGTTGGCCTGGATGATGTACGCCGATGAAAACAACGATTTGCTGGTCAATTTAAGCACTTGGACCAGCCCGATACACGCACCCGTTAAATCGGCACCGGATGGGGTGCCTTGGAGAACGGACTTCCACAATGGCAACATGGTCTACACCCTCCCGCCTGGAATACCTGCCAATACCGAAGCGGCACAACAATATCTCACGGAGTTGGGTTTCTGGCAGCCGACCCCCACCATTGTCGGGCCGCTTTACCCCTACTGCAGGAATGCCAGTGTGGTGCATTGTCCCGGCGACAGGCGGTATCAATTGAAATTTCCCGGGACATACACCGGGCCCTATTCATGGGATAGTTATTCCGGGGCAGCTTTTCTGAATGGTGAAGGGAGGGATCCTGCCCTCTACCCTGCTTCTTACAAAAACAACTTAACCCAGCGGACATTCATCAAACACCCTTCTGACCGATTCATCTGGGTGGAGGGAGCGGATATGCGGGGAGAAAACGTCGGGTCTTGGGGAATGCTCAATTATGGAACGGCCGCCGCGTATTATGCTGACGCCCAATTTGGGGACTCGCCCGCCGCCTTTCACGGGATTACTGCCGTGTTCAACTTTTGCGATGGCCATGCCGAAAGTCACCGATGGCAGGACAGCTCAACCATTGCCTATGCCAATGATCAAACTAGCGGCAAAGAAAATAACTCCGATGGCATGCAGAACAAGGCCAACCATCGCGGGAACCCGGACGCTCAGTGGATTGGACTTCATTATCCCGGCAACCAGAATCCCTGACCTCGGCGGGATGCTGCAGGGCTGTCAATGCACTGCCACAGCCCGGGCCGGTTCACGCTTGATGCGCTTGAAGAGAAAGATCAACGGTATACCTCCCAGCGCCAGCAGCCCGAACAGCCGGAAGTTGTCCACAAACGCCCACAGATGTGCCTGGTGGTCGAGCGTTTGATAAATGATGCTGTAGGCCTGGGCTTTGGCCGTCACGGCATCCGTGTGTCGAACCAATGCGTGCTGCACGGTGTCGAGTTGCCTCGTGAACGCGGAATCCAGCGGGGTCAGGTGTGTCACCATCAGCGCCTGATGCGCCTGGGCTCCTCGCGCCAGCATGGTGGTGACAAACGCGATGCCGATGCTGCCGCCGAGGTTACGCGTGAGGTTGTAGATGCCGGTGGCATTGCCGATTTGCTGCTGACGCAACTGGCTCATGGTCGTTGTGGTCAAGGGTACAAAAATGAAGCTGATGGCGATCCCGTTGACAATGCTGGGCCAGATGACGCGCATCTGGCTCACCTGGAGGGTGATGTCGCTCAACATGAACGATGACACGGCCAGCAGCGAAAAACCGCAACACAACAGCCAGCGGCTCCGGACGCGGCCCACCAGGCGCCCAACGATGAATGTGGTGACGAACGCCGCGACTCCGCGCGGGCTCATCGCGTAACCACTTTGCAGCGCGGGATATCCCATCAACGTCTGCAAAAACAGCGGCAGTTCCGCCGTCGTGCCGTAGAGAATTGCGGCCAGCGACAGCATCAGGAGGACGCCGACGGCGAAGTTGCGGTTTTTGAACACACGCAAATCCACCAACGGATGCTCGGCCGTGAATTCCCGCGCGATGAACCCGACCAGCGCCAGAACTGAAATTGTGGCGAGCCAGCAAATCCAGTCGGATTGGAACCAATCCTCTTCCTGCCCCTTGTCCAGGGTGATTTGCAATGTCGCCAACCAAACGGCGAGCAAGCCAAAGCCGATGAAGTCAATGTCCGCCTTCTGGTTGCGTTTGATGTAGGGCGGGTCTTCGACCAGCCATTGTTGCAGGAACACCGCCGCGATGCCGAACGGGACGTTGATGTAAAAAATCCAGCGCCAGGAATAATTGTCGGTGATCCAGCCGCCGAGCGTCGGCCCGAGGATCGGTGCCACCACCACACCCATGGCAAACATCGCCATGGCCGAGCCACGTTTGTTCACCGGGAAACTTTCCAGCAGTACCGCCTGGGCGATGGGCACCATCGCGCCGCCGCCGATGCCTTGAAGAATGCGCGCCAGGATCAGCGTCGGCAAATCCCACGCCAGTCCGCACAATACCGAGGCGATCGTGAACAACATCACACAGGACAACAACACGCGCTTCCGGCCGAAGTAATTGCCCAGCCAGCCGGTCATCGGCAGGATAATGGCGTTGGAAACAAGATAACTCGTCAGCACCCAAGTCGCCTCGTCGGTCGTCGCCGAAAGGCTGCCGGCGATGTGTGGCAGCGCAATGTTGGCGATGGACGTGTCGAGCACTTCCATGAACACCGCCATCATCACTGCCATGGCAATGAACCAGGGATTGTGGCGCGGATGCCAGTCTTCGGGATGGGCGCTGCCGGGCATGGGAGGCCTTTTATCAGGCGTTCAGCTTCCGGCGGAGGACCAGCCGGAACCCCGCCGCCGCCACGCCCGCCAGGATCAGCGCCGCCAGACCCGCCACCCATTCCGGCAGGTTGAAGGAACTTACTTGAACATCCGGCACCACGGAAAGCCCCGGCCCGATCGTATGATCGGCGGGCAGTGACTCGTCAAAAACAATTTTCACCGGCACGCGCTGAACGACTTTCACATAATTGCCCGTCGCATTTTCCGGCGGCAACAGGCTGAACCTCGCCCCGCTGCCGGACTGGACACTGTCCACGTGCGCGGCGAACGACCGACCCAGCGCATCGATGCTGACGGCCACGTGCTGGCCGGGTTTCATGTGTTTGAGCTGGGATTCCTTGAAGTTGGCGACGACCCAGACTTCCGCCGGCACGATGGACATCAACGCCTGGGCGACATCCACGTAATTACCCGCTTCGACGGATTTGCGGGTGACCCGGCCGTCGCAGGGCGCAAACAGTTTCGTGTAGGACAAATTGAGCTGGGCCTCCACCACATTGGTTTGAGATTCCTTCCATTGAGACAAAGCCATGCCGGCTTCTGCGCCCGCGGCATTCAATTGCGCTTCCGCCTCCTCCACTTTGGACGCTTCCTCCGCGGCGTTTTCCTCGGTGGAATGCAAATTCGCCTGCGCCGAGAGGTTCGCCGCCTTGGCGGCGTCGAATTCCTGTTGGGAGACCGTGTTTTGCTTCAGGAGTTCCTGGCTGCGCTCGAAATCCGCTTCCGTCCGTTTGGCAGTGGCGGCGCTGGCTTCGGCGTCGGCCTTGGCTTTGCGGGCGCTGGCCTCGGCGGTCGCGACCTTCTTGCTCATCAATTCGTACACGGCCAGCACGGTCCGGTAGTTGGCATCCTGCGAGTCCGCCCCCGCCTGCTTTTGTGCCAGTTTGATGTTGTAATCCGCCGGGTCGATTTCCACGAGCACGTCATTCGAATGGACGAATTGGTTGTCCAGGGCATGGACCGCCAGGACCTGGCCGGCAATCCGTGGCGCCAGCGTCACGATGTGGGCTTCAATGAAGGCATCGTCGGTGGATTCCTGGGTCAGTGCGGCGTTGAGATAAAACAACGCAAAATACAAAAGGACGGCCAGCCCGGCCGTTGCCGGCCACAAAAACCATGGCGAATTCAAGCGCGCCAGTTTTGCGCCGTTGCCCTTCGGCACGGGAGCCGGCGGATTGGGGTTGGATGGATTTTCGGTCATGGAAAATTCAGTGTTCGCTGCGCGCCGCTTTTTCCCCGCCGTGTTGCTTGGCAATCAAGACATAGAGGGAGGGAATCACCAGCAGCGTGAACAGCGTGCCGATGCTCATGCCGGCGACGAGGACAATGCCGATGGAATTGCGCGCCGCCGCGCCCGCGCCCGTCACGAGCGTGAGCGGAAAGTTGCCCGCAATGGTCGCCACCGTGGTCATCAGCACCGGACGCAACCGGAGCATGGCCGCCTCGCGGATGGCCTCGATCTTGGTCCGGCCCTGGCGCTGAAGTTCATTGGCGAACTGGACGATCAGGATCCCGTTCTTGGCAATCAATCCCACCAGCGTAATCAACCCGACCTCGGAATAGATGTTCACGGACGTGGTCCAACCGTTGGTCCAGAACGGAATGTTCGGGTTGGGCATTTTCCAGAAACAGAAGATGAGGGCGCCAAAAATCGCCAGCGGCACCGAGCCAAGAATGATGATGAAGGGGTCACGGAAGCTGTTGAATTGCGCGGCCAGCACCAGGATGATCAGGACGACCGCGAGCAGGAAGGCCGGCAGAAACTTGTCGCCTTCCACCCGCAGAAATCGCGAGTCGCCGGTGTAATCCAGTTTGTAGCCGTTCGGCAAAATCCGTGCGCATTCGGTTTCCATGAATTTCAACGCGGCGTCCAGCGGCACAATGGCGACGCCGCTGATTTTGACGGAATTCAACTGCTGGAACCGGTTCAGCGCGCGGGGGGTCGTGTGTTTTTCCAGATGCGCGAAGGTGCTGACGGGAATCAATCGGTTGCCCGGCCCTTTGACGTAGGTGTTTTGCAGCTGCTCCGCGTTCAGCCGCGCGCCGCGCTCAAGCTGAGGAATGACTTTGTAGCTGCGGCCCGCCAGGTCAAAGCGGTTTACATAATTGCCGCCCACCAGGGCGGCCAGGTCCGAGCCGATCGTCTGCATGTCCAGACCGAGCGTGGCGACCTTGTCGCGGTCGATGACCAGCGCGATTTCCGGCTGATCGACCTTGGTGTCGATCAACGGCGGAAAGGCGAACATGCCGTTGGTGGCGCACTTCTGCTGCAACTGCTGAGCGAATTCCAGGATCTGCTCCGGGTCGGCGGTGGCTGATATCACGAGGTTCAACGGGAAATTCTCGCCGCCGCCGGGCAACGGCGACGGCGTTACCATGGACATGCGAATGCCGGGCAGCCGGCTCACCATCGCCTGAACTTCGGGAACAATCTGGAAAGCGGTGCGCTTGCGCTCGCCCCACGGTTTCAACGCCAGGCCGCCAAAACCAAAGTCCGGCTGGGTCAGCTGAAAAATCTGTTCCTTTTCCGGTACCTTGGCAAAGGAACTGCCGGCCAGGTCCGCGTAAAACGAAGTCTGCTCGATGGTCGAGTCCGGCGGCGTTTCCACGACGCCGAAGATGACTCCCTGGTCCTCCGCCGGCGCGGGTTCCTTCGCCTGCCAGGCCATGTTGAACATGGGTAAGATCAGCAAAGACAGCCCGATCCAGAGGGTATAAACCATCGGTCGCCGCGCCAGGGTCCAGTCCAGCACGCGCCCATAAAATTGTTTCAGCCGGTCAAAATCGCGGTTGATGCGCCCGACCAGTCCATGGTCTTCACGGTCATGGCTCAACAGGCGCGACGCCATTACCGGCGACAAGGTCAGGGCGACGATGCCCGAAATGAACACCGCGCCGGCGAGCGTCAGCGCAAATTCCCGGAACAGCGAACCGGTCAATCCGCCTTGAAAGGCAATCGGCGCATAAACCGCCGCCAGGGTGATGGTCATCGCGATGACCGGCCCCACCAGCTCCTGCGCCCCCAGCAACGCGGCGTCCACCGGGGTTTTGCCTTCGCGAATGTGGCGTTCGATGTTCTCGACCACCACGATGGCGTCGTCCACCACCAGCCCGACGGCCAGCACAATCGCCAGCAGCGTGAGCAGGTTCAGGGTGAACCCCAGGACCTGCATCAGGAAGACCGCGCCGACGAGCGACAACGGGATGGCGACCAGCGGGATCAACACCGAACGAAACGAGCCGAGGAAAAGAAAAATCACCACCGACACGATAACCAGGGTGATGATCAGCGTCTTCACCACTTCATGCAGCGCATCGGAAATATACTGGGTTGCGTCATAGGCCACATAGGCATTGAGGCCGTTGGGCAGGACTTTTTGGATGGAGGCCATTTCCTTGCGCACCCGCTTGATGACGTCGAGCGAGTTGGCGTTGGGCAGGGTCCAGATGCCCATGAACACGGCATGTTCGCCGCTGAAGCGCACTTCGGAATTGTAGTCCTCCGCGCCCAGCACCACGTCCGCCACATCGGACAACCGCACGAGCCGGTCGCCGGCCCGGCGAACGACAAGATTTTTGAACTCGGCGACGGAGCGCAAATCCGTATTCGCGGTCAGGTTGACCTGGACGAGCGAGCCTTTCGTCTGGCCGACGGCGGAAAGAAAATTGTTCGCGGTCAGCGCCGTGCGCACTTCATTCGGGCTGATGTTGAAGGCCGCCAGCCGGTCAGGCTTCAGCCAGATGCGCATGGCAAACGTGCGGCCGCCCAGAATGTCCGCCTTTTGCACGCCCTCCAGCGCCGTCAAACGCGGCTGCACCACGCGCACGAGGTAGTCGGTGATCTGGTTCGCCTCCAGGACGTCCGATGAAAAACTCAGGTACGCCGAGGCGAATTGCGAATCCGCCGTGGCGATGGTGAGCGTGGGGATTTCCGCCTCGGGCGGCAGATCGTTGCGCACCTGGTCCACCTTGGAACTGATTTCACCGAGCGCTTTTTTTGAGTCGTAATTCAGCCGCAGATGGACGGTGATGGTGGATAGGCCCAGCTTGCTGGCTGATTCCATGTAATCGATCCCGTCGGCGGCGGCGATGGCGCGTTCGAGCGGCTGCGTGACAAAGCCGCGCACCAGGTTCGCGCTGGCGCCCACATAAACCGTCGTTACCGTGACGGTGGCGTTCTCACTGAGCGGATATTGCCGGATGTTGAGCGAGCGGATGGCCTGCAAGCCCGCGATCAAAATGATCAGGCTCACCACGGTCGCCAGCACCGGCCGGCGGATGAAAATATCCGTGAAAGATTTCATGCACGCGCTATTTCAACTGTTCGGCGGGTTGGGCGACATCGAAGGCTTCGGCGTGTCGGTGTTGTTTTCCTGGACGCGGGTGCCGTTGTGGAGCTTGAAGAGGCCCGCGCTCACCACCCGGTCTCCGTCCTTCAACCCGGATGACACACTGATGAAATCGCCGTGGTTTCGGCCGGTGCGAACAAACTGCTGGCGGACTACCAGTGCTGCATTCGTGCTATTGGATTCAATCACGTAAACCGAGTCGCCAAACGGCTCGCTCAAAATCGCCGTCGACGGCACGGCCAGCACAGTCTGCTCCTCCGGAAACACCACCTCGACCCGCACAAACATCCCGGGTTGCAACCGTTTGTCCGCGTTCTCCAATGTCGCCTGCAACTGCACGCTGCGCGTGGTCTGATCGAGATCGGGATTCATGGCCGTCAACATGCCCTCGAACACCTGCCCGGGATAACTGTCCGAGGAAACCCGCACCGGCAGCCCGCTCCGGAGCTTGGCCAGGTCCTGCTGCGGCAGCGAGAAGTCGCAGTAAACCGGCGACAATGCCTGCAGCGAAACGATGGGTTTGCCCACGTCCAGCAACTCGCCGAGATTCACCAGCCGGATGCCCAGCTGCCCGGCAAACGGCGCGCGGATGTTTTTCTTTTCAATGGTCGCGCGGATGTTGTCGGCATTGGCCTGGTTCTGTTTGAGCGATGCCTCCGCCGTGTCCAGTTCGGATTGGGACACGGTGTTGTTGACCCGCAACTGGCGCGTCCGTTCGGTATTGAGACGCGCCAGCTCCACCTGTGCTTCAATGGCCCGCAATTGCGCCTCCTCCGACGAGGTGTCCAGTCGCACCAGCAGGTCCCCCTTGGCCACGACCGCGCCGGATTCGAAAGTGATTTCGCTCACCTTCCCGGCGATCTCCGGCGAAACCGTCACGCCTTGTTTGGCGTTGATGGAACCGACGGCGGTAAGGGTGTCCGGCCATTTTTCCTCGTGAACGACGGCGGTGGAAACGGTTTCCGGAGGTGGAACAAATGTCTGCCCGGCGGCGATCATGGTGCGGAATTCCCATATTTTTACGCCGGCCAACACGGCAAAGACAGCCAGTACCACAGCAATGGCGACGATGATCATTCGTTTCATGCTTTTGTTCTCCTTGAAATTCCAGCCCGCCGTTTCTTTTTGGCTCCCGCGCCGGTCAGGAACAGGTCCACGATGCGTTCCGCCGCCCGGCGGTTTAGGCGATAATCCGGCATCAAGAAATGCGACGCAATATAAAGATGGGCCTGCCCGTAAAAACCATAGGCCAGGTCCCGGGCATCAAAACGGTCGTTCAATTCATCGGCCGCCTGGGCGCGCTGGATGAGCGAACGGATGAATTCGAGGTTGCGCTGGCACCGGTCGAGATAACGCAGGTCCGGCGGCACTTCGCCCGGTGCGGCAAACGCTGTGGCAAAGGCAATGCGCGTCAGGTCCCGGTTTTTATGGAAGTAATCGAACAACGCCGCCAGAATTTCTATCAACTGTCCGCGGACGTCCGCTTTGCGGGCGGCGGCCTGCTGCACCACCTGCAGCCGTTCGTCGTGCGCCTCGCTGACCAGTGCCTGGAACAGGCCGGCCTTGTCGTGGAAATAATAATACAGCGCCGGCTTGGACACTTTCGCGTCGCCGACGATTTGCTGGACGGACGTGGCCGCATAGCCGCCGTTGGCAAACCGCTTGAGTGCCGCCCGGAGGATTTGTCGCCGCGTCCCTGGACCGTGCTGAGCCATAACCTACCGAACGGTAGGTAACAAATGACGGTTCGTCAAGTGACTTTTTTGGCGGAGGCCGGGCCGGCGGTCTGTTCGGCGGTGCCCGGTTTGGGTGGTAGGGACATCGCGCTGCGATGTCCCCGCCGGCGTAACAGCGGGCGGAATGAGATACCTTTTGGAATTCTCAGCTTTTTAATTGCGCCGCTGCGCGCGGCGCGCCATTCCTGCCTGACCAGAACGCCACCGTCCTTTTCAAAGGGTTGAAAGCCGTGCGGCAAATGCTTACTCTGGCCGGGTTGGGCGGCAAACCTTGAAACCGGAACTTTTATGAAACATTGGCATATGCAAATCCTCTGGCCAGTGCTGGTCGTGGCCGGCGTTTGTCTGGTCGGTATCACCGGCTGTAACAAACCGTCGGGTGGCGGTACCACAGCGGGCGATGTCATTAAGGTCGGGGAATTCGCATCGCTGACCGGCAGCGAAGCCACGTTCGGCCAGTCGTCACATCAGGGCACCCAGCTGGCGGTGGACGATCTCAATGCCGCCGGCGGCCTGCTGGGCAAAAAAATCCAGCTGCTGACCGAGGACGACCAGTCCCAGGCCGGCCAGCCGGCCACGGTCGTGCGCAAATTGATTTCGCGGGACGGCGTCGTGGCGATTCTCGGGGAGGTTGCGTCGTCGCGTTCCATGGAGGCTGCGCCCATCTGCCAGCAAAACAAGATCCCGATGATTTCGCCTTCATCCACGAATCCCAAGGTCACGGAAACAGGGGATTACATTTTTCGTGTTTGTTTCATCGACCCGTTTCAGGGCACGGTCATGGCCAATTTCGGCCGCAAGACCCTCAAGCTGAAAACGGCGGCGGTGTTGGCGGACGTAAAAAGCGATTACAGCCTGGGGTTGGCCAAATTTTTCAAGGAGGGCTTCGCGGCGGACGGGGGGAAGATCGTTGTGGAACAAAACTACAGCGCCGGGGACAAGGACTTCAACGCGCAGTTGACCGCCATCAAGGCTGAAAATCCCGACGGGATTTTTGTTCCCGGTTATTACACCGAGGTCGGGCTGATTGCGTTGCAGGCGCGCCAGTTGGGCTTCACCGGTCCCATCTTTGGCGGCGACGGGTGGGAATCGTCCTCGCTGGTGCCCATTGGCGGCAAGGCCCTGGAGGGCTGTTATTTTTCCACTCATTATTCGCCGGAGGACACCTCGCCCGCGGTCCAGGACTTTGTGAAGCGGTTCCGTGCCCAACACAACGAGACGCCCGATGCCATGGCGGCGTTGGGTTATGATTCGGCGATGATCCTTGCCGACGCCATCAAGCGCGCCGGCTCGGCTGATGGCGCAAAAGTCGCCGCCGCGCTGGCGGCCACGAAAGACTTCGCCGGGATCACCGGCAGAATTACCATCGACCCCAACCGGAACGCCTCGAAGCCGGCCGTGATCCTGACGATCAAGGATGGGCAGTTCAAGTACGTCGAAACCATTGCGCCCTGAGGTGGTTGATAGTTGAGAGTTGATGGTTGATGGAAAAGGGCGTAAGTGAAACGCCATGTTTAACTTTGAAAAACTTGAAACGTGGCAAAAGGCGATTGCGTTTGCCGATTTGGTTTATGAGTTGACACGCCTTTTCCCGGTGGAAGAAAGATTCGGACTGACGAATCAAATGAGGCGGCCAGCGGTTTCTATTTCCTCAAACATCGCAGAGGGAACGGCGCGAAATTCCAAGAATGACTACGCGCGATTCTTGGAAATTGCCGCCGGGTCGCTCTTTGAAGTTGTTTCTCAATCGTTCATCGGCAAACGGCAGGGTTTGCTATCTGAAATTGATTTTAGGAAGCTGTACGCCGCCGCTGAAGAACAGGGAAAGATGTTAAGCGGCTTGCGTCGTTCTGTTTTGAAAGACTCATGACTGACGTTTCCATCAGCTATCAACCATCAACCATCAACTCCTTCTGACCGAATTTCTCCAGCAACTCATCAATGGCCTGGCGCTCGGCTCGATTCTCGCTCTCATCGCGCTCGGCTATACGATGGTCTACGGAATCCTCCGTTTCATCAACTTCGCTCACGGCGACATCTTCATGCTCGGCGCCTTTGCCGGGTTTTATATCGCGCCGAAAGTTGCCGCTTTTCTGCCCACCCCATCCATTTGGGCCGGATTAGTAGTCATGGGAATTGCCATGGTGATCTGCGCCACCATCGGGGTGGTCATCGAAAAGCTCGTCTATCGGCCGCTGCGCCGCAGTCCCAAACTGACCGTGCTCATCACCGCCATCGGGGTTTCGCTGTTCCTCGAATACAGCGGCCAGCTGGCTTTTGGCGCCGCCCCGAAAAAATTCCCTGACCTCATCCCGGCGTATCCCCTCACCCATCTCGGCGGATTGAGCATCAACAGCAACCAGATCATCGTGCTCGGCGTGACATTGCTGTTGTTGCTGGCCCTGAGGTTCATCACCTTGAAAACCAAAATCGGCACGGCCATGCGCGCGTTGTCCTTCAACCCCGAGGCCGCAGCCCTCATGGGCATCAATACCGACGTCGTCATCTCATTTACCTTTGCCCTCGGTTCGGCGCTCGCCGCCGCCGCGGGCATTCTCTACGCCGTCAGCTATCCGGCGATTGACCCGCTCATGGGCATTCTGCCCGGGCTCAAAGCATTCGTGGCGGCGGTCCTCGGCGGCATCGGCAACCTGCCCGGCGCGGCGCTGGGCGGCATTATCATCGGCGTCACCGAGACGCTCGTTTCCGGCTACATCTCCTCCACCTACCGGGATGCGATTGCCTTCGGCGTTTTGATTTTAATCCTGCTCCTCAAACCGTCCGGCCTGCTCGGCAAACGGGAGATTGAAAAAGTATGATGTTCAAGCATGCCAAGCTCCTGTTGCTGGTTGGCCTCGGGCTGAGCCTGCTGGCTTCGCTCGGGGCCGGCCGTGTCAATCCCTACGTCCTGTTCGTCCTCTACGACATCGGTATCAACATCATCCTCGCCGTCAGCCTGAACCTGATCAACGGGTACACCGGGCAGTTTTCGCTCGGTCACGCTGGCTTCATGGCCGTGGGCGCCTACACGGCGGCCGTTATCACCAACCAGTTCGGCAATCTAAACCCGGCCGCGTCCGGCGCGCTGTTTTTTGGCGCCCTGCTGGCGGGCGGATTGCTCGCCGCCGTGGCGGGATTGCTCGTCGGCCTGCCCACGCTGCGATTGAAAGGCGATTACCTGGCCATCGTCACGCTCGGCTTCGGCGAAATCATCCGCGTCATCTTTCAGAACCTGGACCGGGTCGGCGGCGCGCGCGGGTACAGCGTGATGCACGGTTCCACGGATCTGTTTTGGACGTTCGGGCTGGCGGCGGTGACGGTTTATGTCGTTACTTCGCTCGTCCATTCAACCTATGGCCGCGGGTTTATTGCCGTGCGCGATGACGAGGTGGCCGCCGAGGCCATGGGCATCAACACGACTAAATACAAGGTCACCGCCTTTGTGGTGGGCGCATTTTTTGCCGGGATCGCCGGCGGCCTATACGCCCATTCAAAACAATTCATCACCCCGGGCGGATTCAATTTCATGGAATCCATTGCCATCGTCGTCATGGTCGTGCTCGGCGGCATGGGCAACACGCCGGGGGTGATTCTCGCCGCGATTCTGCTGACGATTTTGCCGGAAGTCCTGCGGCCGGTAGCCGAATACCGGATGGTCCTGTACTCGCTGCTTCTGATCGTGCTCATGCTCACCCGGCCCCAGGGCCTGTTTGTCTGGCGCCGAAAAATCCCGGACGCCCCGCCATGACCGCCCTCGCCGAAGACAGTCTGCTGCAGGCCGAAGCGGTTACCATCCGTTTCGGCGGCTTGACGGCCGTGTCGAATTTGGATTTACACGTTCAGAGCCACGAACTGGTCGGTTTGATCGGTCCGAACGGCGCAGGCAAGACGACCGTGTTCAATCTGATCACCGGCGTCTATCAACCGGCCGAAGGCGAAATTCTTTTCGACGGCCGATCGGTGGTCGGCAGCAAGCCCTACCGCATCACCGCCCGCGGCATCGCGCGGACGTTCCAGAACATCCGGCTGTTTTCGTCTCTGACGGTTTTTGACAATGTCCGGACGGTGTTTCACCTGCATTTGCAGGGCGACGTCCGGCATGCGCTCTGGCGCGGCCGCGCGTTCCTGGACGAGGAAAGATCCATCGCCGGCCGCGTGATGGAACTGTTGGAGATTTTTCACCTCGAAAAATTCCGGGACGCGCCGGCGAAAAGCCTGAGTTACGGCGACCAGCGGCGTCTGGAAATCGTGCGGGCGCTGGCGGCGCAGCCGAAGTTGCTGCTGCTCGACGAGCCCGCTGCCGGGATGAACACGAGCGAAAAGACGGATTTGATGCGGTTGATCCAGTTCATCAAGGACCGGTTCAAGATTTCCGTGTTGCTCGTCGAACATGACATGCAAGTGGTGATGGGTATCTGCGAGCGCATCGTCGTCCTGGATTACGGCGTGAAAATTGCCGAGGGAAAACCGGACGAAGTCCGCCGGGACCCGAAAGTCATTCAAGCCTACCTCGGGGATTGAAATCATGCTGGAAATCAAAAACCTGACCGTGAGTTACGGCGCTATTACCGCGTTGCACGGGATCTCGCTGTCCGTGCCGGCGGGCGCCATCGTCACGCTCATCGGGGCGAACGGCGCTGGCAAGACCACCACACTCAAGACGATTTCCGGCCTGTTAAAGTCCAAGTCCGGTGAAATCCGCTACGCCGGCAAAAACATCGCCGGCCTGCCGCCGCACCAGATCGTCCGGCTCGGACTTTCGCACGTACCGGAAGGCCGGATGATCTTTGCGAACCTGACGGTGATGGAAAACCTGCAGATGGGCGCCTATTTGCAGAGGGACCGGGCGGCCGTCCGGCGCGAACTGGATCATGTGTTTGCGGCTTTTCCGCGTTTGCAGGAGCGGGAAAAACAAATCGCGGGGACCCTGAGCGGCGGCGAGCAGCAAATGCTGGCGATTGGCCGCGCGTTGATGAGCCGGCCGAAATTGTTGATGCTGGACGAACCGTCGTTGGGGCTCGCGCCGTTGCTGGTCAAGACCATCTTTGAGAAGATCGTCGAGATCAACCGCCAGCAGGGCATTACCGTCCTGCTCGTCGAGCAGAACGCGAAGCTGGCCCTGGAAGTGTCGGGCTTCGGGTACGTGCTGGAAACCGGCAAAGTCGCTTTATCGGGCGACTCGGCCACGCTGCGTCAGAATCCCCAGGTCAAAAGCGCTTATTTGGGCGGGGTTTGATTTTCGGCCGGCGGCGGCGCTTTGGGCAGCAGCCGGGAGATGATCACCAGCAGCACCACGACCACCAGCGCGAGGATGCCCCAGAATACCACGCCGCCTTTGCCGGGGATTTCATACTCGCGCCAGGATGATTTCAGAAGCTGTTGCGCGGCGCCAGTTGATGCGGCGGCCTTGTCCGCCGACAACAATTGCCCGGCCACCAGGCTGAGGTCATAGCTCGGCGCGGCCGCGCGCGGGTTGCCGTAATACAGGAAAAGTCCATCGCCCGAGCCGGCTTTGAACAAAATGCGCGTGGCGGGATAAAAGCATTGAAAGTTTTCCAGGGCGATCGGCGGGTTGTCGCCATTGTGCGTTTCCAAAAATAACGTGTCGCTTTGGGGCGGGCTGTCGAGGGCCAGGAAGAATTCCTGGCTTTTGCGGTCGGGCTTTTGCACCCAGGAAGCTCCCCCCAGATTGTGCCGGTATTTTTCGCCGCGCTGGTCGGTGAGTTCTTCGTAAAGCGTCAGATCCCGTTGAAACAGCGGCGTCTTCGT
This sequence comes from uncultured Bifidobacteriaceae bacterium, assembly GCA_964413165.1. Lineage (GTDB taxonomy): Bacteria > Verrucomicrobiota > Verrucomicrobiia > Limisphaerales > UBA11358 > UBA11358. Next base: position 29,635 of record CAYPSF010000011.1, read on the forward strand.
GGTGCAACTCAGGCGGGTAACGGGCAGGTTGGCTTGCGGCAGCTTGAGGATCCAGCGGCTGAGTCTGGGGTCTTCCGCGTTGTTGGTGGCGGTCACTGCCGGCGCCAGCGAGCAGTTGATCGAGGTACGTTCGAGGATATAAGGCACCTGGTTGCTGCCGTGCAAAAGCCGCAGGTCCGGGAAACCCGGTTGCGCGTGCCCGAGCGTCTCCAGCCCGAGTTCCAATTGCTGGGCGCCGGCGCGACTGATAGTTACCGGCTGGCGAAATTTCCACGCCGATACGTCCAGCGTCGAGCCGGTTCCCGCGATGCCCGGCAATACTTCCGGTGCGCGATAATTTGAGTTGTCCGCCGGCGGTGAAAGCTTGATCGGCGAAATGGTCATGGCTTTGAGGTTCATGTCCAGCGCGGCCAGGTCGTAACGCGGTGTGGCGCATTGGCCGTTGCCCGTCAGCAGGTGATAAGGACCCGCCTGGCGCGCAAGAAACACGAGATAAACCGGGCGCCGCTCAACGCGCACCGCGGTGACGGGTAACGGCGGGCTGTCCTGATTTTGAATGAACATCAGCAATTCCCGCGAACGGACCAGGTGTTCCGATGGCACCAAAAGACTTTCCGCCGCCGGCTGGCTTTCGACGGCAACGCGATAAACCACGCCCTGGCCGATGGGTTGCTCATGAATGGTGTCTTCGGCAACCTGTGGTACCGCCAACGTCACGTGCCGCGTAAAAAGCGGTTCGGCGGTTTCAATCTGCACGGCGGTGAGGTCCAAATTGGCCGCCCCGAGATCCAATGCCAGGCGCGTCTCACCCGGGTTTTCATTGCGTTCGGAAATGGTCACCGGCAACCATGCGGTCGGAGCCGGTTCGGTCACCGCTACGCGGATGTGCGCGCCGGTAAAGGGGATCGGCGGTGTGCGCTGGTCGTCCACCGTCAATCGCAGCCACGGCCACGTGCCGGCGGGAAAGGAAACGTGGAGCCGGTTCACGCCGTCCGGCTGCCGGAAAATCGGTTGTCCCGACTCGAGGGGCTGCCAGCGTTTGAGGTCGGTAGAACCTTCGATGCGCACCGGTTTGATGAAGCTCCCGGCCGGCGTTTCCAGCGTGACATCATCCAACGGTTGGGCCAGCCCGGTCTCCAGGACGATGACCGTGTTGCTCGGGGTCAACGAAACGTGAAATGCTTTTACATTTTGAACGACTTTGGTCACCGGGACCGGGCGTTCAATCAAATAAGGCACCTCGTTGCCTGCCTCGTCGTAAAGGCGCAGGTCTTCCAGCGCGGGGCGGGCGGCATCCAACGTTTCAACCGGCAGGTTCAGCTTGATCAACCCGGGCGCGGGCACGGTGAACGATTGTTCCTGTCGCCAGTCGGCGGGCAGGCCGCCGGCGATGGCGGAAACGGCGATCGTGAGTGCTAAAATGCCAAGCCAATTTATCCACCGACGGCAACGCGCTTTGCCTGGTGGGGCGAGCGTCCTCGCGAGCCTTGCCCGGGAACCTGTGAACGGCTCGCGAGGACACTCGCCCCACCAGAATGAATTTTCAGAACTATCGCTACTTTTCCGTTTCATGTTTGGTTTCCTTGTCTTTGGCCGCGGAGGCGTAGAAGCGTTGATAGGCGAACGACGCCAGCATGGCAATCACCGCCACGCCGAAGAACGCGCCGATGCGGTACAGCTGGCCCAGCCGGGTCAGGTCATGGAAGAACAGTTTGAGCAGCGTCACACTCAGCAGGCCGATGGCGCTGTAGCGGGCCGCCGGGACTTTCCGGAGAATGCCAACCACGAGGAGCACCAGTGCAAACAATGCCCAGGCAATGGAATACGTCATGTCGCGCGCGAAATCGCCGCTGAACTGGAACGTCAGCGTCGAGCCGGGCGGGCTGAAATAATCCGCGGTTTCGATGTTTAGCAGCAGAAAGGCGAGCACGGTGCCCAGGCTGACCAGGATGGGTGGCGTATTGATTCCCCAGGTCCGATTTCGCGGCGGCGCGAGCAATCGCGCACCGGCAAACAGGCAGAGGGTCACGATGCCATACGCGTAAAGATACCAGTTCCAAATCGCCCTCGTGCTGCTCGGATGATATTCGAGCACGGCGGGGTTGAACGCGAGCCGGACGAACGCGGCGACCAGCAGGCCGGCGCCTGCCAGCCGCAGGCCCGGGTGCGGCACACGATGGAACAGCCACAGCAGCGCGGCGCCCTCCAATGCCCAGCCAATGGTGATCCACTGCCGGTCGAACTGGATCGGGAAAATGAGCGTGATGAAGAACAACGCCACGCCGCCGAACCAAGCCAGTTGCGTCAGGCGGGCCGGGTGCTCCGGGGTTTTCTTCAACACCACGACGAGGCTCAGCAGCGGCGGGAGGGCAAAGGCCGCGGGCAACAGCCCCATGACCTGGTTCGGGTAGGTCGCGGCCACGAGCCGGTGAACCAGGAAAAACTGCGGCAGGCCGGCCAGCGCCGCCGTGGCCCAGGGGACCACCCGGTTGCCAAATTTTTTCAGGAACAGGAACGGGAACAGCGCAAACACGGCGAAGAAAATCAAGTACCAGGCCAGTGGCAGGGTCGGCGCCACGTCGGAATTCGCGGCGTTGAACCGGTTGAAATGCCACGCGCATTCCAGGGCGGCGACGCAGGCCAGCCCGACGGCGGGCAACCAGTCCTGCGAAAACATCTTCGCCACCCCCAGCAGCAGCACGACCAGGAGCAGGGCGAGTCCGAAGACCGGCGATGGGTTCGCCAGCGACAACCGCAACGTGGCCATGATGAGCAGCAGGAAGGGCAGCACGGCGGAGCAGGCCGGCAGGAACGCCGCCAGGTTCTCCGATTGCAGGGCGTCCTCGTCCAGCTTGAGCGCCCGGGAGAGTGCATCCGGTTTCAGTTTGCGCACCGCCCAGACGCTCACGGCGACAAAGAAGATCGCGAAGACGCCCAGCAGGAAGAAAGACGAGGGCAATCCGGTGATTTCGGCGGGCGTTTTAAAGATCAACGCGCCGGTGGCGGCCAGGGTCAACAGCATTGCGACCAGCACCGGCAGGAACGAGGCCAGGGCGACGGCCACGCCGATGGCCAACACATCCACCAGCAGGACGAACGGCCAGACGATAAATGAAACTTCAGCGAGCTGGAAAATCGGGATGAGCACCAGTACTAGCGCCAACGGCGGAAAAAGCTGGGTTCCCCACAACGAGGTAGTGATGCCCCGTCGGCGCTGCAGGATTACCGGGAAAACCGAGTGCAGGATGGCGAAGATGAAATAGAAGGCCAACGCCGCGTTCAACAGATCGTTGTTCAGGGACTTCGCCGTCCAGGCGGCGAGCAACCCGAAAACGGCCAGGCCGGCGATGGGCTGGGCGGGGACAAGTTCGTCATCAAGCAGGACGAGGGCGGTGACGACCAGGTCAATCAGGAAGACAAAACCGAACATCAGCCAGGGCCGCTGTGCGAGCGGGGGAAAGGCCAGGAACCAGGAGGTGAACACCAGCGCGACGGCCACCAGACCCAGGGTGGAACCCGGGAGCCATTTGTTCGCCCGGCCGCGAAGTTTTGCGGTCCCGGCCGCCGCCAGATACAGAAGGTTGAATCCCAGCAGCACGGCCAGCGCGACCAGGATTTTATCGCCTTCAAAATACTTTTCCGTCTCGAAAAACTTTCCCGCCCAGCCGATTTGCATGCAGGCAGTCCCGGCCGCCGCCAGAGCGGTGAGGAAATGCCAGCGGCGGTTCAGCGCCACCAGGATGAGGCCGGCGTCGAGAATGGCAATGTAACCGAACAAGCCCAGTGGATTGTCCTGGTTGGTGGACAGCAGGATGGGCGTGAGGAAACCGCCCAGCATGCCGAGGATGGCTACGACCATGGCATTGAGACGCACGGCCAGCAGAAAAGCGGTCGTAGTGATGAGTACCATCAACAGGAAGGTTGGAACCGGCCCGAAGAACTCAAAATGATAAATGGAGCGGCACGCAAAGGTGACTGCGTAAAGAATCACCACCCCGGTGGCGCACAAGGTTTGCGCCCCGACGGTATATTGCTTTCGCCGATGCAGCCAGGCACCGCCAACCAGCAAAGTGAGGCCGGTCAGGAACCCGCAGGCCATGCGGAGTTCCGGTGAAATCAAGTTGTGATCAAAGGAATATTTGATGGCGAAGGCAACGCCCAGAAGGATCGCCAACCCGGAAGCATAGGCAAACCCCTTGACGCCCAGGAACTGTTCCCAGTTGATGGCTGGAGCGGTCGGGCGCGGCACCGACGGCGCCAGCCTCGGCGGCGGGGTGGCCACAGGAATAGGTGGCGGTGCAACCGCGGGCGGCGATTGTGATGAAACCATGGGCTTGGGCGCCGCGACCGGTTTTGGCACCGCTGGCACCGGCGGCACGGCGGCAACTTTTATCGTCGCAGCGACCGGGGCGGGTGCCAGTTTGGGTGCCGGTTCGACTGGTTTTGCCGGCTCCTGCTCCCGTTTCAGCCGGATGATTTCAGCCTCCAGTTCACTGAGACGAAAGGCAAGTTCCTCGATTCGTCCCCTGGCTTGAACGGCCCGTACAACCAGCCAGACGGCCAGGGCAATGGGAACACCAAGAACCACCAAGACGACGACGGCTATCATTGGTTCCATAAAATTTACTTTCTGGAGGCGGAACGGGTTGGTTGGGCGCAGTCTGCGCTCCGGCGCGAGGCCTTGGCAAGCAGGAACGACCCGGCCTGCCAGAGCGAACCCGAATGGACGGCGCAGCGGGGATTTCGGTCCGTTTTCACTTCCTGACCCTAATCGGGCGGGTCCCGGGAAGCTAATTGATAACAGGCATGGCGGCTTCGTGAAAATCAATGCTCCCGGGGTGTTTTTCCGACGGATCGACCAGGCCAAAATGCCCTGTTGACTTCGCTTGAAAGTTTGATATTTTCTCCGCTCCTTTGCTCAAGATTTAGATGAAAACACATTTGCCCAAAGTGAATTTGGACCAGCGGAAATGGCACGTGATTGATGCCGATGGCGCCGTGCTTGGCCGGTTGGCCGTGCAGGTCGCCGATATTTTACGCGGTAAAAACAAACCCATTTACACGCCGCACCTCGACGCCGGTGACTTCGTCGTGGTGATCAATGCCGAGAAGGTCCGGGTCACCGGCAAAAAGGAAACGGCCAAGGAGTTCATGACGTATTCCGGCTGGAAGGGCGGCGAGAAATACACCAGCGTGGCCCAGGTGCGCGCCAAGCATCCGGAAAAGCTCATCCTGCATGCTGTCAAAGGCATGATCCCCAAAAACCGGCTCGGCAGCCAGTTGCTCACCAAGCTGAAGGTTTTCAAGGGCCCGAAACATCCGCACGCGGCGCAGCAGCCCGAACCCCTCAAGGCCGCGGCCTGATTTTCAACTCTCAACCCCACTGACCGATGGCTGAAACCAAAATTACCGAATATCTCGGCACCGGACGGCGCAAGACCGCCGTCGCGCGGGTCCGGCTCGCGTCCGGCAACGGCAAAATCACCGTCAACGGCCGCGCGTTTGAAAATTATTTCCCGCTGGAAACCCTGCGGGTGACTGCGGCGCAACCGCTGACCGTCACCGGCACGCTGGAGAAATTCAATGCGCGCATCAACGTCAGCGGCGGCGGGCCCAACGGCCAGGCCGGCGCGGTGCGGCACGGCATTTCCCGGGCGTTGCTGCAATTTGACGCCACCTTGCGCGGGGCGTTGAAAGCCGAGGGCTTTCTCACGCGCGATTCGCGCATGAAGGAGCGCAAGAAGTACGGCCAGCCGGGCGCGCGCAAGCGGTTCCAATTCTCCAAACGTTGATCGCACGCGAAATTTTCCAACCCCGCTGGTTCAATCCGGCGGGGTTTTTTGTTGGGATTCCGGCTCCGGCGGGTCCGGTTTTGACGGACGGGAACGCAGGCTTCAATCCGGTATTTTTACTCTGTATTTTTAGCGCCGTTGCGGTAAAAGAAAGACACAATGAATCTAAAGAAAGTTGCCATTGTCGGTGCGTCGGGTTATTCCGGCGAAGAGCTCGTCCGGTTGGTGTTGAACCATCCGCATGTGGAACTGGTGGCGGCGACCTCGCGCCAGAACGCGGGGCAGACCCTCGCGCAGGTGTTCCCGAGATTTGCGGGCCATTCACAGGCCAAAACGCTGCAGTTCACCGAGCCGAATGCCGAATTGCTCGCCAAGCAGGCCGACCTGGTGTTCCTGGCCTTGCCGCATGGCGTCGCTTCCGAATACGCCGTGCCGTTGCTCAACGCCGGCTGCATTGTGATCGACCTCAGCGCCGATTTCCGGCTCGAGAGCGCGGAGAATTACCGGGAATTTTACGGGCACGACCATCCGGCGCCGGATTTGCTGGGGAAATCGGTTTATGGCCTGCCGGAGATTTATCGTGAGGACATCCGGAAATCGATGCTGGTGGCCGCCCCGGGCTGTTATCCGACGAGCATTCTGCTACCGGTGATGCCATTGTTACAGGCCCGCCTGGTCAAGCCCACCGGCATCATTGCTGATTCGCTCAGCGGCGTCAGCGGTGCGGGCCGTAAGACCGAGCCGGATTATCTGTTTTGCGAGTGCAATGAAAGCATGCGGCCCTACGGAGTGCCCAAACACCGGCATTTGTCGGAAATCGAGGAACAACTTTCGTTCGCCGCCGGCACAAAGGTCATTGTCCAGTTCACGCCCCATCTGATTCCGGTGAATCGCGGCATTTTGACGACGCTCTATCTCGCGCCGGAAAAGCACTTTTCCGATGCAGCGGGATTGACCGCGTTGAATGAACAGATTGCGGCCTGTTATGCGAAGGCTTACGGCAACGAACCGTTCGTGCATCTGCTCGAAGGCAAGGCGCTGCCCGACACGAAAAATGTCGCCGGTACCAATGTCATCGAAATTGCCTGGCGCCTCGACCCGCGCACCGGCCGGCTCATCGTGATGAGCGCCGAGGACAACCTGATCAAAGGCGCGAGCGGCCAGGCCATCCAAAGCATGAACCTGGTCTGCGGCTTCCCGGAAACGGCCGGATTGGTTTGAATCGGACGTAGCAGCCGACGTAAGGAGGCTCAAACTGAAGAATGAATTGAAATGAGCCTCGTGACCTCGGCTGCTACAAAGACAAAAAAGGGCCTGCATTGGAACGCGGCGGATTACGCCGCGAATTCCGCCGCGCAACAAATCTGGGCGCGCGAACTCATCGCGCAGCTCCGGCTGCGCGAGGATGAGCACGTGCTCGATGTCGGCTGCGGTGACGGCAAAGTGACCGCCGAACTGGCCCGCGCCGTGCCGCAGGGTTCGGTCACCGGGATTGATGCTTCGCCGGAGATGATCCGGTTTGCGCGAAGGAATTTTTCCCCGGACAAATATCCGAATCTGGAATTTCACGTCCTGGATGCGCGCCATATTCGTTTGCCAATGCGGTTCGACGTGGTTTTTTCCAGTTCAGTGCTGCATTGGGTTGACGATCATCCGGCTTTTCTGCGGGGTGCCGTGGCGTGCTTGCGGCCGGGGGGACGGTTGGTCGTTTCGTGCGGCGGCAAGGGCAACGCGCAGGATGTGTTTGTCGCGTTGCGCCCCGAGATACGGCTCAAACGCTGGCGCCATTTTTTCCGCAAGCTGCAAAAAACATATTTCTTTCACAGCCCGGCGGAGTATGAGCGATGGTTGCCGCGTTTTGGTTTCAAAACACAGCGCATCCAGTTGGCGCCCAAGGATGCGGTTTATCCGGGGCGCGCTGGCTTTGCGGCGTGGTTTCGCACCACGTGGCTGCCTTATACGCAGCGGGTGCCGGAGGATTTGCGCGATGAATTTGTGGCTGCGGTCACGGACCGTTATCTGGCCAGACACCCGCCCGACGCCACCGGCCGCGTCCGTGTGCGGATGGTGCGGCTGGAAATCGACGCCGTGAAACTTTAACGCAGAGACGCGGAGAGCGCAGAGTGGGACAAGATGATTTTCTCGGCGGTTCTCCGCGTGCTCCGCGCCTCTGCGTTCAATTTTAATCGCAAAAAGATTCGCGTTGTCGGCCAAACTTGGCAAATTCAATCCCCGAAAATGAAAAAACAGTTCAAAGCAATTTCAGGTTCCATCGTCGCACCGCGGGGCTTTCTCGCCAGCGGCGTGTTTTGCGATATCAAACGCCTCGGCACGGGCAAAGGCTCGAACAAGGGGCAAAAACGCGACCTCGCGCTGATTGTATCCGAAGTGCCCGCCACCGTCGCCGGCATGTTCACGACCAACCAGGTTTGCGCCGCGCCGGTCAAGGTCTGTGTCGAGCGCGTAAAGAAGGGGACCGCCCGGGCCGTCGTGATCAATTCCGGCAATGCCAACGCCTGCACCGGCAAACCGGGCTTGCAGGACGCCCGGGAAATGGTTCGCTATACCGAACGCGCATTGAACCTCCCGCAAGGTTCGGTCCTGGTCGGCTCGACCGGGCGCATCGGCGTCACTTTGCCGATGGACAACGTCCGCGCCGGAATCATCGAGGCATGCGTCGAATTGGGTTCAACCGCCGCCCACGCCGCCCGTGCCGTCGAAGCCATCATGACCAGCGACACGCGGCCCAAGCAGATGGCGATCGAGTTCAAGTTGGGCGGTAAAACCGTCCGCATCGGCGGCCTGTGCAAAGGCGCGGGTATGATCCAGCCCGGCATGAGCGGTAGCGGCGCACGGCCCGCCGCACTGCCGCTGCACGCGACGATGCTGGGCTTTATCACCACGGATGCCGCCATCGAGGCCAAGGCTTTGCAATCCGCCCTGCGGGAAGCTGTCGCGCTGAGTTTCAACCGCATTACCGTGGACGGCGACATGAGCACGAACGACACCGTGCTGGTGCTGGCGAATGGATTGGCGAAGAACAAAAACATTCAACATTCAACATCCGACATTCAACGCCGAATTTTTCAAGCAGCGCTCAATCATGTTTGCCTCGAACTGGCCAAAATGATTGTCCGTGACGGCGAAGGCGTTCATCGCGTCGTCACGGTGCGCGTGAACGGAGCGAAAACCATACAGGACGCCGATGCCGCGGCGCGGGCGGTGGCGAACAGCGCGCTGGTGAAGACCAGCTGGCACGGCGGCGACCCGAACTGGGGCCGCATCATCGATGCGCTCGGCTATTCCCCGGCCAAAATCGTCGAGGGAAAGGTGGATATCGGTTACAGCCCGGCGGATGGGAAAAAAGTTCTGTGGAGTTTGAAACGCGGCCAGCCAACGCAGGCAACGTTCAAACAGCTTTGTGCTGCCGCGGCGCCGAAAGAATTTGATTTGCACATCCACCTGAACGTTGGCCAATCCAGTGCGGTGATTTACGCTGCCGATTTGACGGAGGAATACGTCGACTTCAACAAGGGCGACGTGGGGGATCCGGGTTCGCTGGGTGGCTAAATCTTTCCGAGGGACAAGCGTCGCGAGGCCTTGCCCGGAATGCTCAGACAGATTTGAGGCTCCTGGAACTCGCCCCTCTGATCTTCAAACAAAAAAAGCCGCCGGAGTGCTCCGGCGGCTTCTTAATTGTTTGCGTGAGCGTTAGTTGGAAGCGCGTCCGGTGATGCCTTTGGTGCCTTTGGTGATGGCCCGGGCGGGTTCCTTCGGACGCAAGGCGCGGACGGCCGCGCCGGCCCGCCACATCTCGGAATTGTGGATCTGGCTCAATTCCTTCTGCAACCGCTTCTGGTAATTGGAGCCGCCACAGGCGGAAAGCACGCGGGCGCATTCCCGGCCGTCCCTGACGCGCTGATACAGGTCCTTGAACACCGGCAAGGTCGCCTTCTTGAATTTTGGTTTCCAGTCCAACGCGCCGCGCTGGGCGGTGGCGGAGCAGTTGGAATACATCCAATCCATCCCGTTCTCGTCCACCAGGCGGATGAGGCTCTGGGTGAGTTCCTCGACGGTTTCATTGAACGCCTCGCTGGGCGAGTGGCCCCGGGCGCGGAGCACGTCGTATTGCGCTTCCATGACGCCGGCCAGCGCGCCCATCAAAATGCCGCGTTCGCCGGTGAGATCGCTGAACACCTCATGCTGGAACGTGGTTGGGAACAGGTAGCCGGAACCGACGCCAATGCCCAGCGCCAGGCAGCGCTCGGTGGCGCGGCCGGTGTAGTCCTGCCCGACGGCGAAACTGGAATTGATGCCCGCGCCGGTGAGGAAATTGCGGCGGACATTCAGCCCGGAGCCCTTGGGCGCCACCATGATCACGTCCACATTCTTCGGCGGAATGACCTTGGTCTGTTTCTTGTAGGCGATGGAAAAGCCGTGGGAAAAATAGAGCGCGGCGCCCGGCTTGAGGTTTTTTTTGATCAGCGGCCAGAGTTCGCGTTGGGCGGCGTCCGAAACGAGGAATTGGACGATAGTGGCCTTTTGTACGGCGGTTTTGATATCGAACAGGGTCTTGCCGGGCTTCCAGCCGTCGGCCAGGGCGCGTTTCCATCCTTTGCCGGTGGGGCGGTTGCCGATGATGACTTTGAAGCCGTTGTCGCGCAGGTTCAGCGCCTGGGCCGGTCCCTGAACGCCGTAGCCGATGATGGCGATGGTTTCGTTCTTAAGCACCTTGCGGGCGCGGGCCATCGGGAATTCCTTCCGCGTGATGACCTTTTCCTTGGTTCCGCCAAAATCAATGATTGCCATAATCAACTCTTTCTTTGCTGGGTATTGGTTTGTGTCTTTAACTCGTCAAATGAACCGTGAATTTTAACCGCCTTTGCGTGTTCGTCAAACGGAAATGCGGGCTGCTGAAACGGTGAACCCGGGGCGGCCGTCACTTGCGCGGCAGGGCGACCTTGCCGGTGCGCGTGATTTCCTGCACGCCGAACGAATCCATCAGGCTGATGAATTTCTCCACCTTGCTCTCGGTGCCGGTGATTTCAATGGTGAGCGTCTTCGGCTGCACGTCCACGATTTTGGCGCGGAAAATGTCCGTGATTTGCATCACCTCGGCGCGCGATTTGGAGTCCACCGCCACCTTGACGAGCACCAGCTCGCGGTCCACGTATTCACCCTCGTGGAAATCCTGCACCTTGATGGCGTCCGGCAGCTTGTTGAGCTGCTTGACGATCTGTTCCAGCGTGGCCTCGTCGCCATGGGTGACGATGGTCATGCGGGAGGTCTTGGGGTCTTGGGTCGGGCCGACGTTGAGGGTGTCGATATTGTAGCCGCGGCCGCTGAAGAGGCCGGCGACACGCGTGAGCACGCCAAACTTGTTCTCAACCAAAACTGAAATGGTATGTCGCATAGGTCCCGTTGGAACGGAGGAAAAGGCTAACCATGCGAACCGGCCGGGTCAATTTGCAATTTCGGACGGATTCCCGGGTCTGCCCATCCAGCCCGAGTGAACCCGGTCAAAAATACCGGTCAATCACCCGGGTGATGCGGTCGTTCACGTAAACCGTGTTGCGGTGGCCGATCAATGGCTTGCGTTTTTTCTCAATCCGCACTTCCGATTTCTCCGTGCCTGGGATCACGAATTGATAAATTTCGTGGACGGGTTCGTTGAAAACGCGCCGGGATTGGAAAATCGGGCGGTCGTCCACGCGGATGACCAGGGTGCCATAGAGCTGGTTGAAATTGAATTCGACAAGGTGTCTTTCCGTGTGGCCAACCTCCAGGGAGAATCTCATACGTCTTACGTCTGGTAATTTATGTTCGATTGGCAATATGCAATCCTTGTGCCACCGGTGCGAGGGGCTTCATCCGCCAGCCATCCCAGCCATCCCGGTTGAGGTGCGCATCGTCACCGTTGCCAAACAATCAAACCCTTGGGGTAACCTGAAGAACTGCGGCTCCAATCTGAACTCCACCGGAGGGCCGGGCCGGTGTCTCAATGGCGGCAAGGCAATGTCCAATTTTACCCAGCAGGTCGATCTTTGCCCGGAAGCCCGGGACTGATTCATAGCCCGGATGATGACGGAGCATTTGTTTTAACCTTCCAAATCTGCCCGGCCAGCAGCCAACCGCCCAGAATGATCACGACCAGACCGGCCAGCCCAAATCCCAGCCTCACACTGGCCGGTTTGTAAGCGAATTCGAGCGTCCCGTTTCCGGCTGGAACGACCACTCCGCGAACGGCATAATTTGCCCGCAGCACCGGCACTGGGCGGCCGTTCCAATACGCGCGCCATCCCCCGTCCCAATTATCGGCCAGCACTACCAATCCCGGCGTTTCCATCCGGGCTGATATTGTCACGCGGGTCGGGATCTCGTTTTCGATCCGAACCGTGCCGCGACACCCGGCGGGCAGTTCGACGGGCGATTCCACATAGGCCACGGCGGCGGGATTGAACTCCGCTGAAGCCAGCGCTTTCAATTCCTCAACCGCGTTGGTTGTCACCAGGACCGACCGGGGAATGAATATGCGCGGCAGGGCATTGGAGTTGATCATGACCCAATAGTCATTTCCTTGAAACGCGGGTTTGACGAAGGGTGGAGGATCGCCGCGAAAAATGGCATAGCGCACGTTGAGCATGTCCAGGACCGGAGCCAGTTGGATGGCGCCGGTTGGAGAAGAGGAGCGTTTGGATATCAGGAATTGAACTTTCGGTATCAGGGATTGAACCATCTCGTAGGCGGCATTGGTGTCTGGCGTCGTCGTGGTTTTCAGCAAATCCACCATGCGCATGGGATCAACGGCGTCAAAACCTCTGATATCAGTCAAACCCAGCATCAGGGCGAGCGATGCGGGCAGACAATCAAGACCGATGACGCGGCCGGGAGCAGATTTTGCGACCGCCTCCAGGGCCGGGATCCTGGGGTAGTAAAGGCCCGGATCACATTGCGGGTTGCGGCCGTGGTCAAACCACAACAGGTCGGCCATCAATAACAATGCCAGGAGGGGAAACAAACCAAAACGCCGCGCTTTTTGGAGCCAGAGCAACACCCAGCCGGCAAGGCCCAGGCCGCAAAACTCCGCCATGACAACGTAATGCCGGATGAACCAGGCTTGAATGTGTCGCACGTCTTCAAGGTTCCGGATGCCCGGGTATTGTTTCCCGCGCAAGATGAACTGTTCCAGCTGGACGGCGACCGTGTCCGGCAGATGAATGCTGCGGTAAAGGCACCAACCACAGAGCCCGGCCAGCAGGGTGCCGGGCAGCCAGAACCACCAGCGCCGTTGGACGGCCCCCTGCAACAGATTTTCAAGCCCGACGGCAGCCAAGGAAAGAATGGCGAAGGTGGTCAGGAACACCAGGCGGTCGTAAGACAGCATGTTCAATCCCGGCAAACGCAACACTTGAACCCAACCGGGAATCGCCAGGCACCAGCTTAATCCGAAGAAAGCGAAAACCGCCCAGAATCCATTGATGGCGCGATGACGCCGGCTGCACCAGGCCAGCGGCGCGGCCAGCAACGTGGCCAGGACACCCGTATAAGCCGCCGATACGCTTTCCAGGAGATTCGGTTCAAATACCGGCGGGATAAAGATGCTCCCGGTTTCGTAGGTGCCGTAAATGTCGGGTAGCGCCAGTTGCGGCAGCGCCGTCAAACCCACGGGCGGCCGTTCCTCCATGCCGGCAAAGCGATGCAACATGCGGGAACCGCTTTGCACATATTCCAACATGGGCAACAAGTGGGGTGCCGCCAGCAAAAAGCCCAACCCCCAGCCCAGAACCAGCAGCGCCAAGGCAGTCCTTGCCTTTCGGGAAAACCACTCACCTGGATGGGCGTTCCACAAACACCAGAGGGCATAAATTCCGGAACCTAGCAGCACCTGTGCGGAAATATCGATCTGCCCGCTGGTCAATACCAGGCCGGTGACGACGCTCAAGCCGACGACGGCCAGGGGCTTGCCACCGCGGATGGTTTTGTCGATCGACAACAAAAGCCACGGCAACCAATAAACCGGCAAGGCAGTGACAAAACCCTGCCAAAGAACAAAAAAGGCGGTTAACGGATAACACCACGCGCAAATGGCCGCGGGCCAGAAACTGACCGTCAATACCCTCCGGCAAAAAAGATACATCCCCAGGCCCGCGACCAGTGCGGCGAAGAGTTGCATCCAGGCGATGATTACCGGCGATTTTGCGAGGCTTTCCAAAAAGAGAAAAAGCGAATATTTCGGCCATACGAAGGGAACACCCCCGTACTGGTAAGGGGCCCACAAGGGCAGTCGGCCCTGGTGAAACTCGGAAAAGGCAAATTGCCGCGCCGGTTCGGATTGGGTGACCAGATCGAGCAGCGTTCGGTTCTGGGGCACTACTTTTGCCGTTTCCGGAGTCAGCGGGAGGTAGTTGCCTGGCTCGGCAAGCAGATCCAAAGGCAACAGGATTTTTGTTCCAATCAATGAAGGTCCGTACAAAACTGCCTGTCCCAATACGATGCCGGCGAGGACAATGAGCAGCCGCAAAAATCTACTGTCGGCGATTATTTTGGTTTCGCTCATGGCCGGATATTCACCCCCAAGACATCGATCAGAAAAACGGGTTGTGCGCCTTTTCCTCCGCCACCGTCGTCAACGGCCCGTGGCCGGGGCAGATCAAGGTTGCCGGTGGCAGCGTGAGGATTTGTTCGCGCACCTTCTGCCGCGCCAGGTCCCACGACGGGTTGCCGCGCCCGATCGACGCGGCAAAAATCGCGTCACCCACGATGGCCACGTGCGGCGCGTCCTCCTGCCAGTTCCCGACGATATAGGTCACGCCGTCCTCCGCATGACCGGGGGTCTCGCGATACGTCACGCGCAAACCGCCGAGCGGGACGATTTCGCTCGGCTTGTTGCGCTGGTCCACCGGCGCATTTTTGGAGCTGCTGTGCGGCCGCGCCTTGGGAAAGGCTTCACGGATCGCGCCCAGGGCGCTCACGTGGTCAATGTGCGAATGGGTGATGAAAATGTGCCGCAGTCCCAGGCCTTCCGCGGCGATGGTGTCCAGCACCGGCTGCGCCTCGAAGCCGGTGTCGAACAGGGCTGCGTCGCGCGTGGCCTCGTCCCAGATCAAAAAGCAATTCACCGTGATGCCCTCGGCGGCGGTGGTGAACACGCGCAATTCGCGCCAGGGGCTCAAATCCTTTTCCGCCGGCAGCCAGCCATGGGCGATGCTCTCGAGTTTGGCCGGGTTCAACCCGATGAGATTCGCCAGCGCCGCGAAGTCGGGCGGCCGGGTAACCCGGCCGGTTTCCTCGAGGGTGGACAGTTCGGCCTCGGAAATTCCCGCGGCGTTGGCGGCGGCCGGGGAGGCCACGCCGCTCATGGCGCGCGCTTTGCGGACGATGTCGCCCAGATGATCTTCCAGATTCATGCGGCAACGGTAGCGATCAGCCCCGGTAATCGCAAGCGTATGACTTGAATGTCAGCGGGCACTGTGCTAGAAATTCGGCGGGAATCAGAACCGCATGTTTGGATCAAAGGACAAAGAGCCGGAACGTTTTTATTTGTTGCCGGGCATGGGCGGGCGCGCTGCTCGTCGCAAGCAGTTTTATTTTCTGAAATGGTCCATCGTCATCGCGCTGGGGATGTCGGCGATTTTGGGGTTGGTGATGTATTTGCTGAACGGGCTGGGTCGTTGAGCGGAGCGCTTGACCCGCCGGGGCTTGTTGTTACCATGCGCGCGATTTTGATGAAGTTTTTTCGTTTCATTCCAATACTGGCGGCGGCCGTTGGTTTCAGCCTGCCGGTGCGCGCGGAATTGGTCGATGGCATCACGGCCGTGGTCAGCAGCGCAGTTGTCACGCATGCGGAGGTTGAGGACTTCACCATGCCGGCGCGACAGGCGTTGAGCCGCGACTATGCCGGCGAACCGGGTGTGTTCCAGCAGAAAATGACCGACGCCCTCAACGATGGCCTGGAGCAATTGATTGAGCGGCAGCTGATTCTGCACGAATTTCAGGTGGGCGGGTACAAGCTGCCGGACAGCCTGGGGGACGAGCTGGTGCAGGAGCGCATCCACGACCTGTACAGCGACCGCATCACGATGATGAAGACGCTTCAGGCGCAGGGCAAGACGTATGAAAAATTTCGCCAGGAAGTGCTCGATCAATTTATCGTCCAGCAGCTGCGCCTGAAAAACGCCTCGCCGGGAAAAATCCTCATCTCGCCTTATAAGGTCGAAACCTATTACCTGAACCACCAGGACGATTTCAAGATCGCGGATGAGGTCAAACTTCGCATGATTGTGCTCAACAAAAGCTCCGACGACGACACCAACGCGGTCGGCCTGGCCGGCGAAATCCTGGCCAAGATCAAGGAAGGCGCGTCATTTTCGGAGATGGCCACGGTTTATTCGCAAGGGTCGCAGCGGAGTCAGGGGGGTGACTGGGGCTGGATTGAACGTTCCAAATTGCGCCAGGAACTGGCCGAGGCCGCTTTGCCGCTCAAGCCCGGGCAGGTCAGCGGCGTGATTGAAACGCCCGGCGCGTGCTATATCATGCTCGTCGAGGACAAGCATCCGGCACACGTCAAGCCCCTCAGCGAAGTGCGCGATGAAATCGAGGTGACCCTGCGCACGCAGACCCAGAAGCAACTGCAGCAACAGTGGATCGTGCAGTTGAAAAAGAAAACATTCATCCGCTTATTCTAGGTTCCGCCGCGGTGGGGAGTGTTTTTCTCTCAACCTTCAACTTTTAATGACTGGCTGGATTGGCATTACACTGGGCGATGTCACCGGGATTGGCCCCGAGGTCGCCCTCAAGGCCGTTGCCGCCGAAGCTCAAAATGATGACCGGCGCTATCTGCTGATTGGCGATGTCCCCGGCACCAACCGCCTCAATCAGAAGCTCGGACTCAACCTGCCCTTGAAACCGTTTTCCGGTTATGACGACCCCGGCCGGTTCTTCGTTGCCAATCCAATGGCCGGCCCGCTGCCGGAAAGTTTAGCGGCCGGTTCACCCGCCGCCGCCAACGCCGCCGTCCTGTCATTGCGCGACGGCGGCGGCCGATGTTTGCGCCGGGAACTTGACGCGCTCGTCACCGCGCCCGTCAACAAGCAAGCCATCATCCGTGCCGGGCATCAATTCATCGGCCAGACGGAATTCCTGTCCGGACTGGCCGGGACCCGACGTACGGCGATGATGCTGCTCGGCCAGGATGAACGCGGCCGCTGGTTGCGCGTGGCGCTGGCCACCGTCCACCTGGCCATCAAAGCGGTCCCGGAACAGATCACGCCGGCAAAAATTGAACTGGCCATTGAGCTGGCGGCGCAGGCCTGCCGCGACTTGCAACTGCCCCGGGCGCGGGTCGCGGTTTGCGGCTTGAATCCGCATGCCGGCGAAGGCGGCGAATTTGGCAACGAGGAAATCGAGACCATCGCCCCGGCGGTCCTGGCCGCAAAGGAACGCGGACGGGATGTGATTGGCCCGTTGAGCGGCGACACCGTGTTTCATTACGCCCTGCGCGGCGACTTCGATGCGGTCGTGGCAATGTATCATGACCAGGGGCTGGCGCCGTTGAAGGCGGTGGCGTTCGACACCGGGGTGAACTGGACGCTCGGTCTGCCGTTCATCCGCACCTCCCCCGACCACGGCACGGCTTACGACATTGCCGGAAAGGGAACGGCTAATCCTTCCAGCATGATTGCGGCGATCCGGCTGGCGAAGCAGCTGGCGGAGAATCAAAAGGCGTAGTGTCGGCGCTGTGCGCCGATCCGGTTGAGCCACCTGCTGCGCCCGGCTTCGGCCCGGGAAGCAGCCTGACGCTACAACCCGATCAACTCGCGGGCCTTTGATTTGATATCACCACCACGCATCAAGGACTCACCCACCAGAATGGCGTGGGCGCCGCATTTTCTTAGCCGTTCCACGTCGGCGCGGGCGTGGATGCCGCTTTCGGCGACCAGGAGTGACGGGTGACGGGTGGCGGGTGACGGGAAGAGTTTTGCCGCCAAACGCTCCGTCGTTGCCAGATCCACCTGGAAATCCTTCAAATCGCGGTTGTTCACGCCGATGATCCGGGCGTCAATCTTCTTCGCGCGCTCCAGTTCCGCTTCATCGTGGACTTCAACCAAAACGGCGAGGCCGGTTTCCGTGGCCAGCGCATGAAACCGCTGCAGCCGCGCATCATCCAGGATCGCAACGATGAGCAGGATGGCATCGGCGCCCCATTCGATGGCTTCCAGTATCTGCCGCTCATCAATGATAAAATCCTTCCGCAGCAGCGGCAATTTCACTGCCGACCGGATTTGCCGGAGATAATCGAGTGATCCCTGGAAAAATTTCTCATCGGTCAAAACCGACAGGCAACTGGCGCCACCCGCCTCATATTCTTTGGCGATGCGAACGGGGTCGAAATCCGGGCAAATCACGCCAGCGGATGGCGACGCCTTTTTGACCTCGGCAATCAGCGCGATGTCGCCGTGCGGCGGATGCTGCAACGCCGCGACAAAATCGCGTCGCTCGCCGTGTTCGAGCAGCGCATCGCGCAAATCGCCGGCTGCGATCAGCCGCGCGGGCAGTTGCGCGACCTCGCGTTTCTTCTGCTCAACAATGGTGTCGAGAATGTTCACAATTCTATTTGGTAACATCCAACATCCAACAACGAACCGCCAACACCCAATTCGCCAGGTTGAGCCGGCATTGGAGGTTGGGCGTTGGAGGTTCGATGTTGGATGTTCTATTCATCGTCCTCCTTCACGCCCTGCATCCGTTTCATCGGGCCGCCGGCGCGGAGCCAGCCGTTGACGAACGGGTCGAGATCGCCGTCCATGACCCCCTGCACATTGCTTGTTTCCACGCCGGTGCGCAAATCCTTCACCATGCGGTATGGCTGAAAGACATAGCTGCGGATCTGGTTGCCCCAGGAAATGCTGCCTTTCTCGCCGTAAAACCGCTCCATTTCGGCCTTTTGTGCGTCCACCCGCTGGGCATAAATCCGCGATAGCAAAAGCCGCATCGCCGTGGCGCGGTTCTGGTGCTGCGAACGCTGGGTCTGCGACGCGACGACCAGTCCGGTGGGCAGGTGGGTGATGCGCACGGCGGTTTCCACCTTGTTCACGTTCTGGCCGCCCTTGCCGCCGGAACGGAACGTGTCCACCTGGAACTCGTTGGGTGGAATGACGATGTCGGGCGAGGATTCCTCGATTTCGGCAATCACATCCACGCTGGAAAAACTCGTGTGGCGGCGTTTGTTGGAATCAAACGGCGAGATGCGCACCAGCCGGTGCACACCGCGTTCGGCCTTGGCGAAGCCGTAGGCATTTTCGCCCTGGAGCAACATCGTGACGCTCTTGAGGCCCGCGCCTTCGCCGGGCAATGCGTCGGTGACCTCGACCTCCCAGCCGCGTGATTCGGCCCAGCGCTGGTACATGCGCGACAACATTTCCGCCCAGTCCTGCGCCTCGGTGCCGCCGGCGCCGGCATTGATGCTCAGGATGCAATTCTTGCTGTCGTGTGGGCCGTTGAGAAATACCTTCAGCTCCAGCGCGTCGAGCTCCTTGAAAAATTTGGCCAGGTCGCGGGTGAGTTCTTTTTCCACCTGCGCCTGCGCTTCGGGCGGTTCGGCTTCGCCGAGCTCGAGCATGACGCGAAAATCCTCCAGCTGCTTTTCCGCCTGGAGCAGCGGCTCGGTTTTGTTGCGAAGAGAATTCGCCTCGTCAATCAGCGTCTGCGCTTTTTCGCGGTTGCTCCAGAAACTGTCGGCGGCCATGAGGGCGTTGAGTTCGCCCAGGCGTTTTTGCGCGTTGGGGACGTCAAAGAAACCTCCGCAGGTGTACCAGTTTACCCGCCGCCTTGGTGATTTCCGTTTTAACCGTTTCAAACATGGCGCGGAAAATACCGGAGCCGGGAGCCGGAAGCCAGAACGGAAAATTAAAGCCCGGCCTAGCCTGTCCTTTCCCTGCGTTGCAATCTTCGCCACCGTGCGAACAACAGCCAGAGCAGCAAAATCAGCAAGACCAGCAGATAGAAGCCCAGCATGATCCTCCGCAACGTTTTTACGAGACGTTGATCAAACGTCGTTGTCATTGAATCCGTCTCTTCGGACACAACGTCTCCTCCGGCCGGTGCGTTGGTGGAAAGGGAGGTTGAGGAGTTGATGGGCCGGAAGGTTGACGAGTTCGTCCGGGCCGTTTCCGGGTTGAATTGGGTCTGGCCGCCGGGAGAATGGTTCGCCGGGCGTGCCCGAGGTGGGGCCGGCTCTTCCATCATTGGTGGCGGCGGTGATTCAACGCCGGGATTGGCGCCGGGATTGGCGCCGGGATAATTTGGGTAACCAGTCGTGGCGGGAACCTCGGGGCCAGGAGGGACGGAAGGCAAGAACAGATCAGCCCCGGCCGGTTGTCCTTCGGCAACGGAAGTGAGCGCGACGTTGTTCCACTTCTCCACATGCCCATCGGCGAATAAAATATTGCCCTTGAGTTGGTGCATTTCCCGTGTCCACCACACACGATTATCGGTTGCGAGGTTCAGGATGCTGGGATTCGTCATCGAATTGGCCTTAAGATTTCGATCGCCGGCCAGGATGGACTCCGGTTTTAAGAAGTCGGCTTTTACGCCGACGAAATAGCTCAGATTGCTGTTTTGGAGCGCAGCAAAATTCATCGCGGCCAGGCGGGTGTCCGCGGGACAAATCAGATTTTGGGGCGTGCCGATTTCGTTTTCCAATGTCTGAAAATGGCGGTAGGAAAAATAAAATGGCCCGCCAGCCGCATAACCGCTCTGTACGAATTCCTTCGATCCGCCTTCATTGGTTGAAACTGACATCGGAAACCTGCCGTCGTGATCGTGCATGAAACTTTGCAACGCGAGGCCCGTCTGGTGCAAATTATTTTCACATCCGGCACGTCTGGCCTGCGCTCCGCTCTGGTTCAGGGCCGGCAGCAACAAGGCGGCGAGAATGCCGATGATGGCGATGACACAAAGCAATTCTACCAGTGAGAACGCCCCTGACCGATGGCTGGACCGGCTGGAATTCATGCCAAAAGAGAATAAGCATCGCCCATGCCATGGCAACTTCGGCTTGAAACTGTTCATGTCAACGGCCCCAAGCGTGTGGGGTTCACGCAATCCTGCGTGGAATTCACGCGTCGGAAGCTGGGAATCTCCCCGGCGGAAAGATCAAAGCTCGTCTTCGCGCTCGGTGTAAAACAACTGGAAGGCTCGGTCGTAGTCCGCCTCCGGCACAAAGACCTGGGCGGGACGGCTCAAATCGCCGTCCTCCGGCGCGGCGGGGTCGACGAACGATTGCGTGGCGGCGATGCCGTGTTTTTCGAGCATCACCACGAGCATCTCCGCATTGACGACCGGGCCGGTGTAGAACAGCTTCACGCGGGGAATTTAGCCACAGATGGACACAGATGAAACACGGATTTGTGGATGGGGGCAGGGCAGCTCCGCCTGGTTTTGCCGAAGGAAGAGGCGCGGTTTCACGGCAACGCAAGGCGATTGGCGGTAAGGCCAGTTTGCCGGACTGCCTCCTGCAAACCAGTGGTGGTGACGTACTGGACCATGCCGTCGGCCATGCCAAGGTTGCCGAGGCCTTGGTAGCGTGCTGGAGTCCAAAAGTGGGAGTTGGGCGTCGTGTAACTGTGACGCTCGGAAGCCCAGGCGACGGGGATGTTCGTTGATAGTTCCAATAACCCCGATTTGGCCGGGACGCCACCGATGACGAAGTTATCGTCGCCAGAAAGCAGCGTCTGCGGTTTACGTTCTTCGGCGTCCAAGCCGACGAAGTAGCTGATATGTGAGTTGTCGAAATCTGTGGAGAAATTGGTTGCCCAAACCCGGTGGGTGTCCTTCGGGCAAATCAGGATCTTGGGCGTGCTCAATTCGTTGGACATCACCCGGAAACAGGCAGCGACATTTCCCGTGGTAACCAGTTCCATCGCGCCGCCATTCGTCACCGAAACCGCCATTGGATATTTGTCATTGTTGTCGCCCTCCCAAAGCCGGAAGGCGATGCCGACTTGTTTCAAATTGCTGGCACAATTAAGACGTGAATGTTTCTTTTTTGCTGCAGCCAACCCTGGCAAAAGCAGGGCAACTGCCAAGGCAAGAACGAAACTAACCAGTAGAACCTCTGTCAACGTCATCGCCGCGGTTCTTGGTCTGGAGCGGTGCGGTTTCATGGCAACACCAGGCGGTTGGTAGGGAATCCGGTTTGCTGATGCAGTTGACGCAAGCCGTCGGAGGTGGCCTGTTGAACCGAACCGTCGGCCATACCGATATTGCCGGCGAATTTGTGCCGCGCCCCGGTCCAGGTAACGGGAACATTGGCTGGCAGTTGCCGCACGCCGGATTCAACCGGGACACCGTTGATGGCCAGGTTGTCGTCACCGGACAGCAGCATCTGCGGGTGGGTATCGTTGGTGACATCCAGGCCGACAAAGTAGCTGATGTTTGAATTATTGAGGGTGGAAAAATTGGCCGCCCAAACCCGGAGAATGTCCGCCGGAAAAATCAGGATTTTTGGTGTGCTCAGTTCATTGGACATCACAAGAAAATTGGCAGCGACATCCCCACCGGCGACCAACTCCATTGCGCCACCGTTCGTTACCGAAACCACCATGGGATATTTGTCATTGTGGTCGTTCGCCCAAAGACGGTAGGCGATGCCGGTTTGCTTCAGGTTGCTGACGCAATTGATTCGGACGGCTTTTCTTCCATGCATGGGTGCAGGAATGGTCAGCGCGATGAAGCCCACCACGATTGCCAGAACCACCAAAACTTCCACCAGCGTCATCGCAGTGGTTCGTCCATTTGAAAGGCGCAGTTTCATGGTCTGAGAGAAGCTGAGCATACATTATGCCGTTGCCAGTTCCGCTTCCAACAGCAAAACAGGGGACCGAAACTGAAAAATCTCACGCACT
>CAYPSF010000012.1:0-48450 GCA_964413165.1 uncultured Bifidobacteriaceae bacterium
TGCACCCGCCGGATGGCGCCGCTCTGCTCCAGCTGGTCCAGGTCCCGCCGCACCGTCGCCGGCGACACCTTGAGCCGGCGGCACAGGTCCTCGATGCGGATGACCCCGCTGTCGCGAATCAGCGTCCGCAGGTTGTCCCAACGCTGCGGCGCCAATGCTTTCGGGTCCAAATCCGGTATGTTGAGCTCTGAACGAATATGATTTATTATAGCTCAAGTATGGTCCAAATCAATCATTATCTTTCAACACTTTCCAGCTTGGGAAAGGGGCGGTTTTTGACATCCGCCCGGCGATTGCCTACAGTCCGCCCCGGTATCCGGACCCAACATGGCCCACGTGGTTTTAATCAAGATTGCCGGGATGTTCCTGGTGATTGTCATCGGCTGGCTGGCCCGCCGGCGCGGATTCCTCGCCGCCGAATTCACCGCCACCTTGAGCCGGCTGGTCGTGGACGTCGCCTTCCCCGCGCTGGTGTTCACCCAAATGCTGCGGACCGTGGACGCCGCCGCCCTGCGCGAAGGCTGGTTCAGTCCTCTGCTCTGCGGGCTGTTGATTGTCGTGGCGTACCTGGTCGGGTTGGTGGTGTCGCCGTTGTTCAGCGGGAAAGGCCAGCGCAACACGTTTATCTTTCTCGTGGCCATTCCCAACTGGGTGTTCCTGCCGTTGCCCATCGCGGAGGCGCTGTACGGCAGTGCGGGTGTCCGCACGGTGTTGTTGGGCAATGTCGGCGCCCAACTGGTGTTATGGTCGTTCGGGGTCTGGATTTTGCATGGAACCCTGCGGCAGGCCGCCCGGAACCTGTTGACCAATGCCGGGCTTTGGGCTACCGCGCTGGGCATCGGCCTGGCGCTGCTGTTCCCCGCCGCGCGGGAACTGGAAACCATCGATCCCACGACCGCTTCCCCGGGCGGGCTCATCGGTGGCGCGCTGGTGCAGGCGCTCGCGCTGGTCGGAAGCCTGACGATCCCGCTGTCGCTGCTGGTCATCGGCGCGCAACTGGGTGGGCTGACCATCGCAGTGCACCGGTTCCCGCGGGCCCTGTGGGGAGTGCTCCTGGCGCGCCTGATTTTCGCGCCATTGGCGACGCTGGGACTGGGCTGGGCGGCGATCCAGGCGGGCGTACAGTTGCCGGAAGCGACCCGCATGGTGGGTTACCTGATTGCCACGATGCCGGTGGCGATCAGTTGCAGCGTGATGGCCGAGCGTTATGGCGGCGACGTGCCTCTGTCCGCCCAGGGAATTTTCTACAGCACCTTGTTCAGCCTGCTGACCGTGCCCGCGATGTTCTTCCTGATCCAGCGGTTCGGGCTTTGAAGGGACAGTCGCGGAGCGACAAAGCAAATGGAACAAAACCAGGCAGGGCGGGCAGTCTCCTGCCCGCCGCCCGTTCAAATACCAAAAACGGCGCGCACGGAGTGACGCGCCCCACCAATGTGCGATTCCCACTGGGAATTCGAGGACGAGGAGGAGGACGATTACGAGAACGATTTCCCGGCGAATCACTTGGATTTCGCGTCAAAGCGGCGGACGACGACTTCGGACAGATCAATGTTTTCCGGCTGGCGCAGGAGAAAGACCACCATTTCCGCAATGTCACCGGGCGCAATCATCGGCTGTCCTTTGAGCCGTTCGCCAAGATAGGTTCCTTTGATCAGGTCGGTGTCCACCCCGCCGGGGCAGAGGTTATACACGTGAATGTTGTGCGGTTTGAGCTCCATCGCCAGGCTGCGGGCAAAACCGAGCAAGCCGTGCTTGCTGGCGCAGTACGCTGATTGGTGGAGATAACCCTGCACGCTCGAGGTGCTGGCAATATTGACGATGCGGCCCTGCCGACGCGCGATCATTTGCGGCAAAATTTCCCGCGTGACCAGGAACGGCGCGGTAAGGTTGACCCGCAAAACGCGTTCCCACCCGGCCAGGTCCATTTCGGCCACCGGCGTTTCCAGGAACATCCCGGCGTTGTTGACGAGATAATCCACGGGCCCAAGAAGCTCGACCAGCCGCCGGACGGCGGCGGGGATCTGGTCCAGTTCCGCGAGATCGCACGCGACAAATTCGCCGCTGACATCGGGCTTGGATCGCGACAACAACCCGAGCCGCACTCCATCGCGGGCCAGAACCCGGGCAATGGCCAGACCGATGCCGCGGCTGGCACCGGTCACGATTGCGGTTTTGCCGGCCAGCGAGGTCACATCTTCAACACCCGTTGCCGATAAGCCTCGTCCGGGCGGCCAATGATGCGGGCAATGTCGCCTTCGGAAAGGAAAACCGGCCCGCCAAGCAATGCGGCACCGACAAAAATCCGCGCCGCCTTTTCGGCCATGAGCATGGCGGCCAGAACCGATTGCCGGGTTCCGCCCAGCGTGATGATGCCATGATTCTGCATCAGGATGACCCGCGGCGGGGCCTGATGTTTCTTGATAAACGCCTCGGTCTCGCGGCGAATGGTCTGGGCCAGCTTCAAGCCGGGGTCGGTAAGCGGGATAAACACCGAGGCGACACCGCAGCAGACGATTTCGTCGGGAAACATCCGGCGTTCGGCCAGTTCCTTTGCGCGCGGTGAGCAGAGGATCTGGTTGACCGTCGTCGCATGGCTGTGCCCGACGAACTTTATGCCCGGCAACGTCAGCAACCAGGCATGGAACACCGCTTCGACGGAAGGCTTCTTTGCCTTCGGATCCACCCGGGCGGCGAGCAGAGCATCATCCACCTGCTGGTCGGTCAGGCCGTCCTTTTCGAGCATAGGCAACAGCGCGGACAAACGGCATTCTACGACGTCCTCTTCCCGCAAGGTGCCGAGGCTGGTGCCGCTGGCTTTGACCAGGTACGTGTCCTCGGCCAGCCGCGCGGAGGTGTTGCCTTCGCCAAGCATGGCGAGGCCGCGATCCTCGCGGCCGATTTCGTGGGAGAGGTTAAGGAGGTCTTGAAGGATGGGATTTTGCATGGTGTTTAATTCATTTCCTGGCCACCGGTCACGCTCAGGGCGATGCCGGTGATATACGCTGATTGGTCGGAGGCGAGAAATACAACCGCGTTGCAGACGTCGTCGTAGCTGCAGCCGCGCTTCATGGGCACTTGGTTGACGTATGCCTGGCGGACATCTTCGATGTTTTTCGCGCCGGCGACCTTGCCGGCCCGGAGATACTGGACAAACAGGCCTTTTTCCGGGTGCGTCCACAACGGTGAATCGAGCAGGTTGCCGGGGCAGATGGCGTTGCAGCGAATGTTGAACGGCGCCATTTCCAGCGCGACGCTTTGGGTATGACCGATGCCGCCGAATTTACTCGCGGCGTAGGCCGAATTGGCGGCGCTGCCCTTCTTGCCGGACTTGGAATTGATGTTGATGATCGAGCCGTTCCGCTGCGGCTTCATGATGCGGCAGGCGTATTTCGTCACAAGAAAATAGCCGAACAGGTTCACGTTCATGACCGCGCGCCACTTCTCGGCGTCGGCATCGGCAATCGGCTCGGCAATCAGGATGGCGGCGTTGGCGACGACGATGTCCACGCGCCCGAATTCCTGCGCCGCCCGATCAAACAGCGCCTTCACTTCGGCCTCCTGCGTCACGTCCACCTTCACGCCGATGACACGGCGCCCGGTTTCCCGGGCAATGGCGGCAGCGGTGTCCCCCACCCCTTTCTCGTTCACGTCCGCGATGACCACGGTGCAACCTTCGCGCGCCAGGCGCTGCGAGATGGCCTGGCCGAGTCCTTGCGCGCCACCGGTGACGATGGCGACTTTATCCGGCAAATTCGCGCTCATGTTTTGGGGAATTGTTTCAACAAAGCTTCCTCGGCCGATTTGTTCCAGTGACCGTCGTCGAGCGGGAGCTTGCCCCCAAGTTCCGTCAATGGCGTCAGTTTCAATCCGCGGCAGGATGGGTAGACGATGATTTTGCCAGGCATCAGGTTCTTCTCCACCGCCCGGATGCCTTCGATCGCGCCGTCGAGCCCGGACACGGCCGCAACGGAGAGATTGGTGTCCAACTGGCGCGAAACGACCTTGGCCAGGACCTGTTTCATGTCTTCGAGCACGGAACCGCTCGTGCCGATGAAATAAAGCTGCTTTTCGACGTAGGCGTCCAGGTCAATATCGGCGGTCTTATCGGCCGGGATGCCGGCGAAGATGTTGATGATGGCGCGAGGAGCGGCTGCCGGCACGGCCTGGGCCACGAGCGCCGGCACCGGCGCCATCAACACGATATAATTGAATTTATCAGCCAGCTTGTCTTTGGACGGATTATACGGACGCAGCCCGAGTTTGTTCTTTTTGGCCAGCGGTTCGGCCAGTTTCTGGAGCACGGCCAAACGGTCATCACTGAGGTCGCCCGCAAACACCGTCACACCGGGCACGCCCTGGCAAAGGTCGCGGATGACATGCATGGTGCCCATCGGCCCGGCCGCCCCGATGATGTTGATCTTGTCGTTCGGACGGATTTCCGCCGTGGCGGGAATCGCCGCCATCGCCGCCGCCGGGTCGGAACCGGTCGTGCCGATGACGCGGATGCCGCCGTAATGAACGCGGCCCACCTGCGATACGACCGCGCGACCGAACTTGCCGCCGGCCTGGACGAGGTTGAACAAACCGCCGGCCGCAACCTTGGGAAAAAGTGTTTCCACCGTGGCCGGATTCGAGCCGAAATAGATGACGTCGTCATAGGCGGCATTTTTCAGTTCGGCGACTTTGTCGGCCGTGGTGAAGGTGGCGGTCCCGGGTTTGCCCCGGAGGTTGGCCACGCGATTTTTGTCCACCGGCGCCTCGCCGACCACGAGCAACTGGCCGCCATCCTTGAGGGTCTGCCGCTGCTTCTCCACGTAGGAATCCTCGACGCACGCCCACGGTTCGACCAGCGCCAGCGCGGAAGCCGATAAATCTTCGGGCACGGGAATGAGCATGGATTCGCCCTCGGGCGAGGTGATGACACGCTCGTCCATCAGGACGTATTCCTGCAGCGCGCCTTCAAAATTGTAGCCGAACGCCGCGTTGGAACTGGCTGTGGGCAGCCACCGGTAATCGGTCTGCACCAGGAACCGGTCGCCGACCTTGTGGCGGGTGACCCCGGGGCCGACCTTGACGATTCGCACCACGGTTTCGTGGCCGGGCACCACCGGTTTGTCGCCGGGCACATAGTTGGGCATTTCCAGCAACGCCTGGGCGTCAATACCCGTCGTCACCGGTGATTTGCGGACGTGGCCGGAAAATTGTTTGAGCAGCTTCAGGTCGGAGAAACATAGGCCGACGACCTCGACGCGCCCCAGGACCTGGTGCGGACCCGGCTCAAAGACCGCCTTGGTTTCGTTGACCTGCAACTGGTCCGGTCCGACCAGCTGCACCGCCCGCTGTTTTTGTGGAATGGTTGGTATGGTAGCCATATTAAATCATTGGAGCTTCGCCAGAATCTGCGCCGGTGTCGTGTCCGCCCCCAAGCCGTGCAACCGGTCCTCGGCCGCGGGCTGAAGTTTGCGTCCCAGCTTTTCAAAAAATTCATTTTTCGCCGCCGGCGTCGCAAATGTTTTTTTGGACCAGGCGCTCAGGTAACCCAGGGCACTCTGCTTTTGTAAAACCGAATGCGCATGCACAATATGTGCCCCGCGGAGGAACACCGGCACCAGCGGCTTGAGTTCCCCCGTCTCGAACGAATCCACAAACTTGTTGCCCGGCGAATTCATCTCGGTGCCCACGATCACGGGGAAATGGTGTTTCTCCGCCAGCGCGATCACGTCGTGCAGGTTCTGCAGTTTCTGGTCCTGGACGCCCGGCGTGTAGTTGCGATCGGGAATGATATTCAACGCCGCGGCACCCGACGCCATGCCCGTCTGGAAAAATTCCTCGATGCACTTCTCGCCGTCGGTCGTGCCATCCAACCAGGCCAGCGTCGGAATTGCACCCGACTCCAGGACAAACCGATTCATGTCAGCCATCAGCGGGAAAGAACCCTTCCCCGGCTGCACGTAACCGACGCCCCCTTTCTTCATCGTCTTCGCGCGGATCAGGTTCTGGAGTTTGGCCCCGGCGGGCGGGGCGTCACCCAGTTTTTCCTTCCAGAACACAGCGCGTTGCGCGGCGTCCGGGAACACTTGAGTTGCCTTGCGCTCGTAAGCCTCGCAAAGGTGACGCTCCGTCGCGTTGCCCTTGGGCGTGAGCGGCACAACGTCTTTTTCAAAATCGAGTTCAACGGGCCGCATATGGGTGTTGACCCGGATGACCATGTCGCGGGTGCGCTGCGCGGCGGCGGCGCGCATTTCAACCAGGAACGGATGCGGGATGGCCTTCGTGAACCCGACTCCCATGTGATAGGCAATCCCCGGCTCGCCAGGTGAATTGATTACGCGCGCGGCAAATTCCGGAACGAACACGCGTGATTCGAGACTCACACAGGTTTTCAACCCGACGAGACGACCCGCCGCCAAAAATTCCTCCAACGCGTCCAGGACGTCGAAATCCACAATCCCGGCCGCGGCCAATCCTGCCTGGCGTGCCAGCCAGGCATATTTGGACGGCGAATAACCGTAAGCGTTATAGGAAAAAAAGGTATGCGCGTGGAGGTTGACGTCGGTACCGGCCTCAGGCAGCACACGCTTACCTTGCTCGGCCTGTTGCCACAACGCCGACAGGGCCTCCTGGCGCTGCCGGGGATCAAAGCTATCAAGCTGCTGTTCCAGTGATTCAGTCATGGACTTCGGACAAATGTTGCGTTGAATCATGAAATCCGTCAACAATTTTCTTGCAATATTTGTCAATATATTCCAAAATATACCAAGATGACGACTGAAGAACGTCAGAAGCGCATCGAAGCTTTCCTGCAAAAGGCCGAGTTTGCATCGCTGGAGGAATTGGCCCGGGAGGTTGATGCTTCCGTCTCCACGGTTCGCCGCGATGTGACCAGTCTAGAAATCACAGGCACGGTGAAACGAACCCATGGCGGCGCGCGGATCATTTTTCCGCCCTCGGATGAATTCATTTTTTCCGCGCGGGAAACGCATCAACTGGCGGAAAAGAGAGCCATCGGCAAGGCCTGCGCCGCGTTGATTCAGCCGAACCAGAGCGTGATCATTGATGCGGGAACGACCTGCTACCATGTCGCCCGCCATCTGGATGACAAGCCGCTGCAAATTGTCACCAACTCATTGCCGGTCGCAAACCTTTTTGCCGCCGCCACCCGGGTGGAGCTGGTCGCCAGCGGCGGAGTGATTTATCCGCGGCTGGGTGTCCTGGTCGGGCCGCTGGCCGTCGAGGCCTTTTCCAAAAAAATCCACGTGGACGTGGCCGTCATGAGCGGCGGCGGTATCACGCTGGAGGGCATCACGAATTCGCACGGGCTGTTGATTGACATCCAGCTGGCGATGATCCGCGCCGCGCACCGGGTGATTTTCTGCCTCGATCACACCAAGTTCGGCCGGCAATCCGTGTTGACGTTGTGCGGGCTGGACAACGTGGACACGGTGGTGACCGACGATCAGGCGCCGGGTGATCTGGTGGAACAATTGCGAGCGAAAGAGATCGAAGTCGTCATTGCGCCAAATCATCAAAGCGGAAACGGAGCCAAAACGTGATTGGAGCGCCGAGCACCGCCTCGGCTCATTGGGTATCTAACGATTCGTGCCGAGCGGGTGCTCGGCGTTCCCTTGGTGCGATGGATCATCCGCGGACCAGTTGGCGCAATTCGTTCATCACCTTTTCAACGCCGATAGTCCGCACGCCAGTGATTTCCTTCAAAATCACCAGGCGTTTGCCCTGCGGCCGCCAGATCTCCTCCAACGTGTCAGCCCACAGGACGACAGACGGCAAGCCCACCGCCGCCGCCAGATGGGTGATGCCGGAATCGTGACCCACAAAAGCCGTACCGGATTGGATTCGACGGGCCAGTTCGACAAGCGGCAGGCCCTGGGCCATGGAACAGCGTTCGGGCGGCATTACGGCAACCAGTCGTTGCAGACGTTCGCCCTCGGCTTCGCCCCCCACCAGCAATAAATTCCAGCTGGTCGTCGCGGCGATTTGTTGGATCAAACCGGCCCAATGGGTCTCCGGCCAGTTTTTCTTTTCGCTGCCGCTGCCGGGATGGAGGACCAGCTGGTTGGGGGTTGAGCCGTCTGCTCCCGCAGGTGCGGGATTCGACGCGCCTGGGAGCTGCGGGTTCAAGGAAAGGCGTGGCACGGGGTCCGCCTCAAAGATGGCCAGACGCTCCAGCGGCTGAAGAAAAACCCGCGTGGCGTGGACCGGTTTCGTTTCATCCGGGCGATGGGGACCGACGATGAACTGGCCAACCGCGCAGCGGCAAACATTGGTTTTGAAAATCTCATCGGGGTCGTAGAGATATGAAATAACCAGTTCAAACTCCGAGAAATAGTCCACCAGGTCCGGTTCGAGCGTGCCGCCGCGGGCGAAAAAACCGGCCAGGCCGCGCGCCTCAATCGGTTGCACCCGGTCCACGAGTCCGCTGGCCAGCGCGAGCTGGGCGATGTGCGGATACCCGAGCACCTCCAGGTGCGCCCGGGGAAATTGTTGTCGCAAGGCGGCGATGGCCGGCAGGGTAAGGATGAAATCACCGATGGCTCCGCCGCGAATGACCAGAATCTTGGGTTTGACGGCGCTCACATCGCGCGGAACGCGGTCAGGCCGAGCAGCATCACGAACACCGCGAAGGCCAGGCGGATGCTGCTGCCGATGCGAATGCGGCCCTCGGTCGCCGTCGCCCAGTTCAAAATATCGCGCAGCTTCCATGGCGCCACCGTGAACCAGATACCCACGACCACGAGCAGGTAGGCCCAAATCTGAATCAACAAAACCCACGGGCTCTGGCCCAGGTGCGGACGCCCGGTATCCACCATCAGTTTCGCCAGCAACAGCATGACGACGGCCAGTCCGCGCACGGCCAGAAAATCCTGGACATAGACACACGACAAAACGCCCACCGCCACAAAGCCGGTCATCAGGTAAGGTTTAAAGGCCGAAAAATCCGCGATGGGTTCGATATTGACGTTCCAGACAAACCCCGCGGTGGCCAGCAGCATCAGCACGATGCCGGCGGTCAGGTTGCGGGGGAACTTGCGCGCCGCCGCCGCGAACTGTGCCGGCCTGGTCAGGCCGTAAATCTGCGGCACGCTCATTCCCGCCCCGAGCAGGAGGGATAAAATTGATAGTTTCATCTTTCAGCAGCTAACCACGAACTCCGATAAACCGCGAGTAAATTGACACCAATGGACACAAAACATTCAATTTGTTCGCCCTCGACAACCTTCCGCCTTGAAAATACCGTAACCCTTCGGATCCGATTAACCATAAAGCCGTGGCAATTGCCGCTCGATGAAAACAAGAAAAAAAACGGCCGGGTTATTCGCTGCAGCCACCATGTTGCTGGCAGGGTGTTCCACTCAGCAGGCGAATCAGGAACTCAGTGGTATCGCAACGGTTTCCAGCCTGGCGATAGCCCTGCCGCTGACTCCTCTCATGATTCCGTATGCGGTAGTTGATTATGCAAAATATAGAAAAGAAACCAACTCAGATAAGGCCATTTATGAAAAACTCGATCCCGTCTATCAAGAACGGATTCAGATGATCAAGGCTCGCTCCCCAAAGGCAGATGCGGACAAGGCCTGGGATGAAAAAGCGACCGCATTCCTTGGCGGAGACTACCACAACGGCTTGGAAGGCACTGAGTTCTGTGCTACGGGGGAAGACAATCGAAAACAAATCGCTGCCAACGAATTCCTCGCCGCCCTGCAGGCGCTCTTAAGCGATGATCCTCTTCAACGGCAAGTTCATCATTGGAATAAAAAATATATCGAATTCGAACAAACGGCCTGGGCTTATGAGAAATCATTTAACCTCGAAATGTATCAACAGATCAAAAACTCAAAGTTGACTGGCGCCAAACCATCCTTTAGATCCCAATCACCCTGACGCAAAGAATCGGAACGCCGGTCTCGAAACTTGATTACCACTTCACAATGGCCGGATTGCCATAGAGGGTGAAGAAAACGGCGCGATCGATATTAACACGCATGAAGGAAATAGAACCGCATTTTGAAATTTCGGGTTCGGGCGGCGTCCCGCTGGTTTGCACCCATGGCTGGGCCTGCAATGGCGATCAATTCACCGAACTAGGCCGGCTGCTGGCAAAGGAATTTCGCATCTTCCGCCTGGACCTGCCAGGGCACGGCCGGACGCCATTGGGCGGATTCAAGCCCGGGTTCGAGGAGTATGCCGGGCTGGTGGTAAACTTTGTTCTGCAACACAAACTGGAGCGTCCAGTGCTGCTGGGACACAGCATGGGCGGTGTGCTGTCGCTCATGGCGGCGGCCTCAGGCCGGCTCCAGCCACGAGCAGTCATCAATCTGGATGGCAGCCTGCCGGCGACGGAAAAGACCTTGGCCGGTCAAAAATTGATCTGCAGCTGGCAGGATGAACCTGATTTTCAAGACCGGCTGGCCAAATTGTTACGGGAGGTGTTCTTTTTGCCGTCCGAGCGCGATGCCCGCTGTGACGCCATCCTTCAAACCATGGGTTCCGCGCCGGACACGGTGCTGCGCTTTATGCCGCAACAGGCCAGCGAGTTGCGACCGGAACGCATCCTGCCCAGGGTCACCGCCCCGGTTTTGTTCATCGGTTCCGCCGTCCCCCGGTTTGATTCCAAAAAAGCCGCAGCCGCCATTCCCCATCTTCGACTGGAACGAATTTCAGATGCCGGTCATTTTCTACATGTTTACGCGGTGGACCGGGTGGCGGACCTGCTCAAGAACTTTTTGTTACCCGCAACCCGTCGCTGAAACGCCCGCGGTTATCCGGCTGGACGCCTCCCGGTCAAGCGACCATCATGACGGGCGACATCCATGGTGACGCCCGGCAAAACCTGGACGTGGCTACCAGCAGCAGCAGTTTCACTTTCGCTGTTGTTGCTGACGTTGGTGTTGTATTGGCCGGTGACACACCACGAGTTTGTCAGTTATGACGATGTCTATTTCGTCACGGGGAACCCGCAGGTCCAGGCCGGGTTGACGACGGAAGGGTTTCGGTGGGCATGGCACAGCGAGGTGGCCCGCAACTGGCATCCGCTGACCCTGTTGTCCCACATGCTCGATTGCCAGCTCTTCAAGCTGGACGCCGGACGGCATCATCTCATCAGCCTCCTTTTTCACGCCGCCAACGCGATGCTGCTCTTCCTGGTTTTACGGTCGATGACCGGCGCACTGTGGCGGAGCGCACTGGTGGCGGCGTTGTTTGCCTGGCACCCGCTGCATGTTGAGTCAGTGGCCTGGATCGCCGAGCGGAAGGACGTGTTAAGCGCCTTCTTTTTCATGCTCACGCTCATGGCGTATGCCAGGTATGGCCGGGAGACGGAAGCCGGAAGACAGAAAGAGAAGCGTTCTTTCCGCGAGCTTTCGCCTTGGGTTTACTATGGATTGGCGCTGGTTTGCTGCGCCCTGGGCCTGATGTCAAAACCGATGTTGGTCACCCTGCCCTTTGTGTTATGGCTACTCGATTTCTGGCCGCTGCGCCGCCTTCAATTCACGGTCCCGGGCGCCCGGGCCATGCCCGGTCGGCCCGGTCGGAAAAACTCGCCGGCACCGGAACTGTCGGCATCAAAACGTTCCCCATCCCGGCTGGTATGGGAGAAGACACCGTTCCTGGCCATGTGCGCAGCAGTGAGCTTGGTCACGTGGAAACTGCAAAGCGAGGGCGGCGCGGTCTGGAGCCAGTTGCCGTTCACGGCGCGGTTTGGCAACGCGGCTGTTTCCTGCATCCGCTACCTCGGGAAAATGGTCTGGCCGGAAGGTCTGGCCGCCTTTTATCCTTTGGGTGAACCCTGGCCATGGCCTTACGTGATGGGGGCTCTGTTACTGTTGGGCCTGGTGACTTTCGCGGCCATCTTGAACTGGCAGCGCCGCCCCTGGCTCGTGACTGGCTGGCTGTGGTATCTGGGAATGCTGGTCCCGGTGATTGGCCTGGTCCAGGTCGGCATGCAGGAAATGGCAGACCGTTATACCTATCTGCCGCTCATCGGTGTTTTCATCGTGTTGGTCTGGAGTGCCGGGGAATTCGTTGTTTCAGTCCGGGTGCCCAGGCTGATGGTCGTGGTCGTTGCGGCCGCTGCCCTTCTGGGCTGCCTCACGGTCACCCGCCTCCAGCTCGGGTATTGGAACAACAGCGAGACTCTGTATCGGCGCATGCTGGCGGTAACGAAAAACAATTACGCAGCCGAGTACGACCTCGGCGATGCCTGCTACGCGCAAGGCAGGCTGGACGAGGCCCGCCAGCTCTACGCCGAAGCAGTCCGGCTCGCCCCCGGGTGGCCGAATGCGCGAAACAACCTGGGCAATGTGCTGCTGCGGCAAAAGCGTTATGCTGAAGCCGTTGCCCAATTCCAGGAAGCGGTGCGTCTCCAGCCGGCCTTCCTGACTCATCTCAACCTGGCCGAAGCCCTGGCGGCGGCCGGCCGGCCCGCCGAAGCGTGCCCGGAATTCGAGCAGGCGTTGCAGCTTGAACCCGCCTCGGCGGAAGCCCAGCAGGCCTACGGACAGACCCTCGCCACCCTTAAAAAAATCGACCTGGCGGTGGAACATTACCAGGCCGCTCTCAAGCTCCAACCGGGCCTGGAAAATGCGGAATTTGAGCTGGGCAGCCTGCTGGCCAACAACGGCCGGGTGGAAGCCGGCCGCGCACATTATCAGGCCGCCCTTCATCTCAATCCCAACCTGGCCGAGGCCTATGCCGGACTCGGGTTTTGCTTCAGCCTGGAGCACAAGTGGGACGACGCGGCGCAGAACTTCTCGCGCGCGCTGGAGCTCAAACCGACGTTGTGGATGGCCATGAAAGACCTGGCGCTGGTGGACATGGCCCGGCACCAATGGGAAACGGCCATCCCGCTGCTGCGCAAATCGATCGAACTGAAACCGGAGGACGCGCTCCTTCATGTGCGTCTGGCCCAATGCCTGGAACAAACCGGGAAACCGACGGAAGCGGAAAACCAATTCCAGCAGGCGCTGCAAATCGACCCCGGGAATGCCGCGGCACAAGCGGGCCTGGCCGCCTTGCGCGCCGGTAAATGACCGGCGGGCGTTTCCTACTCCAACACGAACGGATCGCCGTAGAGGGTGAAGGAGCCGGCCCGGGTGATCTTCACGTCCATGAGCTGCCCGCGATGCCGGGCCGAACCGTCGAACAGCACGATCCGGTTGCAACGGGTCCGGCCGGTCATCCGCGCCGGATTTTTTTTGCTCGGCCCTTCCACCAGAATCTGCGTCTGCCGGCCGACAAACGCATCGTATTTACGCCGGCCGATTTCATTGACCGTTTCGAGCAACTGCTGATTGCGTTCCTCGCGGATCTTTTGCGGCACCTGGCCGGGCATTTCGGCCGCGGGCGTGTTGCGCCGCTGCGAATATTTGAAGATGTAGGCGTTGTCGAACTGCACCTCGCGCGCCAGCGAAAGGGTCTGCTCAAAGTCGGCTCCGGTTTCGCCGGGAAAACCGACGATGATGTCCGTGGTGATGCCGATGCCCGGCCGGGCGCGGCGCAATTTTTCAATGATCCCGAGGAAGCGTTCCCGGGTATAGCCGCGGTGCATCAGTTTCAGGATGCGGTCGCTGCCACTCTGGACGGGCAGATGTGCGCTCTCGACCAGCCGGGGCAGCCGCGCGTAAGCCGCGATCAAATCGTCGCCGTAACCCTTGGGGTGCGGCGAGGTGAATCGGATGCGCTCCAGCCCTTCGATTTCATGAACGGCGTCAATCAGCTGAACAAAAGCGGACTGGCCCGCCAGCGCCGGGATATCGCGTTTGCCGTAACTGGTGACAATCTGGCCCAGCAGGGTGATTTCTTTCACGCCCTGAGATACCAGCTGGCGGCATTCGGCCACGACATCGGGAATGCTGCGGCTGCGTTCCTCGCCGCGCGTGTCCGGCACGATGCAAAAGGTGCAATGCTGGTTACAACCCTGCATGATGCTGACGAAGGCGGAGACGGATTTTTTTGCGTTGCCGTTGAGCAGATGCTCGCGAATGGTCGCTTCACTCCCCGGCTCCGCCGCCACGTCCACGATTTTATTCCGGCGACCGGCCAGGATCTCGCCGAGGTATTCCGCCGCGTGATGAAATTTCTGCGTGCCCAGCACGAGGTCAACGTCCGGCAATTTATCGATCAATTCCTGTCCCCGGCTTTGCGCCATGCAACCCAGGAATCCGAGCACGACATTGGGACGGTTCTTGCGCACGTCCGCGACGATATTCTGCATCTTGCCGATGGCTTTTTGTTCCGCGAAATCGCGCACGCTGCAGGTGTTCAACAAAACCACATCCGCGACCGCCTCGGAGGCGGCCAGCGTGTAACCCTTGGCCACGAGCTGGGCGGCGACAGCCTCGCTGTCGCGCTCATTCATCTGGCAGCCATAGGTTTTGATGAAAACGGCCGGCATAATCTTTCAGATAAACAGGATACGTCGAGGGGGCGGGCTTGGAAAGCCGAATCCGGCCGGCGCCACTGCAACCGGCTTGCAGCGGCGGGACAACGTTGTATCTTGGTCCGAGGTGGTGGGCCGATTTGGACTGTGTTTCCAGCGCGGGCCAGATCTCACTATGGACTTTGAACCATTGAATGTTTTACTCGTCGGCCACGACGGGCGTTTTACGCAGAGCATTGCGGAGATGCTGCGCGGGAGCGGCGGAACCGGCGAAGTCGTCACGGTGGCGACCCGGGAAGCCGGGCTGGCCGAACTGGCGGACGGTTCCTATCACGCCGTTTTGTTCGAGCTGCCCTCGGCCAACGCCGCCGGCCTGTTCCTGGTCACGCAACTCATCACCCAATTTCCGCGGATGCCGGTGGTGGTGGTCGGCCCGGAAGACAACGAGTCTTTGGCCGTGGAGATCATCCGGTCGGGCGCGCAGGATTACCTGACCCGGGATGAAATCAAACCCGGCGCTTTGCTGCATGTCCTGCACTGCGCGGTGGAACGCCAGCACGAACGCACTGCCCTGATTGACGAACGGGACAATTACTACGGTGTTTTCGACCACCTGGTCGAGGGCATTTTTCGCACCACACCGGGCGGCCATTATTTGCTGGCGAACGTGGCCCTGGCGCGCATTTACGGCTATGCCTCACCGGTGGAATTGATGGCCAGCATCAAGGACATCGCGACGCGGCTTTATGTCGAGCCGGGGCGGCGCGAGGAGTTCGTCCGGTTGATGCAGGAGCACGACACGCTCAGCGGCTTTGAGTCCAAGATTTACCGCAAGGACGGGACGATCATCTGGATTTCGGAAAACTGCCGGGCCGTGCGCGACGCGCAGGGAAAACTGGTTTACTATGAAGGCACGGTCGAAGACATCACCCAACGGCGGCTCATGGAGCAGGAATTGCGGAATTCGGAATCCCTTTACCATTCGCTGGTGGAGACAATGCCGCAAAACGTTTTTCGAAAGGACCTGCTGGGGCGGTTTACCTTTGCCAACCAGCCCTATTGCAAACATTACCACTGCCGGCTGGAAGACATCCTCGGCAAAACGGATTTTGACTTTTTCCCGAAGGAACTGGCGGAGAAATATCAGGAGGACGACCAGCGGGTCATGCAGACCGGCCAGACCCATGAAATCACCGAGGAACATCATCCTTTGGGCCAGCAAAAAGCCATCATCCGGGTCGTCAAAACCCCGCTTTACGGGGCGGATGGAAGCATTATCGGCCTACAGGGCATCTTCTGGGACATCACCGAGCAACAACTCGCGGAAGAACGGCTCCGCCAGGCCAACATGGAGCTGGCCCGCAGCCGCGAGGATCTGCGCATCAAGAATTCCATCATGGAGGAAAACCTCCACATGGCGCGCGAAATCCAGCTCACGATGTTGCCGCAGCAATACCCGGTTTTTCCGCCCGGCATCCCGCCGGAACAAAGCGCATTTCAATTCGCCCACCGTTACCAGGCCGCCGAAACGGTGAGCGGTGATTTTTTCAGCGTATCCGCCCTCTCGGACACCGAAGCCGCGGTCTTCATCTGCGACGTGGCCGGCCATGGCACGCGCTCCGCGCTGGTCACGGCAATGATCCGCGCGCTGGTGGAAGAATTAAAACCGCTGGCGCGCGAGCCGGGAAATTTTTTGCGCAAGCTCAATTCCGATTTGTGCACCATTCTCAAAAGCACCGGGTCGCCGATGCTGACCACGGCTTTTTACCTCGTGGCCGACTGGCAGACCGGCAAAATGCGTTATGCCAACGCCGGGCACCCCAAACCGCTGCTCGTGCACCGGCCCACGGGCAAAATCGAGTTGCTCACCAACGCCTCCATCCGCAGCGAGCCCGCGCTCGGCCTGTTCGACAACCCGTCCTATCAAACCACGGAAATCACCATCGCCCCGGGCGATTTCGTGATGCTATTCACCGACGGCCTCTACGAGGTGCAGGGTTTCAACGAGGAATTGTATTCGCAGGAACGGCTGATGCTGGACGTGCAAGGCCTGCTGTCAAAACCCGCCGCGCAAATGTTCGACCAACTGATCGAAGTCATCCGCCTGTTCACCGTCAGCGGGGAATTTGACGACGATGTCTGCCTCGTCGGCATGGAATTTACCGGCCCGCCGGCCGCGAAAAGCTGATCCGCCGGTAACAGATTCACGCGCGACGGGTGCTGGGTGGCACCCTGGCCTGAACCGCCGCGTCAATCCTTCCGGACCCTCATCCCGCCTCAGTTTTCCACAAATTTGACGGAACGGCTTTTTTCGGAACGCTTGCGCTGATTATCGTCGAGAATTTTCTTCCGGAGACGCAGGTTTTTCGGCGTCGCTTCGACATATTCGTCCACGTCAATATATTCCAGTGCGCGTTCGAGACTCAGCTTCAACGGCGGATTGAGTTGGATGCCCTTGCCATCCCCCTGGGAACGCATGTTGGTAAGCCGCTTTTCCTTCACGGGATTCACCGGAATGTCATTCTCGCGCGCGTTTTCGCCCACGATCATGCCCACATAGATGGCGTCGCCCGGCTCCACCATCAGGCGGCCGCGTTCCTGCACCATGTTGAGCGCGTAGCTCGTGGCCTGGCCGTTGTCCATGGAAACCAGCGAGCCGTTTTTGCGCGCGGCAATCTCGCCGCAATCCGGGCCGTATTCGTGGAAAAGGTGGCTCATCACCCCCATGCCCTTGGTCTGGTTGACGAGGTCGGTCTCGAACCCGATGAGGCCGCGCATCGGCACGAGGGCTTCCACGGACACCTGGTTGCCAACATGGTTCATGTTCGTGATTTGCGCCTTGCGACTGGAAAGATTTTCCATGATCGCGCCGAGGTTTTCGCTCGGAATTTCGACGAACAGTTTTTCAATCGGTTCCAGCAATTCGCCATTCGGGCCCTTTTTCCAAAGCACTTCGGGACGCGACACGAGAACCTCGTGGCCTTCCCGCCGCATCTGCTCGACCAGGATGGCGATCTGCATTTCGCCGCGGCCGCTGACGGCGAAAATTTTCGGGTCGGGGGTCTGCGCAATGCGCAGGGCAACGTTGGTGCGGATTTCCTTCACGAGCCGGTCCCAGATATGGCGGGCGGTGACGAGCTTGCCGTCCTGACCGGCGAGCGGGCCGTCGTTGACGGCGAATTCCATCTGGATCGTTGGCGGATCAATCGGGATGTAGGGCAGCGTTGCGCGCAGCTCGGAATCGCAAATCGTCTCGCCGATGAAAACCTCTTCAAAGCCGGTGAGGCCCACGATGTCCCCGGCGTGGGCTTCCTGAATTTCGATCCGTTTCATGCCCTCGAAGTGGTAGATGGCGGTGATCTTGTTCTTGGTAATCTTGCCGTTGCCGTGGCGGCAGATGGCGGGATCGCCAACCTTCACCTTACCCTCGTATATTTTGCCGAAGGCGATCCGCCCGAGGTAATCGCTGTAGTCGAGATTCGCCACGAGCACCTGAAAACCATGACCGGCGCGGGCACGCGGCGGCGGGATGTATTTCACGATGGCGTCGAACAGCGGTTCCATGGTGCCGCTGACGTGCTCCAGTTCCACCTTGGCATAGCCGCCCTTGGCCGAACAATAGATGAACGGAAAATCCAGCTGCTCGTCCGTGGCGTTGAGCGAAATGAACAATTCAAAAACCTCGTCGAGAACCTTCTTGGGATTCGCATTCTCGCGGTCAATCTTGTTGATGACCACGATCGGCTTCGCGCCAGCCTCGAGCGCCTTGCGCAGGACGAAGCGAGTCTGCGCCTGCGGGCCTTCCGCGGCATCCACCACCAGCAGCACCCCGTCAATCATGTTCATGATGCGCTCGACTTCGCCGCCGAAATCCGCGTGGCCGGGCGTGTCCACGATGTTGATGTGGTAATCCTTGTATTTGAACGCGGCGTTTTTGGCGCGGATGGTGATGCCCTTTTCCTTTTCCAAATCCATCGAATCCATCAGGCGCTCCTCCTGCGACTCGTGCTGGTTGGCGCGGAAGGTGCCGGACTGCTTGAGCAGGCAGTCCACCAGCGTCGTTTTGCCGTGGTCCACGTGCGCGATGATGGCAATATTTCTAATGTGCTGCATAATTTAAAATCTAGCTGGATAGTCTGCCAGCCGAAGGGGAAAGGTCAAGCCGCGCGTGAAGGTAAATTCAATGGTTGCGCTTTCCGGCTCAGGGCGAGGTTATCCGATAGAAACGCGCCTGGCTGCCCGGCCCGGGTGAATCGGTGAACTGGAACTGGCCGGATGAAATTTCCGCGGCGTTGCCAAGCCGGGTCCAGTTGGGAAATTTCAAAGCCAGATTCGTGGTGCCATACGCCGTGAAGCTCAGGCCCGGCGTGTTGGTGAAGCCGAATTGAAGCGCGCCGCCCGGCAGCCAGGTCGTACTCGAGAGAATGATGGGCGCCACCGGCACGGTAAAAGCGTAAACCTTGTTGTCGTTGGCCACGTAAATTCTTCCGCGGGCCGCGATGCCCGTGTTGAACCGCCGGGTGCCTGTCATCAACCCGTCCGCAGCGTGGCTGTTGTATACGTTTGCGCCGGTGTCGCCATCGAATCCGTGCAGTCGCTCATCGCCCTCGGAACCGATACCCCAGACCACCACATTGTTCGTGCCGTCGGTGGAAGTGACAAAAGGCGAACCCCGGCCGCTTTGGCTATTGGTCCACACGGTGATAATGGTGGGCGGGCTGGTGGGAGTGATGCGAAAGGCGATGAGGTTGATATTGTTGGCGCAACACACGACATAGGTGCCCAGGGTGGTCCGATACGTGGCTGCCGCCTGGATGATGGTGCTGCTCGAAATATGCGCTTGGGCCACCGGTATACTGACCCCGCCGAGATTGGTGCGATTGAGCAGATACGCGTTGCCATCCTTGCCCAGCGAAACCACCAGTTTCGAGGGCGTGGCACCGGGCACATCCACCAGCAAGGCGCCCGAACCGCCAAGGTCGAGGTCGTTGGTGTCAAGCGCCATCCAATTGGTGGGCGCCCAGTAATCGTCCGTCAAGCCGCTGAAAACCGGGCCGCTTTGGAAACGGATGATCGCCTCGCCCCCGCTCCATGTGCCCGCTCCAAACGTGTTGCCGGTGGCGATGAACGGATTGACCCCGTCGCTGGCCGGGCCACCGACCGCCCAGGAACCACCGCCAGCTGCCGGTGTCGCCCACGCCATCACATGGGAAGGATTGTTCAGCGGCACGCCAACCAGCCAGCCATAGTAGGTCCCGCAGTCACCGGCGTGGCCGCCGTAGGTCACGTAAACAATATTGCTGACGATGGCCAGTGCGCCCCGTTGATTTTGCGTCACCGAGGTAAAAACCGTGGTTCCGTTGGTGGCCGTGGCGTTCACGTCCACCGGCCAGCCGCTGTTGGTAGTGCCCGTGTCCACGTTCAGCGCATAAATAAGATGTTTCAAGGTGATTCCGTTGTCGGGCGTGGTCATCGCGTCAAACAACAATGTGCGTGAGGGAAGACCCACCACCGGCGTGCCGGTGATGCCAAGTGGATTGATGTCGCCGCACGGCAGGCTGGACAACGGCGCGGGCACACCCACCTTGCGCTGCCAGATGATGCTGCCATTGGCGGCATCGAGCGCATAGACGTTGTTTGACTCCGTGACCGCGATGATCATTGCCCGGCCGCCCGGCCCCCCCTCGATGTAGAGTGGCTGGGCATAGACGTTGCCGCTGACGGTGCCGTCAAAATTCGTGTCGCGCCTCAAAATGGCGGCCGCCGCCCGCGTGAACGCCGGATCAATATAAAGACCATCCCGCGAATCGTGGTTGTGGTGTTCGGCGACATTGACCGCCGCGTTCGCCGGAGCTGTCGCCAGCCATATCGCCAGGAGCGGACCGACTCCCGGGACCATCAGCCGGGTGATTGAGTGTTTCATAGATCGATGGCGGCTGATGAAAATGTTGGGGAGACCCGGTTGACAGTTCGAAAGAACTATACCAGCCGCTTTAATCTCGCGTCCTCGCTCAATTTCCTGACCAGTTCCTTGACTTTCTGCGCCTGACTCTTGTGCGCCAGCAGCACCGCGTCGTCCGTTTGCACCAGAATCGAATCACGCAGGCCCACCACGGCAATCGGCGTGCGCCGGTCCTTCGTGCGCGCGTCGTAGATTATGTTCCGTGCACCGTCCACGTGAATGAAATCCGCCACCGCGCAATTGCCCTCCGGATCGGCCTTGAGATGCCGCGCCAGGGCCGTCCAGGAACCGACGTCGTCCCATTCAAAGACCCCGTCGGCCACGACCACATTCTGCGCATGCTCCATCAACGCGTAATCAATCGAGACTTTTTTGATGCCGGGATATTCCTTCGCCAGCAATTTGGCGAGCTTCGCCGGCTGGCCCGCCGCCTTGAACCAGCGCTGGCAAGCGGCGTACATTTCCGGCCGGTGCTTTTGCAGCCCCTCGGTGACCGTCACAAACGACCAGACAAACATGCCGGCGTTCCAGCGGTACTGGCCGCTGTTGACGTATTCGAGCGCGCGATCAAAGTGCGGTTTCTCGACGAACTGTTCCGCGCGGAAAAACGTGGTCTTGTACTTCTTCACGCCGGCCGGCGGCGGCAGCGCCTCGCCGATGCGAATGTAGCCGTAACCCGTGGCCGGCTCGGTCGGCTTGATGCCGATGGTGACAATCGCCCGGCCGCGACCGGCCAGATCAAAGGCATCCGACAAGACCTGCTGAAATTTCTTTTCCTCGGGAATGACATGATCGGCCGGCAGCACGGCCATCACCCCGGTCGTCGAGCGCGCCCCGACCAGGGCCGCGCCCAGCGTCACCGCGGCACAGGTGTCGCGTCCAACCGGTTCAGCCACGAGGTTGGTTTGGGGGAT
Source organism: uncultured Bifidobacteriaceae bacterium (assembly GCA_964413165.1). GTDB lineage: Bacteria > Verrucomicrobiota > Verrucomicrobiia > Limisphaerales > UBA11358 > UBA11358. Next base: position 21,272 of record CAYPSF010000012.1, read on the forward strand.
TTTCGGAAGCTGTTTGCGGACCTCGGGCAATTGCGCCTCGTTGGTGATGACGAAAATGTTCCTGGCCGGCACCAGCGGCAACACGCGGTCCACCGCCTGTTGCAGAAACGAACGCTTGCCCAGCAGCGTGAGCAATTGCTTGGGTGTCTGCTCCCGGCTGACCGGCCAGAACCGCTCGCCGCGTCCGCCGGCCATGATGATGACGAAGCGGTTCTTTATGTCCATGGGTGATGTCATGTTTTGAACAAAGATTAAGCGCAAAAAGGCGGGGGATTTCAACAGCAATCCCACCTCTCCCCAACCACGGCAAACACCTCTCCAACGCCTATTACAGACAAATGAATTTGATTGATTAGTAATGTTTAAAATAAAACAATTTGATATAATTAAAATTGACAGCCCTGGCTGTTCCCATGGATACTGTTTGATGCGATCAGGCTTTTAAAGCTGATGCAACACAAGTGAACAGGGACCAAACCAAGCAAAAGACAGAACAAAAAATATGAAACTAACCAAAGTACTAATGTGTGCAGCCGTGGCCGGAGCCATGTCCTTTGCTGCAGGCAACGCATCAGCTTTCCCCTTGAAACTGACCGCCGTCAGCGGGACGTTGACCGTCACCTCAAACTACAACACCCTGGCCGAAAATGGTGCCAAGTTTGTCACGACTTCATTTAATATGAAGCAGATCATGACGATTATCACCAATCAGGTGCGCCTCAGTTCGGGGACCAATCCGCCAGCGGGTTCCTATGTGGTATATGATCCCTATTTGAATACCACCTACCTGACCAACAGCAGCGGCTTCCGTTACTTCCTCGGCGGCATTGTTAGTTTTTCAGTCTCCGACGTTGCCACCACCTATCATGGCAATAACAACGGCGGATCAGAAAATGACAAATGTCTCCTGTCCCTCACCATAGCGGGTAACGGCCCGGATGGCTTTTTCTATGTCGCTATTATCAACGGGCAGGGAACCATAAATGCCAGCTACAATAGTAACGCCGACAAAGCCACCGTAACCGTTTCCGGCAACGGCGCAGGCTTTGGTGAGTCCAAGAACAGCCAGTCAGGCGTGGCCAAAGGCTCCTTCACTTTCAAAGGTACCGGCAGTCCGGAATGGGGCGGCCCGTATTCAATTTACTGGTGGAACGTGATTGACTGATTTAATGCCTCTCCCCCAAGCCAAGCCGGGCGGTTGCCTGGCTTGGCTTTTTCATTTACTTTGGGCCGGACCATGAGACCGAGATTTTTCTTTATGCTGTTGCTGTCGGCGCTCCTCATATTGGGCGGTGCTTTTGTTTTGAAACAGCATTTGGCGAATGTCCCGCAACCGGCTCCGGAAACCTCAACTCCGGCTGCGGTGCCCGCGTCAAACATCCTGACGACCTCTGCCCCGCCATCCGTGCCCGTTGCCGCCGCACCCATCCCCGCCCCGCCGGTTCCCACCAATAATCTGACACCGGAACAACAGGAGGACGCCATCGATTCCGAAACCGACCGACTGCAGCAATGGTCCGCCAGCGACAATCCCGCCGACCTGGCCAACATCCTGGCCGATCTGAACAATCCGGAAAAAGAAATCCGGGAAGCTGCGATTGAAGCCGCCAAGCAATTCGGCAGCGCCAAGGCCATCCCCGCCTTGAAAGCCGCAGCCAATAACACCGATGACACCGGGGAAAAGATCGCCTTTTTGGAAGCCGCTGATTTTCTTTCATTACCCGGCATGGATTTCAACGAACCAGCCCCGCCCAGAACTCCGGAGCAAATTCAAGCTGACGAACAGGAACAAGCCCGAAGGAAAGCGCGTCGGGACGCCAAAATGCAAAGCACTAACCCGAACCCGAATTCACAAGCCTCACCTGACCAAAATTCGCCAGCCGGTTCCCACCCGTAACTTCAAACGGAAGAATCCCATTCCGGATTTCCAATTCCTTTCCGCCGACACCAGCGGACGAAAACGGATTTACTAGAGGTTAAAGTCACACCCTGGCGCCTGAATCTCAAGACGTGCATTTGCTGCAGTTTCATACTGGAACCATGACGTTTGCACCTGTTGTCTGCCACGGTCGGAACCGGGTGAAAATCAGGATAACGTTCCGGTTCCGGGACTACTGAGCGCCATCGGTTGATTGTCCGGGCGGCTGAGCCGGCGTTTGCGATCGGGGTTGGTGATGACCGTGAGGGCGAGGGGTGCTGTTTTGAGCCGCTCCCGGAGTGGTGGGGTGAGCGGCCATGTATTCGGAAAGGGAAGGCAAATTGATGTAATTGATGGTTTCGAGAATTTTGGCCTTCTCTTCGGGATCCTGGGTTTGTGCGGCAATCTCCTGCATGGGTGGCACCACGGAACGGTCATCAAACTGAACCGCCGCTTCGAGCGCCGCCTCGCGAATTGTTTTGTCAGAATTGGTTCTAAGTTCTGACAATATGATGTCGCGGGATTCCACGTCATTGTTCCAGGCCAAACCCTCCAATTCCCGGACCCGCCGGTGGACATATTTTGCGTGCGCGGCTGCAGCGTTGGTATCGACCGCGGCATTTGTCGGGGCAATCGATGTCACGGGGACCACCGGCAGGGGAACACTGGCCACCACCGGGTTGCTCGCAACGACCGCCATCCGAGCAACAGTTCCGCCGTCCTTGGATGAAGTTGTTGTTTGCGGGCGGAAAGCTTTTGATATCAAGGCAATCATCCCCAACAAACACACGGCCAGCAACAGTATGGTGGATACGACTTTCGGTCTCATGTTTCAGGGAAACGAGGCGGTTTTGGAGAATCAAAAAAAAACGTGGTTCGATACGGGCAAGCCCGTATCGAACCAGTTTTAAAAACGCTTCTTTTAAAGAGCAACCGTATGCTTAGAAGTCGTTGCTGTTTGCCCCCTTACCACTGACTGAGCCAGTGACCAGAGTGTTGTTGTCATTGAGCAATCCACTTTCCACACCATTGGAAAGGTTGAACGATTCCGGGTCGTTACCACTTTTGAAAGTGTCGATGACCGTGGTCAGACCAAACACCTGCAACTCGTTGACGTCGGTGGCGTCTGACCAGAAAAAGTCACCCGGCATTGTCAAATGATCCGTTTCAGTAGTGTTATTGCCTCCACCCGTCTCAACGCGGGTACCGCTTTGGTCGATGGTAAGCTCGTAGGAGTCTGATAAACCGGAACTGACGTTGGCCCGGAGGACGGCTCCAGTCTTATCAAGAACAGCAAATTGGTCATCCCAGAAGCCGAACAAAATCGTCAATTGCGCACCAGCCGGATAGCTGTCGCCAAATTCGGCCGCAACCCGTGCCAGGATATCCTTGTTGGTCACCTTGATTTGGTTGACATGAAACTTAAAGCTCGAGGCAGTGGTGGTTTCATTGGTTTGAATCTGGACGGTGAGATGAATATTCACTGAGGAATAATTTGCCGGAAGGCTTGCCCGGGCACTCACGCCCAAAAGCCCGGCCACAGCGACGGCAGTCAATAGTTTCAACTTATTCATGTGATTTTCTCCTGTTGTTATTTATTTGGTTTAATTGTTCTCCGCCTGCCCTTGCGAGCCGCAGGTTTGCTTCCCAGCTAATCTCATCGGGCAATTGGTGTCAACACCATTTTTTATAAAAAAGTAATCTTTTTGATGAGCCAAAACGATATCGTCAAAGGAGCCGCACTCTGCCTGCCAGTGCCGGGAATCGGAACTTCCGGAACCACGATTCCTGGAATTAGAAATATATTCTAAAAAAACAATGTGCGATTATTTTTAATAATTACTCATTGACAAAAACGTCGTTGTTTTCACACTTTCACCGGTGTTCGGCTTTTATTCAGGTTGACGTGGAACAACCAGCCGACCGTCTGTTAAACCAACCAACAACAAACAACCGGAACCAAAGAGATATGAAACCGACCAAAATGCTAATCTGTGCGTTGGCGATGGGAGCAGTGACCTTCGCATCGAGCAGGGCCTTTGCGCTGCAAGGGACGATCACCGTGAGCGGCACCGCTCTTTCCCAGGATGCCAATAACCAGGACTTCGATGTGGTCAAAAAGAACAGCATTACCCAGAAGCGCCTGCTGTTCCTTCTCGAACAGGCAACCGGAGACACAAGCATCACGAACAAGCCGACCAAAATCATCTATGATCCGGACGCCTTTAACGACGCCGCCTACTTTTCGAACCAGGGCGGATTCAATGTGGAGGGGGGATTCGATTTTTATGGCATCTTCTACTACAGCAATTCGGTGTCGGGCCGGGTGCAACTCGATGGAACCACCAGTTCGAACAATTATTACAGCTATATTGAGTTGGACTACGAAAACTGGGTTCTGGAACGCACCGAAGGTTTCTGGAATCCCAACACAGTGGAATACAACACCATTTTTGCCGATAGCAAAAACAAGGCAACCGGCAATGGCAATGCCATCCTGTACGTTCACAGTGATCCGAACCTCTATAACCTGCCGAATGGCAACCAGATTTATGCCAATACGTGGGACGATGCCTTCCAACAATACGCGTTGGTTTTCCACGGCAAGATGCAATTCACCCAGTCATTCAGCAACAGCAATAACAATGAACAGGAATCGTTCAATTTGACCGGCACCGGCGACGGCGTCTGGGATTTTGACCGCCTTGTCGTCAATGGAACCGTGAAATTTACCGCCAAAGGACGGGTACCGTCCAAGGAATAACTCCTTCCCGCAAAGACAATCCAAGACAGGCGTTGCCTGTCTTGGATTTTTGTTTATCCTGGAGCCTTCCGGAGCGAAATCATGAGACCGAAATTCGTTTTTGCGTTGCTGTTGCTGGCGTTGCTCGTATTGGCCGGGGTTTTCCCATTAAAATGGCACCTGGGGAATGGCGCAACGGCGCCAGCCGCAATTCCCGCCCCGGCCGATTCCAATGCCGGGGCCGGTATTGTTCCACCATCCGCTCCCCCGCCGGTTCCCGCAGCATCCGCGGCCACCAACACCCTGACGGCCGAACACCGCCAGGCCGCCATTGACGCCGAGACCGACCGCCTCCAGGAATGGTCTATGGATGATGACCCGGCATCGCTCGCCAACATCCTGGCGGACCTGACCAATCCCGAAAAAGAAATCCGGGACGCCGCCATCGAGGCGGCCAAGCAGTTCGGCAGCACCAATGCCATCTCCACGCTGAAGGCCGTGGCCGCAAACACAACGGATACCGAGGAACAGATCGCCCTGCTGGAAGCCGCCAACTTTCTGTCTCTGCCTGCTCTGGAACTCCCCGGCGGACCGGCCCCACCCAGAACTCCGGAGCAGATTCAGGCCGATGAACAACGGAGGGCCGAAAGACAGGCCCGCCACCAGGCACGGATGCAAAGACATGCGCCAAGCCAGAATTCACCATCCGCGCCCGATCCAGGTACTGCTCCGCCCGCCGATCCAAATTCGTCCGGACCCGGCAATTGACCGGCGGAATCCGTTTTGGACTCACCGCCCCTTCACCGCCGACACCAGCGATTTCACAAAACCACTGGCCCGTTTGACCAGTTCCCGCGATTGGCCGTATCGGGCGATTTGATTCACCACCGCGCTGCCCACCACCACAGCATCCGATGACGACGCGACCAGCCGGGCTTGTTCGGGATTTGAGATGCCAAACCCAACAGCCACCGGCAGGGACGTGTGTGCGCGGATCCTGCCGACCTGTTGCGCCAGATTTGCCGCGACCTGCGTTTGCATCCCCGTCACCCCTTCACGCGAGATGTAGTAAATAAATCCGCTGCCGCGTTGCACGATGAATTCCATGCGGTCATCCGGCGTCGTCGGTGCGACCAGATAGATGTGGCACAAGCCGGCCCGGCGCATCAGCGATTCGTAGCGGTTGCTTTCTTCCGGCGGCAAATCAAGCACCAGCAAGCCGTCCACCCCCGCCCGGGCCGCCGCCCGGATGAAGGGCTCCAGGCCGACGCGATGGATGAGGTTGAAATAAATGTAGAGGACAATCGGGATTTGCGAATTGCGCCGGATCGCGGCCACCGTCGCCAAAACCTTCGACGGTGTGGTGCCGGACGCCAGACCGCGCTGGGCGGCCAGCTGATTCACCAGGCCGTCGGCCAGCGGATCGCTGAACGGCACGCCCAGTTCCAACACGTCCACCCCCGCCCGGTCAAAGGCAAGGGCCAGCCGGCGGGTGGCGTTCAGGTCCGGATCGCCCGCACCAACATAGACGATGAAGCCCTTCAGGCCGTCGCGTTTCAGGCGCGCAAAACATTCCGCTATGCGATTCATGTGGCCGGGAGTTTCAAGCTTGAAGTTTGAAGTTTCAAGCGGGATTTGACCACGCAGCGGTTTTTTCGCATCATGGCTGCATGGCCAGCACCTTCGGGCAACTGTTTCGCATCACCACGTGGGGTGAATCCCACGGCGGTGGCGTGGGCGTGGTCGTGGATGGCTGTCCGCCACGCCTGAAGCTGACCGAGGCGGACATCCAGCCCGATCTGGACCGGCGCCGGCCCGGACAATCCAAAATCGTCACGCCCCGCAAAGAATCCGACGCGGTGCAAATTCTTTCGGGGACATTCGGCGGCAAGACCCTCGGCACGCCGATTTGTCTCTGGGTCAAAAACGAGGATGCCCGGTCCGAGGCATACACGGAAATGAAAACGAAGTTCCGCCCGTCGCACGCGGATTTCACCTATTTCGCCAAATACGGCATCCGCAACTGGCAGGGCGGCGGTCGCGCCAGCGCACGCGAAACGGTCGGCCGGGTCGCCGCCGGAGCGATTGCGAAGAAAATCCTGCGCGAACGCCATGGCGTGGAGGTCCTGGCCTATGTCAAACAGGTCCAGCGTCTCATCGCCGAGGTAAACCCGGACCGGGTGAAGTTCAAGGATGTCGAGTCAAACATCGTGCGTTGCCCGGATCGCAAGGCGGCAGGCCGGATGATCCGGCTGATTGAGAAAATGCGGCGTGCGGGCGACACGGTGGGCGGCATTGTGGAAGGCATTGCGCGCGGCGTTCCGGCCGGCTGGGGCGAACCCGTCTTCGACAAGCTGGAAGCGGACTTGGCCAAAGCGATGCTGAGTCTGCCCGCATCCAAGGCCTTTGAAATCGGCTCCGGCTTCGGCGGCATTGCGCTTACGGGCCGCGAACACAATGATCCGTTTCGCGCCCGGGGCGGGAAAGTATTCACGACGACGAATTTTTCCGGCGGCATTCAGGGCGGCATCTCCAACGGGCAGACGATCTTCCTCCGGGTCGCGTTCAAGCCGGTGGCCACGGTCATGCATGAGCAGAACACGGTGGATGAGGCCTTTCACAACACCACGCTTAAAGGCCGCGGCCGGCACGACCCTTGCGTGCTGCCGAGGGCGGTGCCCATGGTGGAGGCGATGGCCGCGCTGGTGCTCGTGGACCATGCCTTGCGGCACCGGGCACAGTGCGGTTGACGGTCGGAGGCTTTCAGGTTGATTTTTGGCACCGAAGACGCAATTCTTTTAAACAGGCAAAATAATATGGCAGAGAAAAGCATCAACGAAATCTCACGCGAGGCGCGGCTGTTGTTCACCAAGGCCAACGAAGCCGCCCAAAGAGACAATCTGGATTACGCCATTGCGTTGTACAACCAGGTATTGGAGAAGGAGCCGGGATTTTTTGACTGCCGCAAGGCGCTGCGCGCCGCCCAGATTGAGAAGGCCGGCGGCAAGAGCGGTTTCCTGAAAAAGATGTGGGGCAGCGCGAGTTCCTCGCCGCAGGTCGCCAAGGCCAAAATGGCCATGGGCAAAAATCCCGCCGAAGCGCTCGCCATTGCCGAACAAATCCTGAACGGCGACCCGAACAACTCCGCCGCGCACCGGCTCATCGTCGAGGCAGGCCAGTCCCTGGAACTGCCGCAGACGACCGTGATGTCCCTGGACACACTGGTCCGGAACTCGCCCAAGGACAAAAACCTGGCCATTGAATATGCCTATGCCGTCGGAACGACCGGTGGCGATACCGCCCCGGCAGAAAGGATTCTCGCCGAACTGCTGCAAAATTCACCCAATGACGGCGAAATAAACCAGGCGCTCAAGGATTTGTCCGCGCGCAAGACGCTGGACAAGGGCGGCTACAACGCACTCGAAGGCGGCCAGGGTTCCTATCGCGACATTTTGAAGGACAAGCAACAGGCCACCTCGCTGGAACAGGAAAAGCGCGTCGTAAAAAACGAAGACGTCACCGAACGGCTGATCGGTGAAGACGAAGCGCGGCTGAAGACCGAACCCAACAACCTCAAGGTGGTGCGCCGACTCGCAGAACTTTATGCGCAGAAGAAGCAGTTCGAACGTGCGCTGGAACTTTATGAGCGCATTAAGAACTCCGAGATGGGCAATGACCCGTCGCTGGAACGCGCCATCAACGACACCCTGGTTCGCCGATTCGATCACCGGTTGGAGCAACTGGACCCCGCCGCGCCGGATTACGCCGAACAGACGGCGAAGATCGAGGCAGAGAAGCTGGATTTCCAGGTCACCGATTGCCAGAAGCGCGTGGAAAAATATCCGACGGACCTGGCGATCCGGTTTGAGATGGGGCAGCTGTATTTTCAGGTGGGCAAAATCACCGAGGCGATCCAGGAATTTCAAAAGGCGAAGAACAATCCGCACAAGAGCCTCGCGTCAATGAGCTATCTGGCCCAGTGTTACGCGAAAAAGAAAATGTTCGATATGGCCGCGCGCATGCTCCAAAGCGCCATCAAGGAAAAACTCGTTTTCGACGAAGAGAAAAAAGATCTGGTTTACAATCTCGGCTGCGTGCTCGAAAGCATGGGCAAAAAAGAAGAAGCCATCGAGCAACTTAAGCTCATCTACGAAATCGACATCGGCTACAAGGACGTCGCCGCCAAGGTGGACGCCTTCTACTCCGGTCAGTAACTCGTTTTACCGGCGGGCTACAGGCGTTTTTCGTCCACGTCAATCACGTCCACGAACGTCTTGATTTCGTCGCGGTGCGCCGCGCCGCATTGTTCCTTGCGCAGCCTGAGCCGCGCATTGGCCGCTTCGTCCCCGGCTTTCGGACGACTCAAAACATCCGCCCAGAACGCGGACTTCTCGGCGGAGGATTTTTTGACGTTGTGGCGAACCCAATTGCAGACTTCACCGTCGGTGATGGAATTCTTCACCACCTCGATCATCTGTTCGTGCGTCACGCCGGCGGCCTTGAGCCACATGCCGTCGAAACCTTTGCCCAGATTTTCCTGGTAGTCGGCGTGCAGTTTGCCGGCCAGGTGCAGGCGGATTTTGTCAAGGTAACGCGGCAGATAGCTCCAGCCGTCCATGGTTTCGCGCGGGCTGCGCGGATAGATGATGTTGCTCATGGTTCGTAAAGGCTGAATCCTTAAACCATTAAATCGGATTGTCAAATTTGAAATCAGTTCCATCCTGTCCGGCGTGAAATCTTTGGCTTATGACGTGGCTATTCTGGGTGGCGGCAGCGCCGGGTATGCGGCGGCGCGAACGGCTACGGGCGCCGGCTTGAAAACCGCTGTCATTGAAGGCGGCCGGGAAGTCGGCGGACTGTGCATCCTGCGGGGTTGCATGCCCACCAAGGCGCTGCTTTACGCCGCCGAGGTCTTGCACTTGGCGGGCCACGCCCGACCCTGGGGCATCCGCGCCGGCAAGGTCGGTTTTGACTTTCAAAAAGTCATGGCGCGAAAAAATGCGCTCATCAAGGATTTTGCCGATTATCGCCGGCAACAGCTCGCCGGTGGCAAATTCGCATTCATCCGCGCCCAGGCCCGGTTTCTCGATCCCCACACGGTCAAATTAAGCGACGGCAAGACGCTCACCGCGGCACATTTCATCATCACGACCGGCTCGGTCATCGCCCCGCCACCCCTGCCCCAACTCCGCAATATCGGTTACCTGACCAGCGACAGCGCACTCAAATTGAAGCGGCTGCCCAGGTCGCTCATCGTCCTCGGTGGTGGGGCGATTGCCTGCGAGTTTGCGCAATTCTTCGCCCGATTTGGCGTCAAGGTCACGCTCGTTCAGCGCAGCGGACATGTTTTGAAGGAGTTCGATACCGACGCCGCGGTTGAAATTGAAAAGGTTTTTCGCCGGGAAGGCATCCGGATTTTCGCCGGCACAAAACTTTTAGACGCGCGGCGGAAAGGAAGGCGGAAAACCCTCATGTTCGAACAAGCGGGCAAGACCGTTTCCGTTTCCGCCGAAGAAATTCTATTCGCCCTCGGACGCATGCCGAACACGGCGTCGCTGGATCTGGCCAAGGCCGGCGTAAAAACCGGACCCGGATGGATTGTCACCAACCGATTCATGCAAACCAGCGCGGCAAACATCTATGCGGCCGGTGATTGCACCGGGCCGCATGAAATTGTCCACCTTGCGGTTCAACAGGGCGAGGCGGCCGCGCTGAACATCGCGAACCCGAAACGGCCGCGCCGGATGGATTACCGCCTGCTGATTTCCGTGGTGTTCACCGAGCCGCAAATCGCGTTCGTTGGCCTGACGGAAAAAGAGGCGCAGGCACGCGGCATTTCCTATCGGGCGTCGAATTATCCGTTCAACGACCACGGAAAATCGCTCATCATGGAGGCCAAGGACGGTTTCGTAAAATTGCTGGCCGACCCGAAGTCGGGCCGGATCCTGGGCGGCGCGTGTGTCGGGCCGGTAGGCGGCGAGCTGATTCATGAAATCGTCACCGCCATGGCCAAAAGAATGACGGTTCACGAACTGGCCGCGACGCCGCATTACCATCCGACGCTGGCGGAAATCTGGACTTATCCGGCGGAAGATTTGGCGGTGCAGATTCCCGGATAAGGGAAACGGCGGGGACGGGACTTCAGACCGTCTGCTCCGCCAAAGCGGGTGCCGGCGCAGACGAGCCGTTGGCCAGGGCGGGTTGCGCCTGTCCTTTTACAACTCCATCCAGGGTATTCCGGATCAGTTGGGCCACTTGGTTTGGCTGATAGGGCTTGGCCAGGAAAATATTTTCGCCCTGGGTGAATTCTTTCCCTGTCAGGGCGGAACTGTAGCCGCTGGCGTAAATCACCTTGAGGGTTGGCTTTCGTTTTTTCAACTCCGTGGCCAGGTCACTGCCGGTCATGCCGCCGGGCATGATCATGTCGGTCAGGACCAAATCCACCTGGCCGTTGCATTCATCCCAGACCCGTAAGGCTTCCACGCCCGAGCAAGCGATCAAAACACGATACTCATATTGCTGAAGAATCTCCCGCACCAGTTCCAACAGGCCGATTTCGTCCTCAACGAGCAGAAGAGTTTCCTTGCCTCCCCGGACGGTCTCGGATTTGACGGAGGGAGCGGCCGGCGCATCGCCGGCTTTGCCGGCCACGGGGAGCAGAACGCGGAAAGTGGTACCGACACCGACCTCGCTCTGAACTTCGAGCCAGCCATGATGTTGTTTAACCACGCCATAAACCGTGGCGAGTCCCAGCCCGGTTCCTTTGCCGACTTCCTTGGTCGTGAAAAAAGGTTCAAAAATCCGCTGCAATACCTTGGGTTCCATACCGCAACCGGTGTCCGTAACGGTCAGGCAGGCGAACCAGCCCACCCGGCCTTCGGGATGTTGTTTCAGGTAGGCACTGTCAATTTCAACCGCAGAGGTCGTAATGATGAATTTGCCGCCCTTGGGCATGGCGTCACGCGAGTTGACCGCCAGATTCATCACAATCTGCTCAACCATCCCGGCGTCGGCCTGAATGCAGGGCAGGTCGGGCTGACAATGGATTTCCAACGTGATGTCCTCACCAATCAGCCGCGGGAGCATGCTCTTCAAATTTTGCAGCACGGCGTTCAAATCGAGGATCTTGGAGCGGAAAATCTGTTTGCGGCTGAACGTGAGCAATTGGCGGATGAAACTGGCGGCACGCTCCGCCGCCGCGCCGATTTGTTTTAATGACCGGGTGGCGTCGGTGCCGGGCGGAATGGCATTGAGCAGCAACCCGGCGTGACCTTGAATGACGGTCAGAATATTGTTGATGTCATGCGCCACGCCGGCAGCCAGCTGTCCCACGGACTCCATTTTCTGTGATTGCCGCAGTTGCGCTTCCAACATCAACCGCTCGGTGATGTCTTCGACCGTGATGACCATTCCGTCAATCTTGCTGGTGGCATCGAACAGCGGCGTGGCATTGGTGGAAAGCAACGTACGGTTGTTGTCGGAACGATCAATGGCATGATGAACGTCCTGCACCGGCTGGCCGGATTCAAGGACTTTTTTTAAAGGCGATGTCTGTCCTGCGGGAAGGGGGTGCCCCTCCGGGTCCGTCATCCGCCAGTCCAGAACGCTGCAAGCGCCACCGGCAATGGCATCCTTCGCCAGGCCCAGAACCTCCTCCGCCCGGTGATTGGCAAAGGTGATTATTCCGGACTGGTTGGCGACCACGATGCCCACCGGACTGGTTTCCATGATGCGGCTGATGAGGTCACGATCCCGGCGCAGGTTCTCTTCGGCATGCTTGCCCTTGATGGCATAACGGATGGCGCGATCGAGAATGTCGGCGTTAAGCTGGCCTTTGACGAGATAATCAGCCGCCCCGGCTTTCATAGCCTGCATGTCGACCTCGTGGTCGCCCTGACCGGTCAGCAGGATCATCGGCGCCCGGGTGAATTGCTGTGATTCGAGCAACAATTCGAGCCCGGTTCGTTCGCCGAGACGATAGTCCAGCAGGTAGATATCGTGCTCGCGGCGCTGGACGGCTTCCAACGCCGCGTGGAAATTGTTGACCCAATCCAGGCGATACCGGCCGGCAATGCGCAAAATCAGGTCGCGCGTGATGATGTAATCATCCTCATCGTCATCGACCAAAAGGACTTTGACCGGGACATCGGACATAAAAGCGTTCAGCCCTCGTCCGGCGGGAGTTCGACCACTTCGAACCAATATCGGCCGAGGACCTTGATCAGTTCCACCAACGATTTGAACGTCACCGGTTTGGTGACATAGGAATTCACGCCCAGATCATAGGTGCGCAAAATGTCCTCTTCCGCCTTGGAGGTGGTGAGAACGACAATGGGAATCCGGCGCAGTTCCGGGTCCGCCTTGATTTCCTTGAGCGCCTCGCGCCCGTCCTTGCGCGGCATGTTCAGGTCCAGCAAAATCAACCCGGGCAACGGCGAATTCTTCTGATCGGTATAGCGCCCTTGACGGCGCAAATACTCCATCAGTTCTTCGCCGTCTTCCACGGTGTGGAGCATGTTGACCAGGCGATTTTCCGCAAAAGCGTCCCGGGTCAACTGCCGATCGTCCGGATCATCGTCGGCCAATAGAATGGTAATCATTTTTCCTTCAGTTTTCATGGTTGTTTTATTCGTTTGTGTTTTCGGTTGGTACGTCTGGCTTGGGATGGGCCGCAGGTATCGTCAGGATAAATGTGGAACCTTCACCGGGTTTACTTTTGGCGGTGATGTCACCACCGTGATACAATGCAATCTTCCGGACGATGGCCAGCCCCATGCCGGTCCCTTCGTATTCATTCCGGGTGTGCAACCGCTGGAAGACGTTGAATATGCGGTCCAGATACTTCTCGTCAAAGCCGATGCAATTGTCGCTGACCGTCAACCGGCAAAGTTTCTTTTCGGGGGCGGCGGGATCGGGGATGAGTTGCGCCTCGACTTTCACGACGGGGGGTTCCTCGGGGCGGCGGAACTTGAGCGCGTTGCCGATCAAATTTTGCAGCAACTGGCGCATCTGCACCGGTTCCGCATCAATCGCCGGCAGAGCCCCCACTTCGACGCGTCCCTTGACCAGTTCGATTCGGCCTTCGAGATCTTCCACCACACCACCGGCCACTTCGGCCAGATTGACCGACGTGAAAGGCTGGGCCTTGGTCGTAACCCGGGAAAAGGTTAACAGATCGTTGATCAAAACCTGCATCCGCGACGCCGCCTTCTGCATCCGGTCCAGATAATCCAGCGATTCGGGGGCAAATTTGTCGGCGTTCTTCTCCTTGAGTCGCTCGCCAAAGACCACGATTTTTCGCAGGGGTTCCTGCAAGTCGTGCGAAGCCACGTAGGCAAAATCCTGCAATTCGCGATTGCTGCGCTCCAGTTGCACGGTGAACTGGCGTAACTTGTCCTCGCTATGACGCAGGGACTCCTGCGCCAGTTTCATCTCATGGACGTCCCGGGTGACACCGACGGTGCCCAAAACCACGCCCTGGTCGTCGCGCCAAAGCACCTTGGTGCTGACCGACCAGCGTTTTTGGCTCGACTTGTCACCAACAATCTTGCCCTTGAACTGCTCCTGATTGATCACCGGCGTGCCCGTCTCAATGATTTTCTGCTCGTCAGTGAAAAATTGCTTGGCCAGTTCAGGGGCGAAAAAGTCAAAGTCGCTCTTGCCCAGCAATTCCTTGGGCGTGGAGTTGAATGATTTGGCATGCGCCACATTGTTCAGCACGAAACGCCCCTGCTTGTCCTTTGCGTAAATGTAGTCCGGCAGGTTGTCAATCAGGGTGCGTAACAGGATGCGCTCCCGATCCAGCGTCTCCTCCGCCTCCTTGAGCTTGGTCACATCCCGCGTGACGCCAAAGGTGCCAATGATATTCCCGTCCTTGTCGCGCCAGGCCATTTTGGTCGTGAGCCACCAGGCGTTCGAGCCATCGGACAGGGTCATCTTTTGAAGCACGTTCATGATGGGCTGGCCGGTGCGGATGATCTCCTGCTCTTCTGCCAAAGCGACGCGCGCATGCTCCTCCGGAAAGGTGTCGAAATCTGTCTTGCCAATCAACCATTCGGCGAAGGGCTTCACTCCGGCCAGATGGGGCGGCCATTCATCCGGTTTGTCGTTCGGGTGGGCAGCGCGATGGGTCTTACGGACGACTCTAAAGGTTGACTCCACTTTCGACTGGCTCACCCGGACCAGGCGGGACTCCCGATCCTTGAAATAAATGTTGTCCGGGGTGGTTTCCAGAAAGGTCTGGAACAGCTGCTGTTCGTAGGCCAGTTTGGCTTCCGTCCGCTTTTGTGCCGTGGTGTCTCGCGTAATGCCCACCGTGCCCAACACCTTGCCTTCGGCATCATGCCAAAGGACCTTGCTGCTGACCGACCAGTATTTTTTGCCGGATTTGTCGCCGGGCTTGCCCTTGTACTGCTCCTGATTGAACACCGGCTGGCCGGTTTCAATGATTTTCTTTTCATCGGCATAAAATTGCGCCGCCAGTTCGGGAGGAAAAAAATCGAAGTCACTCTTGCCCTTCAATTCCATCGGTGATTTTACCCCGAGATCGTTTGCATGAGCGATATTGTTCAGCACGAAACGTCCCTGCTTGTCCTTCGCGTAAATGAAATCCGGCAAATTATCAATCACCATGCGCAACAAATCGCGCTCCTGCAAAAGCTCGGCGTTTTCCTGCGCCAGCTTGGCATTCTCCAACGCCAGCTGCGCGTTGAGTTCCACGCCCCGGGAGCCTTCCACGCCGTTTGCCGAATGCCCGTTTTGTGAGCCTGGGGCGGCTTCGACCGACGGCGTTTCAACTTCGTGATTAGTCGTATTCATGGGTAAACCTTGTCCCGATGAAAAGCAGTTTAGGTGCCTTTAAGCGTCCCAGTCTTCCGATAACGCTTCTTATTCAATCGATTATCAGCGGGTCCAAAAAATCCCATTGCCTGTCCTCAAATGAGACAGGCCGGGTGCGGAAACGATACATTTATCCGGGTCAACTGCCATGGAATTGATTGAGGTAGCACTGCGCTTTCGTCCAATGCTTTCTGAAATTTGGACTCGGCTGACAGGAAATCCCACACTGTCTGAAATGATCACCCGGTGGACAACGCGGGAAGCAATCTGGTTCCGTTTAACGATGGATGATTATTTTATTTCTTCGAAATTTCCTGGTCGCAGCGCCGGGTAAGGAACTGAATTTATTTCGCAACCGATGAGACGCGTTTGCGGGCTCCTTTTTCCTGCGTCGGCATGGTTTGATTGATGCCGGTTAGATTCGGCCCTGGCAGATTGGACGCTTCGTAGCGAGCCGCGGCGAGAATGGTGTTCGTGTCGAACAACGTCGGTTGCCCTGCCTTTTCATCCTCAAAACGAAAGGCTGAAGTCAGATCACCAAATGTCTGCCGCCGCCATGCACTGATGTTCTTCTCGCGCACGCCGGTGAATTGTTCCAGAAATTGCAGCGCGGAAGTATGGTCAAATAGCTGGCTGCAAACCCAGCCACCCGCCGTCCACGGCGAAACGATGATGCACGGCACTCGAAAACCCGCGCCAATCGGCGCACCACGGATAAATTCATGTTCCGTTCCCGATGGCGGAACCGGTGGCGCCACGTGATCGAAGATCCCGTCATTCTCGTCGTAGTTCAGGATGAAAACGGTCTTGGCCCACACCTCGGGGTTCGCGGCGATGGCGTCAATCTTACTGGCGATAAACGCCGCGCCATCAGCCGGCAAGAAATCCGGGTGCTCGCATTGATAACTCGTCGGCATGATCCAGGAGACGGCGGGCAGTTTGTCGTTCCGGGCGTCGTATTCAAACTGGCCTTCGGGGCCGCGCGTCGCGCCCCGCTGGTGCAGGGACGAGAATCGGTCGGCTTTCACGAAATTTTTGAAATATTCCAGCACGTTCGTGCAATAATTGTCCTCTTGCTGGTAAACCTTCCAGCTGATCCCCGCTTGTTCCAGCCGTTCGGCATACGTCATCCAGCGATAACCACCATGAATCACGTCGTTGTCCATGATGGGTCCGCCATGTTCACCTTCCGGGTCGATCGTTCCCGTCATCCAATACATCCGGTTCGGCGCAGTCGGGCCCATCATGGAACAATGATACGCGTCACAAATCGTGAAGGCTTCCGCCAGCGCGAAATGGAACGGGATGTCCGCGCGGGTGTAATAGCCCATCGTGTAAGGGCCATTCGCGCCATCCGCCTTGCGGTGCGCGGGTACCCAACTATCCATCTTGCCCTGGTTCCAGGCTTCATGCTGGATCTTCCAACCATGGTTCGTGGACGGAATTTTCTGCGCGTTGGTCTTGTGCGTGTCCAGATGAAACGGCAACAAATAGCCGTCGGGATTATGCGGGTCGGGCTGATAAAAAACGGGCCGGCCGTTCGGCAGCTGCAACGCCGTCGGATCATCAAAGCCGCGCACGCCCGCCAGGGTGCCGAAGTAATGGTCGAACGCACGGTTCTCCTGCATCAACAGGACGACGTGTTTGATGTCCTTCAACGAAGCGCGGCGCACCGGTGCCTCCGCCAGCGCGCGGCGCACATTCGGCGGCATGAACGTCGCCGCAAACGCCGTGGCGGCCACACTGGCAGAATATTTCAACATCCGCCGCCGGGTCATCCGGGTGGAACCGGCAGGGATCACATCACCGGAGCTTGGGCTGTTCATATTGAATCATTTCGCCCCGGCCTCAACCGGTTGGCCTGCCGCCGACTGACCCGGCCCCAAAAGTTTCCCGAGCACTTCTTCCGGCTTAAACCCGTGAAGTTTCACAAGTTTGTGCCGCGACTTGTGGCCGCGAACCAGTTCCACCCGGCCCCGGCCGCAATCCAGCCAGCCGGCCAGCAATTCAACGAGGGCTTCGTTGGCCGCTGCATCCACGGGCGGCGCCTTGACCTTGATTCGCAATTCAGCCCCCAGCGGCCCGACGACTTCGTTGGCGGACGCGCGGGGTTGCAGTTTCACCGAAAGCAGCGCGTCACCCGCCTCGACACGGAGAAAACCGGGAATAGCCATGACCGCTTCGATTGTGGTTACTGCCAAATCATTTGTCGTCAGGATTGATGAACCGAAAGGCGTAAGCCGCAAGCGCGCCCGCGCCAAGGTTGGCAACCAGATAAATCCACAAGTTCGAAACCTTGGCGAGCTTCATGACGGTGATGCCGACGGCAACGGCTGGATTAAAAGCGCCGCCGGAAACGGGCCCGAGGGCAAAGGCCATGGTCATCACGGTGAAACCGATGGCCAGACCATAATAGGAATTGCCCGTAGTGCTTTTAGCGGTGGCCACATTCAATACCACGTAGGCAAGGGCAAAGGTTCCAATCAGTTCGGCAATCAGCGCAGGCAAGACGTGTAAATCCTGGGACGACACGCTGGGGTCGCCTTTGAGCCCCAGCACCACGAATGCGGCCACAATGCCGGCGACGAGCTGCGAACCAATGTAGCCCGGCACGTCCGCCTGGGGACAACGTCCGCGCAACCATACCGCCACGGTGACGGCCGGGTTGTAGTGGCCGCCGGACACGTGGCCACCGGCATAGACCATGATCATCAACGCCGAACCGATGGCCAGCGGGGCCAGTTGGTCGGCGGCGCCGGGGCCAATGACGGTCATACCAACGGTGAGCACCAGAAAGAATGTGCCGATGAATTCGACGAGATATTTTTTCATAAGCGCGACAAGTATAGTTAAGCGCGGGGTCGTTTCAATGGTTTCCTGCCGGCAAAACAGGCGGCCGCCGTTTCAGGATTTGCAGCTTGAAGAAAGGCCGGTTCCCGGCCGGGGTTTCCTGCCCCGGTTCCGGCGCCGGATAAACCCGGTCGTAATGCTCGTCCAGCCAGCGCATCAGTTCCGCCCCGTACTGCGGGTCGTAGCCAAAAAAACCCACCCCGAATTCGGTGGTGCTTCGGGCAATGATCAAGACATAGTCGGGGTTGCCTTTTTCGAAAGCGGCG
This sequence comes from uncultured Bifidobacteriaceae bacterium, assembly GCA_964413165.1. Lineage (GTDB taxonomy): Bacteria > Verrucomicrobiota > Verrucomicrobiia > Limisphaerales > UBA11358 > UBA11358. Next base: position 39,888 of record CAYPSF010000012.1, read on the forward strand.
ATCATGTTGGTCTGGCCGAACGCCGCAATAACTGGCGGGGTCCAATCCAGACTGCGAGTCGGATCCACCCGGCGACTCAAATAATTGATCATCGCTCCGCCGGGCAGAACCGTCAGGGTCGCCTCCGGCGGAACATGATTTTGGATCCAGGACAGGGCGACTTCGACCTGGCCATGAAACGGGTCCGTGGCGGAATCGTAGGCCATAATTTGGTCTCCCGCGATTCCTACGGGTGTATTTTTCCGGAGATAATAGGATTCCGAGTCGACAAACAGGCGGACAAACCCGGTCACCAGTACCAGGCAGGCGGCCAGGCGGAACCAGTGAAAGCAGACCTGGAATCTTTGTTCCAGCCGCAGCGGCAGCAGCCAGACGAACAAGTACACCGCGCCGGCGAACGCCGGCATGGCCAGCGCAAATCCGTAATGCCAGATGCGTGTAAAAAAGCCCAGCTTGGCCAGTAACACCAGGCCAAACACATTCCATAGCAGCGGAAAGACCGGCGCGGGTCGGGCAGCGGCCTTCCCATAATTCAGCGCCAGCAATCCACAAACCGTCAAACCCAGCAAAGGTAATGCCCGGCCACACTCGCTCCAATTGACCGCCATCGCCAAAACCAAAAGCGGCACGACCAACAGCAGCCAGACCAGCCACGCCGGTTTCAACCACTGAAACCTGGATTCCCAACCGCGTCGGAAGGCCAGCGCATAAACCGCGGTCACCATTACGATGCAAACAAAACACGTCACCATGTTTTCCAGAAGCAGGAATGGCCGGTCCATTCCCAGACACCATTGATAAAATGGATTTTGGGTCATGGACGTATGCCATAACGGCATCCACGCTGATACCAATGCCTGCGCACTGGCTCGCCAGTCTTCCACCCGCAGAAAAAACGCAAAAAAAACCAGCGACGGAACCCCGCCGGCGAGCAGGAATACCGCCAACGATTTCATTGCCAAACCGGTTCGTCGGTGAACAAAACACACAACAAAAAAGGCCGCCGCCACACATACGGCCAGGGCCAGAAAAACGTCCGGTTTGGTCAGAAACACCAGTCCTGAGCCCAGGCCGGCCGCCGCGGCAAACGGAATCGACTGCTTCTCCACCCAGTTCGACAGCCAGATCACGACCAGGATGGAAAGCATCAGCCCATGAAATACTTCGTGGCAATAGGGGGTGATATAGTTGTAATTGCCGATCAATCCGGAATGCTGGAATGCAAACACCAGTACAATTCCCAGACAGACCATGGTCGCGGCCAGCTGGTCGGCCGCGGCCAGAAATCGCCGGTAAACCAGCGCCAATATCCCCGCCGTAATAGCCAGATTGGCAAAAATCAGCGTCCGAAGCGAAACCCCAAACACCTTAAAGAGCAGCGCGTTGAAATACTGCGACAACGGCCCGCCGGTCAGATACATCGTGTCGCGGTAGAGCACTTCACCGTCGGAAATCCGCCACGGCAGATATAGCTGCGTCCCGAAGTCGACGAGCAGGTCGGGCCAGCGGCGCCAGGAAAGCGCGGCGGCCAGCACAAACGCACCACCGACCATCACCAACCCCGCCCAACCGGAGCGGCTCCAGCCAGGGATGGGCATCCGGTGACCCGGCGAATTCTCCATCCGGGAATCTTCCGCCGCCGGAACATCCCGGTTAATCTTCAAACGCCCGCCCCCAGCTGCAGCCGGGAATCCGATTCCAACATGTTTTTCAGATTCGCCCAGTTGGCCTCGTTCATGTCGTTGAACGCATTCAAATAAACCGCCACGGCTTCGGCCGGGTATTTTGCGAGCAGCACTTCAATGGCGGACTTCAATTTCCCGTCGTCCATGTTCTCCGGCAGCTGATCCACCACGCCCTCTTCGTTTTTGATTTCCAGCGCGTTCAAAAAATCCACGAGCATGGCCCGGTGCTTTTTTACCAGCCAGGTGCGAATCAGGCCGCCCGCAACCAGATCCAGCGGCGGCCGGGCCAGCATGGCCAGCATGGCCGCATGCCGCTGGGCTTTGGGCTGGCGCTCAAGAAAAACCGGCCGCACGTGCTGCGCCTGGGCAACGGCGTTAAGCGTGGCGCGATAGGTTGGCTTGTCCGATTCAAAGGTGAACGTGATGATATCGTTCGCCAGACCGGGCGACATGAAACCGAATAGTTCGTGTGAGGTTAACATGGTTGGGAGTTGGGATTGGGTAAAGGGTGTCAGGAAATGGTGGTGACGGATATTTTATTCTTTTGGGCCAGTGATTCACAGCTTTCGCGTTCCAGCAGCAGGCTTTTCCCGGCTTCCAGGGCCAGCACGGCAATTCCCGAGCGGGCACAGGTTTCCAGCGTCTGCGAACCAACGCAAGGGATGTCGAACCGCATATCATGGGTGGGTTTGGCCACCTTGACGGCGACCGCCCCGCCGTGTTTGCCCGCGAGTCCTCCTCCGCGGGCGAGACATTGGTCCGTCCCTTCAAAACCTTCAACCGCCAGCACGGTCCCGTTCTTGACCACGACGATCTGGCCGATTTCCAGGCGCGAGACCTCCTTGGCCAGGCGGTAACCAAATTCCACGTCCGCTTGTTGCTCGCTGGTCAACCGGGGGCCGAGTTGAAATCCGAGTTGCGGCATCAGCGGCTTCAACCACGGCGTAGCCTCAACCAATTCAATCCCGTCCTTTTTCATTTCATCGGCCACCGCGCCAAAAATCGTGTGGGCGTTTTTTTCCTTCAGCCGGAACAGCAGCGCCATCGCGCGCAAATCGGGACGCAAATCAAAAAGGTGTTTCGGCGCAATCTGGCCGAGCATGACACATTGCTTCACCCCGCGGTCGGCAAACGCGGATATCATTTTTGAAAGCTGGCCAACCTTTAGCCAGACAATGTCATCCACGAGTGAGGCCAGTGCCGGATCGGTCTCATTTTCAACCGCCACGGCCACGAGCCGTTTGACCCCGGCAGCGCGCGCCTGCCGGGCAAATTCCAGCGGCAACGAACGGTTGCCGGCAATCAGGCCGAGAGCTGCAGTCGAGGTATTCATCCGTAATGGCGTCCGCAGGATACCGGACCGGCCAAAAGATGCCAGCCTGTGATTGACGCGGAATTTGTTGTCCTGCTTCGGAACAAAATGTCCCGTTCAACCGGAAACCCGGAAGGCCATGCGGCCATCGCCCGCCACCCGCTCGAGAAAATTGAGCCTTCTCCGCCGCCAGAAATCTGGCGTGCAAGATGCTGTGCGTGGTTGCGATGTCACCACTGGAAAACATCTACAAAAAAATGGCTGAGTCGGCTGCCAACCCGGGTGGTTCGCCCGAAATCATCCAGAAATTTGATTCGACCCGGCACATCGCGCCTGCCGTCGCGCATGAATTAAATAATATCCTCGCCATCATTCGAGGCTATGCCGACCGCCTGTTGTCCAAGCACAGTCAGGATCCGGCGCTGGAACCCCATCTCAAGCTCATCTCCGAAGCGGCCAAACGCGCCGGAATCATCGTTCACGATGCCATGCCGCCCCAGCCGAATCCGTCACCCCGGGCCAAACCGCTGCCGACGCAGCCGGCCACCTGAGAGATTTAGACCCGCCGCCGGACTTCCGCCCGCTTCTCGTCGTTTTGACCAGCGATTCGCTTTGACGCTTTGCGTTCCTTCGCGTAGCGTCTGGGTCCTATTTTCAACTGACGATTTAGGTTTACCGTGAATTTTTTGAAATGGATTTTCGGGTCTAAGAACGACCGCGAACTGAAGAAACTTTGGCCGCTCGTCCGCCAGATCAATGAGATCGAGGCCGGATTGCAAAAGCTTTCCGACGATGAGTTGCGCCAAAAAACCGCCGCCTGGAAGACGCAATTATCCCCCATCCAGGACAAAACGGAACTGGCCCGGACGCTCAATGAAATCCTGCCCGAAGCGTTCGCCGTCGTCAAAAACGCCTGCCGCCGGCTCACGGAACGCAAGACCGACATCATCGTACGCGAGCATCCGCTGCCCTGGGAGATGATCCCCTTCGATGTGCAACTCATCGGCGGTTACGGGCTGCACAGCGGGCGCATTGCCGAAATGGCCACCGGCGAAGGCAAAACGCTCGTCGCCACCCTGCCCGTCTATCTCAACGCGCTCACCGGACGCGGCGTGCACGTCGTCACCGTCAACGACTACCTGGCCGCGCGCGACTCCGAATGGATGGGCGCCATTTACAAATTTCTGGGCCTGACCGTCGGTTGCATCCTGCATGACCAGCCGCCCCGGATCCGGCGCGAGCAATACGCCTGCGACATCACCTATGGCACCAACGCCGAATTCGGCTTCGATTATCTCCGCGATAACGGCATGGCCACGCGCAAAGAAGACCAGGTCCAGCGCGGCCATTACTTCGCCATCGTGGACGAGGTGGATTCCATCCTGATTGACGAGGCGCGCACGCCGCTCATCATCAGCGGCCCGTCCGTCCACACGTACGACGAGCAATATGGCCAATGGAAGCCGCTGGTCGAATCGCTCGTTCGCGCGCAGGAACGGCTCTGCGCCCGGTTTTTGTCCGAGGCCGAGGCCCTGATCAAAAAATTAAATCCCACGGACGGCTCGAATGTCACGGACGCCGGGGGGCTGGAACGTGAAATCGGCCTGCTGCTGTTCCGCGTCAAAACCGGCCAGCCCAAATCCGAGGGGCTGATGAAGATTCTGGAAGACCCGGAGCATCTCAAGCTGATGAACCAGGCCGAGTTGGAATTGCACAAAGACCAGAAGAAGGTTGAACTCTACCGGGAGAAGGAGGAGTTGCTTTTCGCCATTGACGAAAAAGGCCACGAGGCCGACCTGACCGAGAAAGGCCGCAATTTTATCAGCCCGAAAGATCCCGAGGCCTTTGTGCTGCCCGACCTCACCACCGCCCTGCACGAGATTGACGCCGGCCCGGAACCCGATGCACGCAAACGCATGGAGGAGAAAACCAAGGTGCAGCAGGACTTCGAATCCAAGGCGCAAAAGATCCACGCCATCTCGCAATTGCTCAAGGCGTACAGCCTCTATCAGCTCGACGTGGAATACGTTATCCAGGAAAACAAGGTCCTCATTGTGGACCAGCACACCGGCCGGCTCATGCCCGGCCGCCGCTGGAGTGACGGCCTGCATCAGGCCGTCGAAGCCAAGGAAGGCGTCGAAATCGAGCGCGAAACCCAGACGCTGGCCACCATTACCATTCAAAACTACTTCCGGCTCTATCAAAAACTGGCCGGCATGACCGGCACGGCCGAAACCGAGGCCTCCGAATTTTTCGACATCTACAAACTCGGTGTCCTCGTCATCCCCACCAACCGTCCCATCGCCCGCAAGGACGCGAATGATGCGGTCTATAAGACCCGGCGGGAAAAATTCAACGCCGTCCTCAACGAAATCAAACAAATCCATGCCCAGGGCCGTCCGATCCTGGTCGGCACCATTTCCGTTGAAGTCAGCGAACAGCTTTCCCGGATGCTCAAGCGCGAAGGCATCATCCATTCCGTGCTCAACGCGAAATACCACCAGCAGGAGGCCGAAATCGTCTCCCACGCCGGCCAGCGCAGCGGGGTAACCATTGCCACCAACATGGCCGGCCGCGGCACGGACATCAAACTCGGCCCCGGCGTACCTGAGGTCGGCGGGTTGCATGTCATGGGCACGGAACGGCACGAGGCGCGGCGCATTGATCGCCAGTTGCGCGGCCGTTGCGCCCGCCAGGGCGACCCCGGCTCTTCACACTTTTTCATCTCGCTGGAAGACGATTTGATGCGGTTGTTCGGTTCCGACCGCATTGGGAAAATGATGGAGAAAATCGGGTTCGAGGAAGGCGATGAACTGACGCATCCGTGGCTGAACCGCTCCATCCAATCGGCGCAAAAACGTGTCGAGCAACACAATTTCCAGATCCGCAAGCGCACGCTCGAATTTGACGACGTGATGAACAAGCAGCGCGAGGTCATCTACGGCTTCCGCAATGAAATCATCAACGGCGAGGACGTGCGCGACCGGCTCATGGACATCATGGAAGAGGTGGTCGTGGACAAGGTCGCTCAATTCACGACGGGAGACTCTGAATTCAGCGAATGGAAGGCGCGGCCGCTGGCCGACTGGGTAAACCTGAATTTCCCCATCGGCCTGCCGGAGGCGGAAATCCTCAAGGCGGCCGATTCCGGCAAGGAACATCCTGTATCCGGCTCGCTGTTCGACGGGCTCAGCCCGGCGCAGTTCGCCGTCTGCAATTTCATCTCCGACAGTGTTCGCAGGGCTTACGACCTCAAAATCAGCTTTGAAAACCCGGAGGCCTTGAAGGAGGTTGAGCGCTTCACCATCCTCAGCGCGATTGACCGGCTGTGGCAGGAGCACCTCTACGAAATGGACAGCCTGCGCTACAGCATTGGCCTGCGCGGTTACGGCCAGCGCGACCCGCTCATCGAATACAAAGCCGAGGCATTCAAGATTTTCGACGAACTCATGGTCAACGTGAAGACCGAGATCTGCCACAACATCTTCCGCAGCGCGTCGTCCATGATGGCATTCGAAAATTTCCTGAAGAATGTTCCGCAACAAACGCTGCATCAGAGCACCAGCGCCTTTGGCGGCGGCGCGGCGGCGGATCCCTCCGGCAAAAAAGCCAGCGACGTCGTCAGCGAAGCCGCGGCAGCCGCGGAAAAAGCCAAGCCCGTCCGCACGGGCCCGAAAGTCGGCCGCAACGACCCCTGCCCCTGCGGCAGCGGCAAGAAATACAAGCAGTGCTGCGGCCGGTAATTGAAACGGACGCCCTGGTTTGATCCTGAGGCGTTGGCCTATCACCCGTTCCATTTATTAGAGGCGTCCGCTCTCCTTTGGGCGAAGGTTTCCTTGCTTTTCAAGTTTTGCATGGCCTCTAATTCAAATGCTGATTAATCTGAGCTCGGCATGGCTACACGGATCACACGACTCGAGACCTGGTCGAAGCCGTCTTTGATGGCGTTATGCCTTGGGATCGTGATCGCGATCGGGTTTGTGGATTATCTGGCCGGTTACGAAACCTTTTTCTTCATTTTTTACCTGCTCGCGGTGTTTCTGGCTGTGTGGTTTGTCGGCGGTTCCTTTGGGGGACTGATCTCAGCGTTGAGCGTGATCGCCTGGATTTTCACCGACTTCATCGCCGGAGTGCGCTACTCCGGTTACTTTGTTCCAATCTGGAACGCGACGATCATGTTCGTGTTCTACCTGGTCGTGGTCGTGCTGCTGGGCAGACTGCGAACCACGCACAAGGAATTGGAAGAGCGGGTAAGTCAGCGAACCGCCACGTTGACCAAGGAAATCCAGGAGCGAACCCGATTGCAAAAGGAACTTCTGGAAACCAGCGAGCGGGTGGCGCGTCGGATTGGCTACGATCTGCACGACGGTTTATGCCAGCATCTGACCGGCACGGCGCTGGCCGGCCAGCTCCTGGGTCAAAGATTGGCCAACCAGTCACTGCCGGAAGAGGCAGAGGCTGATCGGGTGGTGGAATTGATCGAAGAAGCCATCGAGCTTACCCGCACCTTGGCGCGAAGTCTTCATCCCATTGAAATCCAAGCCGGTCAGCTCGCGGATAATCTCCAGGAACTCGCGGCCGGTACCAGTGAGCGATTCAAGGTGTCCTGCCAGTTTGAATGTAACCAAAACACACTGCTGTCTGGCATGAATAACGCAAATATCGCCACCCATTTGTATCGGATCGCACAGGAGGCCATCACCAATGCGATCCGGCATGGAAAAGCCAGACATATCAATATCCGCCTTGATTCCACCGGCCATGAAATCGTTTTCACCGTCATTGATGACGGCCTGGGGCTGCCTGAAAATGCCCGTAATGGCGATGGGTTGGGATTGCGCATCATGGCCTACCGCGCCAGCATGATTGGTGCAACCTTTGGCATCGAACGTCTGTCTTGCTTACCAGGCACACGGGTCACCTGCGCACTGGTGATCAACGGCGAGCCGGGAGAAAAAGAGCATGTCACAAAAAGTCAAACTGGTGTTGGTGGATGATCACCCGCTGGTCCGCGAGGGGTTGGTAAATTTGATCGCCCAAGAGGCTGATCTCCAAATCTGCGGTGAAGCCAGCAATGAGCCGCAAGCATTGGAAATCATTCGGACTGTCCAGCCTCGGGTCGCCATTGTGGATATTTCGCTTGAAAATGGGTCAGGCATCGAATTAATCAAAAGCATCAAGGACCTGTTCCCGGCTGTGACGGTGCTGGTGCTTTCCATGCATGACGAAGCGCTTTATGCCGAACGCGCCCTGCGGGCCGGAGCCCGCGGCTATATTATGAAACGCGAAGCGGCCAAAAAAGTCATTCAGGCCATTCGCTGCGTGCTGGCCGGACAATTTTACGTCAGCGACAAAATTGCCGCCTTGATGGCCGAAAGATTCGTGGAAGGCCGGCCGGCCGAAATCGTTTCGCCCATTGAACAATTAAGCAATCGTGAACTGGAAGTATTTCAATTGCTCGGCCTCGGTCACAACACACGGCAGATCGCCGACCACCTACACGTTGGTTTTAAAACCGTCCAGGCTTACAGCGCCCGCATCAAGGAAAAACTCAAGCTGGCCAACG
>CAYPSF010000013.1:0-38375 GCA_964413165.1 uncultured Bifidobacteriaceae bacterium
GCAGGTTGGCGTCCATTACGACGAAATTGAATTCGCCGCTCATGGCCATGTATTGCTCCAAAATGCGGCCCTGGAAGATGCGGAAGCTCTCATACGGATCGCTCGACAAACCCAGGTCCATACCGGCCTCAAAGAATTTCAACTTCGGCCGGCCCTCGAGAATTCGATGGAGCGATACTTCCAGCTCCGCCTTGAAGAAAATTGTGAGGTCGGGCTGGACCGCAAAATTGTAGAGGCCCCGCACCCATTCGGGCGGACAGCCCCGCACCACGTCGCGCGCAAACGCGGTGTAAATGTAGCGGTCGCACAGAACCACGTAGCCGGCACGCAACAGCGGCAGCAGATGGCGTTCGTAGCGGTCGGCAAAATCCGTCGCATGGATGAGGCTGAACGTCGTGGGCGTGAGCAGTTCCCGCTTTTTGCCCTTGCTTGTGGCCGACTTCACCAGTTCCGAGGAGTTCCACTCGCTGAAATAAACCTTGATCCCCTCGGCCTCCAGCCAGCGCTTCAGCAGATAAATCTGCGTAGACTTGCCCGACCCGTCGAGTCCCTCGACAGCTATCAGTCGTCCCGGAAAATTCAATTCGGCAAACGTTTTCATCATTCAAACCGACCGCCTTTTTTGATTCTACCCATTCTGGCCCGGCTCACAAGCGCAACTTGATAGCAGATTTGGCGCAATCAGCCTTGTTAAATCCAGGTGAAACTTTTCCGGAGAAAAACTTTGTGAAAAAATTCACAATTTAACTTGTTCCCTCTGTAACCGTTGTTTATGTTGGGTTTAGCGCACCTTTTTGGGTGCGTCTGTTTATGCAAACATGGAGTGAAATCGGCTACGATTCTAAAATTGAAGGGGATGTCATCGTCACCCGAATCGACGCCGCGTTGAACTGGTTCCGCAAGAATTCGCTCTGGCCGATGCCCATGGGCCTGGCTTGTTGCGCCATTGAACTGATGGCGGCGGGGGCCAGCCGCTTCGATATTTCCCGGTTTGGCTCGGAGGTGATGCGGTTCTCGCCGCGCCAGTCCGACGTAATGATCGTCGCCGGGACGGTCACCTACAAGATGGCGACGGCGGTAAAGCGCATTTACGACCAGATGGCCGAGCCGAAATGGGTCATCGCCATGGGCGCTTGCGCCTCCACCGGGGGCATGTATCGCAGCTATGCCGTCCTGCAGGGCGTGGACCGCATCCTGCCGGTGGACGTGTACGTGGCGGGCTGCCCGCCCCGGCCCGAAGCTTTGCTCGACGCGCTGATGAAGTTGCAAAACAAGGTGCAACACGAGCCGCTGCTGGCCACACTCAAGCAAGCAGCCGTTTGATTTGAATTTGATTTCAACCACGGATTGATACGGATGGATATGAATTTTTTTGGAGGCAGGCAGCCAATGGCTTTTTCATCCAGATTGGTCCAGGGTTAATTTTTGAAACGTGACCGCGCTGGAACAAGCCAACAAGCTCAAAGCCAAATTCGGCGATTTAATCTCCGAACCGACCGGGTTTCACGGCGAATTCACCGTCCAGCTCGCCGACGCGGAACAAATCGTGGCCGTGTGCGAATTTGCCAAGCGTGACCTGGGCTTCGATTACCTCGTGGACATCAGCAGCCTCGACAACTATGGCGCTGACCCGCGCTGGACGGTCATTTATCACCTGCGCAGTCTCGCGCAGCACTGTGAATTCCGGCTCAAAACCGATGTGAGCGAGGAAAAATCCGAGCTGCCGACCATCACCGGCGTCTGGCGCACCGCCGACTGGCATGAGCGCGAAATCTACGACATGATGGGCATCCGCTTTCGTGGTCATCCCGACTTGCGCCGCATTTTGATGTGGGACGGCTACCCGTATTTCCCGTTGCGCAAGGATTTCCCGCTCGCCGGCAAAAACAGCGACCTGCCGGAGGTGGCTTTTACCCGACCCGCGCCGATGGCCGGCGGACCGTTCGTCACCGTCCCGGGCGGCAAAGATGCCATCGAACGGGAGCCGCGCGTGCGAACCCCGGAAGACTGATTTTCATGTCCGAAGTCCAAAACATCGCCGTCAAAGACCCCGCCGCGCAAGTTGCGTCGGCGGTCGAGGAACTGCAGGACATGCAGGGCGAAAAGATGGTGCTGAACATGGGCCCGTCGCATCCGGCCACCCACGGCGTCCTGCGCATCGTGCTGGAGCTGGACGGCGAGCTGATCACCCGGGCCGTGCCGGACGTCGGTTATCTGCATCGCGGCGACGAAAAGATCGCCGAGAACATGACCTACACCCAGTTTATCCCGTACACGGACCGGCTGGATTATCTCGCCCCGCTGGCCAATAACGTCGCTTATGCGCTGGCCGTCGAAAAACTCCTTGGAATTCACGATAAATTGCCGCCGCGCTGCCAATATATCCGCGTGATCTGCGCTGAACTGGCGCGCATTTCGTCCCACCTACTCGGCATCGGCGCTTATGCCATGGACGTGGGCGCGCTGACGGTGTTCCTGCTCACGTTCACCGAGCGGGAAAAAATTTACAACCTGGCTGAGGCGCTTTCCGGCGCGCGGTTCACCACCAGTTATACCCGCATCGGCGGCGTTTCGCGCGATACCCCGCCCGGCTGGTGCGACGCCGTCCGCCAGTTCCTCAACGAGGTCGTGGTCAATATCGCCGAGGTCGAGTCCTTGCTCACGCGTAACCGCATCTGGGTGGACCGCACCCGGGATGTGGGCGTCATCACGAAAGACGCGGCGATTGATTATGGCCTGAGCGGCCCCAACCTGCGCGGCAGCGGCGTGGATTATGATCTCCGCAAGGCACAGCCCTATCTTTGCTACCCGGATTTGCAGTTCGACGTGCCGCTCGGCTCGGTGGGCGATTGTTACGATCGTTACCTGGTGCGCATGGAGGAAATGCGCCAGAGCGTCCGCCTCGTCCACCAGTGCCTCGATAAAATCCCCGGCGGGTTCGAGAACCGATCGAAGGAGCCGGTGAACGTGGCCGACGGCAAAATCGTTTTGCCGTCGAAGGACCGGGTTTTGACCGGCATGGAGGAATTGATCCACCAGTTCATCCTGGTGACGCAAGGCATGAATGTGCCCCCCGGCGAAATTTATTTTGGCCACGAAAATCCCAAGGGCGAACTCGGCTTTTACATTCAGAGCCGCGGCGGCGGCACCCCGTACCGGATGAAGATCCGCTCGCCCAGTTTTGTGAACCTGAGCATCCTGTCCCATCTGTTGCCCGGCCACATGATGAGCGACACCGTGGTGATCCTCGGGTCGCTGGATTTCGTGATGGGGGAATGTGACCGATGAACGCCGCGCACACCGAACCCATTCCGAATCCGCTCCGGTCCCAGGGCGGTTTTGCCGTACCCGCCGCGCTGGCGGCGACGGTGGATGAATTGATTTCCCATTACCCGTCCAAACGCGCGGCGTCCCTCATGGTGTTACACGCCCTCCAGGACCACTTCGGCTGGATTTCGCAGGAAGCAGTCGAATGGACGGCGAGAAAACTTGAGTTGCAGCCCATCAATATTTACGAGTTGGTAACCTTTTATCCGATGCTCCGGCAGCAACCGATGGGCAAATACCAGATCAAGGTCTGCCGGACGCTGAGCTGCGCGTTGGGCGGTGCGTATGGACTGCACCGGCATTTTTGCGAAAAGCTGGGTCTGGATGCCCACAAACACGGCCCGCAATCGACGCCGGACGGGAAGTTCACGGTTGAATTTGTCGAATGCCTCGCAAGTTGCGGCACCGCGCCGGTGATGATGTGCAACGATGACTTTCACGCAGCCGTGAGCAACGCAAAAGCCGATGAAATTGTGGGAGGGTGCAGATGAATAATCGGTTTAATTCAGCTTTTAGCCTTCAGCTTTCAGCCTTGGTTCATTGGCTGCCCGACATGGATTTGAACCATGACAAACAGATTCAGAGTCTGCTGTGCTACCGTTACACCATCGGGCAAGCCGGAGCGTCAAGCAGGCTAACCGGTTTCAACGGCCAGTCAAGGCTCGTTAAATCGTTGAATCGTTACCTCGTGGAACCGTGCTGCGCACCCTTCAACGGCGGTTCAACCGTTCAACGGTCCAACCGTTCAACGATTCAAGGCAATTAGCCATGCCCCAGGAATACAAACTGATTCTGAAGCACGCCGATGAACCGGGTTACACACCCGATATCGAATGCTATTTGCGCCACGGCGGCTACGAGGCGCTCAAAAAGGCGCTCGCGATTCAGTCCAAATCCCTGCCGGATGGCAAAACGCAAACCCCGCAGGAACAAATCCGCCAGGAGGTCATGGCCTCGGGTTTGCGCGGACGCGGCGGGGCCGGGTTTTCGTGCGGGTTGAAATGGTCGTTCGTGGACCGCAAGAGCGGCAAGCCGATCTACCTGATTTGCAACGCGGATGAATCCGAGCCGGGCACGTTCAAGGACCGCCAGATCATTTACAAGGACCCGCATCAACTTATCGAGGGCATGATCATCTCATGCTTCGCCAACGATGTGCACCTGGCCTATATCTACATCCGGGGTGAAATGCCCGACGGCGCCAGGTTGTTGAACCGGGCTTTGCAAGAGGCCCGCGCGAAAAATTTTCTCGGCCAAAACATCCTGGGTACCGGTTATGACCTGGAGATGCACGTGCATCGCGGCGCCGGCGCCTACATTTGCGGCGAGGAAACCGGCCTCATCGAATCACTCGAAGGCAAACGGCCGTACCCGCGCATCAAACCGCCATATTTTCCCGCGGTGCTCGGCCTGTGGATGTGCCCGACCATCGTCAACAACGTCGAGACGCTCTGCAACGTAAAGCACATCGTGGCCATGGGCGGCGCGGAATTCACCAGGCTCGGCACCCCCAACAATACCGGCACCCGCATCGTCAGCCTCAGCGGCCACGTCAAAAAACCGGGTTACTACGAAATCGAAATCGGCAAGGCCACGATTGGTGAACTCATCAACGACCCGGCCTTCGGCGGCGGATTGCGCGAGGGCAGGAAACTCAAGGCGGTCATTCCCGGCGGCTCGTCGGCCAAGGTTTTCAAGGCGGGCGAAAAATTCAAAATCAAGGGCAAGGACTTGGACCTGCTCGATTTGCCTTATGATTTTGACTCGTTGATCCAGGCCGGCTCGATGAGCGGTTCCAGCGCCATTATCGTCATGGACGACTCGACCGACATTGTCGAGGCGCTGGCAAACATCGCCGAATTTTACGCGCATGAAAGCTGCGGCCAGTGCACTCCCTGCCGCGAAGGCTCGCTCTGGATGAGCAAGGCCCTGCATCGCCTCAGCCACGGTGAAGGCCGGGCTGGCGATGCGGATTACCTCATCAAAATCGCCGACAACATTCCCGGCGGCCGCACGATCTGCGCCTTTGGCGAGGCCTGCTCCTGGCCGGTGCAAAGCTTTGTGGCCAAGTTCAAGGATGAATTTGTAGCCAAAGGCGCCGCGGACGAGGAACGGCGCGCGATGAAAAATGCCGCGGCGCGCGATGAAACGATAACACCGGCTGGGGCACATCATTGATTTGGAAAAGTGACCTTTCAATTCACAATTCAAATTACTGAGAAGCATATCAAATATGCTTCGGGCAAATTTTTCTTCAGGATTCTCAAGAAAGCCTTTCTCATGCTCAGCGTGTTGATGGCGCTGGTTCTCTTTATGTATCTCGAGGCCCATGCGGTTACTGGATTCATTGAAGTGCTTTTGGGGATACTTGGCTTTTCAGCTATCTTCCTTTTCTTTTTTTACTTTGCGCTGCTTAAACAATCCCTTGCCCGTTTCAAAAAATTTGGCGGAAAGGTTGATTACGAATTTACAGACGATTTTTGCAAAGCGAAAAGTGGATGGGCATCAACAGAGATAAAATGGGGGGCTTTCCATGCCCTTTGGATCTATCCGATGGTTTGGATATTATTTTCTCGAGACGTTGGTTATTGCACTCTCCCCGGTGACCAAATCAGCAGCGAAATCAGAGAATTTTTGAAGCAGAAAATTATTTCCGTTGGCGGGAAAATTAAATGAGCGCAACCGTCATAACCGAAACCAAGCCCACACCTGCGATTGAAAAAATCAAGGTGAAGGTGGACGGGCACGAAATTGAGGTGCCTCGCCTTATGGCCGATTGGTCGGGCAAACTCGTGCCCACGACCATGATCCAGGCGTGTGAACTGGCGAAAACGGATGTGCCGCATTATTGCTATCATCCGAAGCTGCCCATCGCCGGCAATTGCCGCATGTGCCTGGTCGAGTTCGGCACCCCGGCGCTCGGCCCGGACCGCAAACCGGTTTTGAATCCCGACGGCACGGCGAAAATCGTCAAATCGCCGCGCCCGGCCATTGCCTGCGCCACGCCGGTTTCGCCCGGCATGGAAATTTATTCGAACACGCCCGGCGTGAAACAGCTGCGCGAAGGTGTGCTCGAATTCCTGCTGATCAACCATCCGCTCGACTGCCCGATTTGCGACCAGGCGGGCGAATGCAAGCTGCAGGAATACTCGGTGGATTACGGCCAGTCAGCCAGCCGCTTTGTCGAGCCCAAGGTCCATAAACCCAAGAGCGTAGACCTCGGCCCCCGCATCGTGCTCGACGATGAACGCTGCATCCTGTGCACCCGCTGCATCCGGTTTACCAAGGACATCGCCGGTGACGACGCGCTCGGCATCGTCAATCGCGGCAGCTACAATACGCTCACCGCGTATCCCGGCAGGGTTTTTGACAACAATTATACGCTGAATACCGTGGACATCTGCCCGGTCGGGGCGCTCACGTCCAAGGACTTCCGTTTCCAGATGCGCGTCTGGTTCTTGAAGGAAAGCCGGAGCGTCTGCACGAGTTGCGCGACGGGTTGCAATGTCCTCACCAGCTCGCGCGAGGAAAAGATTTACCGTTACACGCCGCGTGAGAACGACGCCGTCAACGGCCCGTGGATGTGCGATGCCGGCCGGCTGAATTACCAGTGGATCGGCCGGGCAGACCGTTTGAAGGATGTATGTTCCGTGGGACCGGCGTCGCGCCTGTCTCCATCTGAAGAAAAGTTAGAGACAGGCAAGATGCCTGTCCTACGAAAGACAACCTGGACGGCGGCACTCACTGAAATTGCGGCGAAGCTCAAGCAGGCTCTGGCGGGTTCGGCAGCCATCGTTGGTTCCGCCCGGCAGACCAACGAGGAATTATGGTTGCTTTCAAAATTGAAGGCGAAACTGGGCGCTCTCAGCGATTCGGTTCCTCGCTCCGGCGAAGGCGACAAGTTGCTCGTCAGCCCGGACAAAAATCCGAACAGTAACGGCGCGCAATTGACCGGGATTGCCGCCCATCCGATGGGCACCGCCCTGCCGAAGATCGCCGAGGGCATCCGCAGCGGGACAATCAAAACGCTCATCGTTTTCGGCGAGGACGTGACGAAATACGGCATCGGCGCGGATTTGCTGGGCCGGCTGGAAACACTCATCGTGAGCGACATCCTGCCGAACGCGACGACGAAGCTGGCACATTATTTGTTGCCCGGCTGCGCCCACGCCGAGAAGCGCGGCACGTTCACCAACACCAAAGGCCGGGTCCAGAAGTTCATGAAAGCAGTCGAGGCGCCCGGCGAGGCGCGGCCCGAATGGGAATTTTTGCATGACCTGGTTTATAACGTCACGGGCCAGGACGGGTTCCTGACCATCGAAGGCCTGTTCAACGAAATGGCGAAAGACGTGCCCGCCTTCAATGGTTTGACGTGGGCGAGCCTCGGCGACACCGGGGCGACGGTACAAATTTAAATAATGATTGCGGCAATCACAGATTGGGTGAAATCACCGGCGGGACAGTTCACCCTGTTTACCGCGGTGAAGATTTTTGCCGCGTTTTCCATCATGATGACGATGGTCGCCTACGTCGTGCTGGTCGAGCGGCGCGTGTGTGCGTTCATCCAGGACCGTATCGGGCCGAACCGCGTCGGGCCGTTCGGCCTGCTGCAGCCGGCGGCGGACGGCATCAAATCCTTCCTCAAGGAGGAATTCACCCCGGCACACGTCCGCAAGATTTATTTCATCCTGGCGCCGGCCATTGCCCTGATGCCGGCCATTCTCAACCTCGCTGTCATTCCGTTTGGCTCGCAGATCGGGCATCAGCCGATGGTGCTGGCCAACCTGAATGTCGGCATTCTTTACACGTTCGGCATGGTGTCCCTGGGCGTGTATAGCATCGTGCTGGCGGGCTACGCGGCGAACTCGAAGTACCCGTTCCTCGGCGGCATCCGCTCCAGCGCCCAGATGATCTCCTACGAAATCTCCATGGGCCTGTCGGTCATCCCGATATTTATGCTCGTCGGCAGTTTGAACCTCAATGACGTGATCGGTTACCAGGCGCAAGGCCTTTTCAGCTGGCTGGTGTTCAAACAACCGCTGGCCTTCGCCATTTTCCTCGGCGCGGCCTTTGCCGAAACCAACCGCACGCCGTTCGATTTGCCGGAAGCCGAGCAGGAACTGGCCGGCGGCTATAACATCGAGTACAGCTCGATCAAATTTGCGCTGTTCTTCATGGGGGAATACGCGAACATGATTCTCGCATCGGCGATGATGGTGACGCTGTTTTTTGGCGGCTGGACCCTGCCGTGGTTCGGGCTCGACCAGCCGGCAGCGACGCTGACGGGCGGCGTGGCGCACATCGCGATTTTCCTGGCGAAGGTGTTCATGTTCCTGCTGGCGTTCATCTGGGTGCGCTGGATGTGGCCGCGCTTCCGTTATGACCAGCTGATGGACCTGGGCTGGCGCCGGTTTCTGCCGCTGGCACTGGCGAACATCGTGGTGACCGCGGTGATTTTGTGGATGCGCAGTTGAAATTTAAATGATCGTCAAACGCAAACCATTGAATTTCTGGGAACGGCTTTACCTGCCGGCGATACTTGACGGCTTCAGGGTCACGGTCCGTCACTTCTTCAAACGGAAGGTGACGATGCAATATCCCGAGGAAAAGTGGGCTGTGCCGCCGGACTATCGCGGTGCGCCGTACCTCGTGCGCGACCAGGAAGGCAACACCAAGTGCGTTTCCTGTCAACTTTGCGAATTCGTCTGCCCGCCCAAGGCCATCAGAATCATTCCGCCCGGCCCGGCCGGCCAGCTGGCCGACCGCCCCAACGCGGAAAAGATGCCGGCGGAATTTGAGATCAACATGCTCCGCTGCATCTTCTGCGGCTTTTGCCAGGAGGTCTGCCCGGAAGAAGCCATTTTCCTGCTAAAGGATTACTCGCTCACCGGCACCAGCCGCGAAGAAATGATTTACAACAAGGAAAAGCTGCTCGAACTCGGTGGCACGCACGGCGGCATCGAGAAATGGAAACACAAGCTGGCGGAAGCAAAAGAGCAGGAAAATTTTCCGGTGAAGGTTTGATCCAAATCCATGGGATTGCCCGACATTTTATTTTACGTGTTCGCGTTCCTGACGCTGCTGTGCGGCGTGCTGGTTATCGCCAACCCGTTCAGCCGCAATCCCGTCACCAGCGCGATGTTCCTCGTGTTGACCATCATATCGATGGCCGGGTTGTTCGTGCTGCTGCACGCGTTCTTCCTCGCGGCGGTGCAAATCCTCGTCTATGCCGGCGCGGTCATGGTGCTGTTCCTCTTCGTCATCATGTTGCTCGATTTGAAGGAGGAGGAACGCCGCCGGATCAAAAAGTTCGGGCTCATTGCCGGGCTGGTCTCCGTCGGCGCCATCGCGGCCATTTTTCTGAAGGTATTGGTGACCGCCCGGCCGGGCGCCGGATTGCCGGCTTCGACCCTGGAGGGCGAGCCCGCCAATCTCGGCCACCTCCTGTTCACGCAATATCTGCTGCCCTTTGAAGTCGTCTCCGTGCTGCTGCTCGTGGCGATGATGGGCGTGATTTTATTGACCAAAAAAGATTTGAAATGAAAAACCGTTTAATCGTTAAAAACGTCGAACCGTTAAACCGTTCTGCCGGCGGGGGGTCTTCCCGGTTCAACGATTCAATCGTTCAACGATTCAACACCCTATGACTGTTGGACTCGAACATTATCTCGCCGTGAGCGCCCTGCTGTTTTGCCTGGGGTTGCTCGGCGTGATCACCCGCCGCAACCTGCTGGTCATGTACATGTCGCTGGAGCTGATGCTCAACGCAGCCAACCTCGCGCTGGTCTCGTTTTCCCGGTTCAACAACAATCTCAACGGCCAGGTCCTCGTCTTTTTCATCATCACCGTCGCCGCTGCGGAGGTCTCCGTCGGCTTGGCGCTCATCGTCGCGCTCTACCGTAAACGCCAGACCGCGCACGTCGAAGACCTGACGAGCATGAAACTTTGATTGAACCAGATGCAGACGAACGAATACAAATTTATCAAACCGTTAAATTGTTACATTGTTGAATCGGCCGACATGTCCGACAACGAACCCGTTGTGACAATTCAACAATTCAACGATTCAACCATTTTGCCATGAAGTGCGAAGGACTGCCCTGGTTGATTTTGTTCCTGCCGCTGTTCGCGGCGGCGGGCATCACCTTGTTTACGCTGCGCTGGCGCAACCTCAGCGCGTTTCTGTCCATTGGCGCCATTGTCACCGGGTTCATCCTGACGGTCGCCTTGACCCTGTCGGTTCATCTCGGCACGCCGAATCACTGGACCAGCACCGAGTCCATCACCAACTGGCTGACCATCGGCAATTTGAGCGTGGATTTCGGGCTAAAGCTCGATCGCCTGAGCCTGATGATGATGCTCATCGTCACCGGCGTCGGCGGGGCGATCCATATTTATTCGTTCGGCTACATGCACGCCGACCGGGGGTTCTCGCGCTTTTTCGCGTGTCTGAGCTTGTTCACGTTTTCGATGCTCGGCATCGTGCTGGCGAACAATTTCCTGATGATGTTCATTTTCTGGGAATTGGTCGGCGTTTCCAGCTATCTGCTCATCGGTTTCTGGTTCGAAAAACCCAGCGCCGCCGATGCGGCCAAAAAAGCGTTTTTCACCAACCGACTTGGCGATTTCGGGTTTCTGCTTGGTATTCTGATGGTGTGGACCGCACTCGGTTCGTTGAATTTCAGCACGCTCCAGCAAACTCTGGTTGCCAATCCAGCGGCTCTCGGAACCATCGCCAGCGTCGCCGGACTTTTGATTTTCTGCGGCGCCATGGGCAAGTCCGCGCAATTTCCGCTGCACGTCTGGCTGCCGGACGCCATGGAAGGCCCGACGCCGGTCTCCGCCCTCATCCACGCCGCAACGATGGTAGCCGCTGGCGTCTACATGCTTTGCCGGATCTTCTTCCTGCTGGACCCGACGGCGCAGCAGGTCATCGCTTATATCGGCGGCTTCACCGCCTTGCTCGCCGCGTTGATTGCCGTCCAGCAAAACGACATCAAGCGCATCCTCGCCTACTCGACATTGTCGCAACTCGGTTACATGGTCATGGCGGTCGGCCTGGCTGGCCCAACGCCGGCGATGTTTCACCTGACTACGCACGCCTTTTTCAAGGCGTTGCTGTTCCTCGGCGCCGGCTCGGTCATTCACGCTCTGCACGAGGAACAGGACATCTGGAAAATGGGTGGCCTGTGCAAGAAGATGGGCATCACGTTCTGGACCTTTTTGATCGGCACCCTGGCTTTGAGCGGCGTGCCACCGTTCAGCGGATTTTACTCGAAGGATTCCATCCTGGCTCAGGCGCTCGAACAAAAGAACATCCCGCTCTTCCTGCTTGGCGCGGCCGTGGCCGGCTTGACGGCGTTCTACATGTTCCGGCTGTTTTACGTCGCGTTTGTCGGCAAACCCCGGACGGAAGCCGCCGGCCATGCACACGAGTCGCCGGCGGTCATGACCTGGCCGTTGATTGTCCTCGCGGTGTTCGCGGTCATCGGCGGGATCATTCCTATCAGTGACATTTACACGGCACAATTCTCCCCGGACGAATCCGGCCTGTCCTTGGTCCAAAGAATCAATGAGCCGTTCGCGAAGTCGCCGGCTGGCGCGTTGACCGGTCTGGCGCTTGTGGCGGTCGGTTTTTTTGCCGCACGGGCGTTGTACCAGGACGCCGCGTACGATCCGTTGCCCGCGAAACTGGGCGGTTTGGCGACAGCGATGAAGAACCGGTTTTATTTCGACGAAATTTACGAGGCCACTTTCATCCGCGCGCATGATTTCATCGCCCGGGTGGCGGATTTAATCGATCGCTGGGTGGTGGACTGGGCCGGCATCGGCCTGGTTCGCGGCGGCACGGATTTCTCCGGCCGCGCGTTGCGCCTCCTGCAGACCGGCAATCTCCAGACCTACGCCTTCCTGTTCGCGCTCGGCGTGGCCGTAGTGCTCTATTTGGCATTAAGATAACGATGTCCATTTTAACCTACATTTTGGGTTGGCCGCTGCTGGCGGCGCTGGCGCTGGTTTTCGTGCCGCGCAATTACCGCGTCATCATCCGCGCCGTCGCCCTGCTCGCCACGTTCATCTCGATGCTGCTGGCGATAAAAATGTTTTGCCAGTTTGTCACCGGTCATGCGGGTTACCAGTTCGAACAGCAGATCCCGTGGGTGGAATCGCTGGGCATCAGTTATCACGTCGGGGTGGACGGTATCAACGTGGGCCTGATCCTGATGGGCGCGATCGTCGCGTTTGCAGCGACGTGTTGCTCGTTTGAAATCCAGTCGCGCGAGAAGGAATTTTACATCCTGCTGCTGGTGATGAGCGGCGGCATCCTCGGCGCCTTTGCCTCATTGGACCTGTTCTGCTTTTATTTCCTGCACGAACTCGCGCTGGTGCCCACCTTCATCATGATCGGCGTCTGGGGCCGCGGCGAACGGAAGAACTACGCGACGTTCCAGATCACGCTTTACCTCAGCGTTGGCGCCCTGATCGCGCTCATCGGCCTCATCGCGCTTTACCTGCAATCCGGCGCGAACACGTTCGACATCCCGAAACTCATCGAATATGTCCAGGCGCATCCGCTCGCGGCCAAAGCGCAGAATTTCATCTTTCCGCTGCTGTTGTTTGGCTTTGGCATCCTGGTGTCACTCTGGCCGTTTCATACCTGGGCGCCGCTGGGTTACAGTTCTGCGCCGTCACCGACTGCCATGCTGCATGCGGGCGTGCTGAAGAAATTTGGCCTTTACGGTCTCATCCGCATTGCGCTGCCCTTGTTGCCGCTGGCGGCGCAAAGCTGGATGCAAATCCTCGCCTGGCTGTGCCTCGGCAACATTTTGTATGTCGGCTGGGTGGCGATGCGGCAGAAGGACCTGAACCTGCTCATCGGCAATTCCAGCGTGGCACACATGGGCTTCATTTTCCTTGGCATTGCCAGCCTGAACCTCATTGGCGTGACCGGCGCAGTGCTCATCATGGTGGCGCATGGTTTCCTCGCCGCACTGACGTTTGCCTTGAGCGGCTACATCTACCAGCAGACCGGCACGCTGGAAATGAGCCGGCTCGGCGGACTGTGCCGCAAGCTGCCGTTCATCGGCACGGCGCTGTTGATGGCGGCCATGGCGGGCTGCGGGTTGCCCGGTTTCGCGAATTTTGTCGGCGAAGTCACCGTGTTCTTCGGCGCATGGAGCCAGCCTTCGTTGCACGTCGTGACGGTGCTGGCGGTCTGGGGGGCGCTGCTGATTGGCGCGCTTTACATGCTGCGCGCCATGCGGCACGTCTTGCACGGTCCGGTGCCGGAAAAGTGGTCGGGCATTCCCGATGCGTCGAATGTCTGGCGCAAATTGCCTTACGCGCTGCTATTGGCCAGCCTGCTGGTTTTCGGCTGTTTCCCGCGTTTGCTCACGGAAAAAATCACGCCGGACGTGAAAAAAATTATGGGTCTGACCGCACCCGCCCCGATCGGGAATAAAATGATGGCGCAAACCGACCTTTCCAATATCCGCAATCCGCAATCCGCAATCCGCAATCAATGAACGCCTCCTTGATGAACCTGGAAATCTGGGTGGTCGGCCTCGGCCTGGTGCTGATGCTGGCGGACGTGTTCATGCCCGCCGAACGCCGGCGCTTCCTCGCCTACGGAGCCATCGCGGCGCTGACGACGATGCTGGTCATCAATTGGGGCCATGAGACTGTTGGCACCGCATTCAACGGCATGTTCGTTCAGGACGGACTGGCAATTTTCTTCAAACGGTTCTTCCTGGTCGCCGCCATCCTCGTGTTGTTCCTGTCGGCGGAATTCTCCGACCGCCTTGCCACCGGTATTTCGGAATATTACTCGCTCATCGTCTTTGCCCTGTCCGGCATGTTGTTCGCCGCGTCCGCCAACAACTTTGCCATGCTGTTTGTCGCCGTCGAGCTGATCACCGTTACGTTTTACGTGCTGGTCAGCTTCCAGCGCAACCGGCTCGTGTCGCTGGAAGCGGGCGTGAAGTATCTCATCCTGGGCGCGCTGTCGTCCGCTTTCATGGTTTTTGGCATCGCCCTGGTCTGGGGCACGACTGGCAAGCTGGATTTCGGCGAACTGGCAGCGGTGGCGGCGCAATTTGCGGACAACAAGATTTTTCTGCTCGGCGTGCTGCTGGTGCTGGTCGGCCTTGGATTTAAAATCGCCGCGTTTCCGTTTCAAATCTGGGCGCCGGACGTTTACCAGGGTGCGCCCACACCGACCACGGCGTTCCTGGCCATCGGTTCCAAGGCCGCCGGGTTTGTCTTGTTGTTGCGCGTTTTGTTCACCGCAATCCCGGGCGTCACCGCCCATTGGACGAACCCGCTGATCCTCATCTCCGGTTTCACGATTCTTTATGGCAATCTGTGCGCGATTCCGCAACAAAACCTGAAGCGGCTGCTGGGCTATTCGAGCATCGCCCACGCCGGTTATCTGTTGTTGGGTGTGGCGGCGTTGAGCGCAAGCGGACAGGCGGCGACACTTTACTATCTGGGCGGCTACCTGTTCACGGTGCTGGGGGCGTTCACGGTCATCGGCCTGGTGATGCGGCACCTGGAAAACGAGGATCTTTCCGCGCTGGGCGGATTGAATCAACGCTCGCCGCTGCTGGCCACGACGCTGACGCTGGCGATGGTGTCGCTGGCAGGCCTTCCGCCCCTGGCCGGTTTCTTCGGTAAATTTTTGCTGCTGAAAGCCGTAATTCAACAGGCCCAGGTCACGGCCAACCACGGTTACTATTGTCTCGCCTTCACGGCCTTGGCGGGCGTGGTGATATCGCTCTACTATTATTTCGGGGTCATTCGCGCGATTTACTGGAGCAAGGGCGCGGCGGATTTATCGCCGATCGCGCTTTCCGGCCCGGCCAAATTCACGTTGGCCATTTGCATTGCCGGCATGTTCTGGTTCGGCTTGTTCCCGAACACGCTGCTCCACCTCGCCACGGAAGCGGTAACGGCATTAAAATAAAACCGTCCTCGGCCGCCTTAAAGATATTTCACTGTTCACGGATCAGGGTTGTCGCCGGCTGTGATTTATGGCCGATCGATATCAAATCCATGTGCCACGAGCAGGTTTCGGCGTCCGGAAAGGCTGAAGCGCCCGCGTGCCAGCCCGCCGTGGTCGTCCACGCTCGCCGGCTGAGACCCTCAACCGGCCGCAAATCATTTTCCGTTTCTGTGGCCCGGGCCGCTGTGAACCAGTGAATTTGTTGTCTTTTCCCGGGAATGGCAGTGGATGCCGACGCATCTTCACGGGCCGCCGCCGTCGCCGCCATGCCGGCACATAGGGCAATCAACAGTAACGTTCGTTTATTTTTCATGAAGTAACCTCGACCCGCTTCAATCGAACTGTCAAGTGACATTCCGGGCGGAAGTTTCCGGCATTTTGCACGATCCACAACCGCCGGCTCGTCGGCTCGTCGGGGTTATACCACCCGCATCTGGACAGCATCCACGATTTCGGTGCCGACGGAGATGGCGCCGATAATGACGACGGTGGAACCGGGATGCAGGCGGCCCTGCGCGGTCAGGTTCTTCAGCGACATCTCAATCGTGTTCTGCGGTTCAATGAAATCGAACGGCACGACAAATGGCGTGACCCCCCAACTCAAGGACAGTTCGTTGGCGGATTTTTCGTTGTCGCACAGCGCGTAAATAGGCGAGTAACGCGGGCGCATCCAGGCGGCGTAACGCGCCATGTGACCGCGCCGGGTGAAGGTCAAAATGGCCCCGGCCCTCAATTCGTTGGCCATGATCACGGCGCTCTTGACCAGCTTCTCCCGGGGACTGGTCAGTTCCGCCGTGTCGTAGAATTGCGCACCGCCGCTGCGTTCGATGCGCCGGGCGATGCGGTCGAAAACTTCGATGCATTTGAGCGGGTATTTGCCCACCGTGGTTTCCCCGCTGAGCATGATGGCGTCGGCCTGCTCGTATATGGCGTTGGCCACGTCGGTGACTTCGGCGCGCGTGGGCATCGGCGATTCAATCATACTTTCGAGCATGTGAGTGGCCACGATGACGGGTTTGCCGACGCGCAGGCAGGTCTTGACGATGCGGCGCTGGACGATGGGCAGCTCCTCGTAGGGAATTTCAATGCCCAGGTCACCACGCGCCACCATGATGCCGTCGGCTTCACGCACGATGGATTCCAAATTGGTGACCGCCTGCTGGTCTTCGATCTTGGCGATGACGAGCGGACCCGGCTGGTCCTTGGGGAACAACTCCCGCAATTGCAGCAAATCGCGGGCTTCCCGCACAAATGACAGGGCGATTAAATCCACGCCTATCTCGAGCCCCAGCATGACGTCTTTGATGTCCTTGGCGGTGAGCGCGGGCAGGCTGACCTTGACGCCGGGCAGGTTGATGTGCCGGCGGCTGCCGAGCTTGCCCTCGGTGAGGACCTCGCACTCGACCTTGTTGCCGTTCTTGGCGAGCACTTTCATTTCAATGGCGCCGTTGTCGATGAGCACCACGTCGCCAATGTTGATGTCGTTGACGAAATTGGCGTAGTTCACGTCCACGGAGCGTTCCTCTTCGCTGCGTTCGCCGCGGACGGTGAGGGTGAATTTCTGGCCGGGCTGCAGGTCGAGCGGCACCCCGATGTCGCCGGTGCGGATGGCCGGACCCTGGGTGTCCATCATGATGCCGATGTGGGTCTGGCGTGCCGCGGCGGCGGCGCGGATGTCCTTGACGATGCGGCGGACCCAATCATGCGGCGCGTGGGACATGTTGAGGCGGAAAACATTCACGCCGGCGTCGATGAGTTTGCCGAGCATTTCGGCGGATTCGGTGGCCGGACCGAGGGTGGCGACGATTTTGGTTCTGCGCAACGGGGTTGCTTCCATGGCCGGAAGAATAATTATGAATGACCGGAGTAAAAAGGATTTATTCCGTCGGGCGGGCTGAAAAAGCTTAAATGGACTTGCCATTGTCCGTTTCTATCGCCATATTCTGGAACAAATTACGACTGATTTTATGGCTGACGTGGCAAATAAATACACCGAGAACGTTGCGGGCAAATATTACGTGGACAACCAGTGCATTGACTGCGACCTGTGTCGCGAGACGGCACCGGACAATTTCAAACGCAACGAGGACGGCGGCTACTCGTTCGTCTACAAGCAACCGGCGTCACCGGAAGAAGAAGGACGCTGCAAGGAAGCCAAGGAAGGCTGCCCGGTCGAGGCCATTGGCGATAACGGCGGCTAGTCCGGCAGTTGTGGCCTTTGGCAGGGTTGCATTCAGAGAATTTGACCAGCGCGCTGGTTGTTTATCGGCGAAGTTGGTAAACTCAATCGTTTTCAGATTGGAACCCCGCGAAAGTGCCGTCGTCTGAGCGGAATCAAACATCAACGACTAAATCACGTACTTTTACTTCAAGAGCTTTGGCAATCTTGAGAAGTGTGTCAACCGTAGCGGCTTTTTCTCCACGCTCTAGTTCTCCAATGTAGTTGTGATGCAAATCAGCCTTTTCTGCCAGGGCTTCCTGGCTTAGGCGTTGTCCTTTCCGATATAAGCGGATGGTTTCGCCCAGCACAGTGCGATGCTTTAGATTTGCTGCCACTGATTGGCACGAAAGCAGGAACCACAAAACCAAACCACCGTCTTTAGACTGTATTTTTTCTTGCTTGAGCCGTGATCTAAGATTAGAATCACAACGGGTTAAATGGTTATTATATGAATAAACCGCATGGGATTTTAGTCGGAGCAGTTCTGTTTTTTGCCTTCAACTTGGTTTTACCCGCTCAAACAGCAGCCGTATCAATTCAATCTTTGCAGTCAGCTTCGACCGACGATCTGGCCGTAATGTTGCAAGCGGTAGAGGCAACGACGCCGTTGCCAGCGGAATCAGTCCCGCCATGGGGTACATTTTGGTCTGTCCAACATCCCGACTGGCCGCCGATGCCGGGTAATGTCAATAACCTGCCTGCGTGGGACTTGGGCAATAACGCGTATTTGGTAGATGACCTGGAGGTGAATTACGTAGAATTGCAAAGCATGGCCATGTGTATGCAGGTCTTGGAATCGGGTGGCGATGAAAACGTCGACTTCAGCAGTTATACTTTTTCGAGAGACGGACTGTGGCTGGAAATAGCGGGCGTCACCAATGAGCAGGCGTACTTGAATCTCCATAACGCGGCCAACCAAGTCTACGAAATCTGGTGCCGGACTGATCTGGCGGCCACGAATTGGGATATCGAGCAGGAGGTGTGGCCGGTGCTGGGTCAGGAGCCGACACCCTTCACGGTACCGGTGCTGAGTCGGACAAACTTATTCATCTGGGCGCGAGACTGGACAGGCGTGGATGAAAATTCCAACGGCATCCCGGATTGGTGGGAGTGGAAATACTTCGGAAATTTTAATCAACCCACCAACGGCGATTACGATTCCGACGGAACCAACATACTGGATGAATACCAGCGCGGCGCGGACCCAAACAAAATCCGCTTTTCACTGCAATTCCCGAACGGCCACGTCAATACCAACACCGTCTATGGGACGATTACGATACTGAGCGGTGTGCCGTCTTCCATGGCCATGTTGGTTAACAGCACCAATTTTGCTGCCGCGACCTGGCAGCCTTACACCTCATCAAACATCCCGGTGAACCTCAATGCCGGCGATGGAAATTACAGTGTCTTCGTCGGGCTGCGTGGGGTGCCATCAGACGCTCAACAAACATGGCTGGGGACACAATTGACTTTGGACACCGCTCCACCGGTTTTGACGTTGATCTGGCCGCAGGACGGAACGGCCATCAGTGGGGACTATTTCACCTTGCTGGCGCAAGTGGATGACAATACGATCACCGTTACGGCTCAGATTGTCGATGCCAACGGCAACACAAATACGATTCAAGGTTTGGCCGAACGGAACGGACGCGTATGGGCGCAAAACCTGCCATTAACGAGCAGAGAGAACACGCTTACAGTCGTGGCAATAGATGCGGCAGGCAACATTTCAGTGACCAATTTAACCGTATTCCGAAGCGAGATTACAGTCACCTTGAATCCACTTTCTCAAGGCCAGTTAAATCAAGCATTCGTGAATGTGAGTGGAACGGTAAGTGATCCAAGTTGTGCCGTCGTTGTTAACGGTAAAACGGCAAACGTCAATTCCGACGGGACTTGGGAAGCCGACAACGTGTTGGTGAGCCCTGCTGGGATGGCGACATTTGACGTCGAAACGTATGCCGGCCAACAAGCCAACCTTGCTCACGTTACAGGGCGCGCGTTATCGGTAAATTCCGGCGCGGTAATCCATGGCAATGATGCCGGAGCCAACACCGCCAATGGCTCGCAATTATTCAATCAGGCACAACCGGTCACGGTGGTTCTGTCGAGTTATACTGGTTTTCGGCATTATCAATCACCAACTAATTTGCTGGTATATTTGCCGGACAATGTTTCTTGGCAAGAGGACGAGACATACAATTGGACCTCTGACTTGGGAGGCACGTGGGATTATGCAGTTGCGAACAACGACAATGGCATCAATGACTTGAACGTATCGGATTCAAAAATCCTCCTGTCGGATGGAGATCGCTTTATCCCACCGATTTTATGGGACTATGTATATTTGCCGTTCTGTCTGGGTTGGGGATGGCCAACCGTGGGGGAGTATCCATTTAATCCGGCATGGGAATATTCTTCCCTGAACACCAATAATCTTTCTTCAAATCCTTACCATCTGCAACGCAATACTCGGACCAGTGTCATGATTGTGCCGCCGGTTCAAGTGCCGATGGATCTGGGAGCAACTAATTTGTATCTCGTCCGGGCAAAAGCACTGGAATTTTCCGATCCGTTGAATCCTGATATTTTGGATCCGGCAACCGCCAATTTTGATTATTTGACATTTATTGGAACCAACTATACCGGTGACGTGCCACTGCCGCCGGAATGGCTGGAAATAAATGGTGCGCCTTTGATGAACAGCGGCATCACCGCTGCTGATGGCGCGGTTTGGGGCTTTATCTTTTTAAAAGCTCCGGCGGACACGACAACGAATGTGACGCCAGTAGCCATACGGGTTCATCAGTACGAGGACTACACGTTTGATGTGCAAGCCTACGAAATCTATCCGCCAGCGGTGGATGCTAACCGTGATGGCAACATCACGTTCGACGGCGCTGACCAGACCTCGGCTGACAAGCCCTATCGATTTTGGGTCAATGATTCAAAAGAAGGCGGGGATATTTCCAGTGCTGCGGATGATATTCCTGGATCAAGTTCGCCAAACTACAACAGCGACCATGCCAATGGACGAAGCGATTTGGTCAATTTCTTTCCAGTGGTGCTGTGCCTCAGCAACGTTTTGCAATGGCTCCCGCCAACCAACGGCTGGGAATATCATCTTTCCCAAGCCGATGGAGCGGTCAAATTTATTTATACCGCCTTGGAGCGCACCAACGCTTTTGATTACCTCACGAATTTGGACGGCTACGATTATGGGACATATTTCAATGAGAGAGCGATTACGGCATATGCCGTACCTGTAACCCGAGAGGGATATACGTTGAATACTACCTTTTTGGATTTGATTCAGGCGGATGGCAATAAAGGCGTAATCCTGGTGGAAGGAACCAAAGCCACCCAAAAGCCGCTGATGCTGGAAATCTGGCACAAAGACCAATATGGGAACAACAAACTGATGGGCAGTGTACCGCTGTATTTGAGTATTGATGGCGTGGAACAGATGTTCCGGCACAAGAATTTCCGTGAAGGCGCCGACGCGCCTGACGGACTGGTCGGAGATCGTCGAGATACTGGTGCAGATACCCGAATGAGCGAGCCGCAAAAAAATCCCGACTCTCTTTCCAATGGCCGGTGGTTTGTTTTCGTGGTCGGTTCCAATGTTGGCGGACAAAATGCCCGCGGCTGGGAATCCGAAGTGTTCAAGCGCCTGTATTGGAGCGGCAATAAAGCCAAATTTGTCGGCGTGTCTTGGTTTGGCGATCCTTATACTGATAACAATGATTTAATTTACGATTATCATGAGGCGGTGCGTAACGCTTTTGCAACCGCTCCATCGCTTGCTTCGTTTGTGAATGGTTTGAGCGGCAGCAAAACCATTGCCGGACACAGCTTGAGCTGCGGTCTCATCGCTTCTGCCATTGCCGATTCTGGCATGAATGTTAATAATGCATGCCTGATGGATGCGGCCTTTGCCCAGGAATGTTTTGATGGCGATGCGGATGACAATCCGACTGCCATGAAACCCGCAACATGGCAGGATTATCCTGCAAGTCTGTGGGCAGCGCACTGGTATGAGCAGTTTCCTTCCACCGACGCTCGCTCCACATTGACGTGGCGCGGTCGCTTTACGGGCGCGATTGGCAAAGTGTATAATTTTTACTCCTCTACTGAGGACTGTTTGGCGGAATATGATGGTTCGCCAACTTCAGCACTGATCAAAGACGCCTTTAACTGGGCCACAGGTGGCGACTACACCAGTTACGTTTGGGTCCTTCAGGAAAAAACCAAGGGCGACAAAATAGATATTCTAGGTTATGCTCACGCAGGCAGCGACTACGGCGGCTGGGGCTTCAATACTTATGACGGTTATCTGACGAGCTATCCGATCTGGTATGAAGTCATCCAGCCCTGCAACTGTAATCGGCGGGCCATGACCCCGGCGGAAATTGGAACCGTCACTCAAGACATGCTGGACGGCAGCCGGTTCAATCCCCTGTTTAATAACGGCTGGGGTGCATTTAATAAGGCCAATGCCTCAGAAATATATGTCAATAACGACACCACGTATTTTACCGGGCCGAGTTGGATTGCGGGTTTGTACACCACTTCAGGCGGCAATACCATTGCATCCGACCCGGCCAAGCATGCTCAATTGCTGGCAGAAGCGATTCCCGCGTTGAGTCTGCCAGTAGGAGCACATTTTTGCAGTCAAATAAGTTCGGCAAAACAATTTGATATGCCGTCGCAATTTGTTGATGCGACGCATTGGCCGAGGTCCGTTGACCCAACATCCGGCACGCCAGATTGGCACCATAGCGATATGGATCAAATTGCCTACCCGTATCTCTATAAATTCTACAACAAACTCGTCTCTATCTCTAACCAATAAATGAATATGAAAACCCCGGCCACCTTATTGCTGGTTTTTTCCAGCATTTTTCAAATCAGCTGTCATGGGCAGAATGCGAGCAAGCTTACTGTGCGCGTCTTAGATGAAAATGGTGAGCCGATTCGTGCCGCGCAAGTGCGTATTGAATTTGTTGAAAAAGGCTCTCGTAAACAGGCAATGTTGAACGGAGAGTCTGACAGTAAAGGTGAATTCACGGGCGAAGGATATAGTAGTGCAAAATTAGGTGCGGATGTTCGCAAAGATGGATATTATATATCTGGCTCAGGATTTGCGTTTAATGACGCAACCAATGGTCAGTGGCAACCGTGGAACCCTACTACTGTAACAGTATTGCGCCGCATCGGCAAACGTGTACCTTTGTATACAAAAAAAGTGCAGGCTGATGTTCCGGCTCTGGATCAACCATGTGGATATGATTTGGAGGTCGGTGATTGGGTTGCCCCCTATGGAAAAGGATTCAAATCGGACTTTATCTTCAAGATTCATCGGGATTTCAAAGACCAATTTAATTTTAAGATTGAGGCCGAAATTGCTTTCAAAGAGCAAGATGACGGTCTGCTACCTGTGACTTCACCACCGGAAGCCCATAATTCCGTGTTTCGTTGGGAGCGTTATGCGCCGGAAATTGGGTATGACAGTTTACCGCGAAACCTTTATTTTATAAATCATGACCCACGCAGCGGCCAAAAGCAGGAAAAGAATTTTGATTTTGGGAAACGCGACGCAGGATATTTTTTCCGCGTTCGCACCGTAAAGCAGGATGGCCAAATCGTATCAGCCCGTTACGGTAAAATCGCTGGCGATATTGGCATTGACCCGAGAGATTCCAAAACCTGCATGGTCATGTTTACCTATTACTTCAACCCCACGCCGAACGACCGAAATTTGGAATGGGACATGAAGAAGAATTTATTCGGCGGATTAACGGACATGCAAACGCCACGCGAGCCGTGACCAATAAGCGTCAAAGTATGTTTCGAAACACGGAACCTGAACAAAATAAATCGGCAGCGTGGTCAGTGTTGAGTCTTATAAGCCCACTATGTTCTATTGCCATTGCATTATATTTTAAGGCGAATCCGCATCAAGGTAATGGTAATTTAGAAATTTTCTCGCCGGAATTACTTGTGATTGTTCTATCATGCCTCGGATTTGGTGTCGTTGGTATCGTATTTGGTTTGATTGGATTGACCAAAGGTCGTTGGCCGATTATTGCTTTTGTGGGCTTAATCTTGAGCGGGCTTTTACTATTGGGACCATTCATTCATTAGCTGAATGCGTGCGAATTGGCCTTGCTTCAATTTGGTGGATTGCTAATTGACTTATATCACGCGGCCGTGGAAATGCCGGCGTCGGCCGGCAGGGAAACGCGGACGACCCCGGGCTGGCCGGCCTGCGGAGGAACAATCTCCAGCTTGCCGTGGTGGGTCTCAATGATCTTCCGGCTGACGGTCAATCCCAGACCCAAACCCACGTTGCGCGTGGTGAAAAATGGCGCGGGCGCCTTTTGCGCTGACTCCGTGGTGAACCCGGAACCGTTGTCCGAAACTTCAATCTGAACGTCCGGCAGCGTGCCGCCGCCGGCATCTGTTTGCAATTTGACCCCGATTTTCGGCTCCTTCGGATTCGCCTGCAGCGCATTGAGCATGATTTCAGCCAAGGCGTGTTTGAGCGCGGCCCGGTCACCGGTTATGGCCATGGGTTTGCCCTCATTTTTGATCTGCAGCCGGCCGGCGTCGCCGGTCTGGTGCTTGCGCGCTTCCAGGTAGGCATCCTCGATCAACTTTTGTACCGCAAACGTTTCCTGCTCGATGTGGCCTTCGCGCGCCAGGAAACGCATCTGATTGATCAATCGCGTGACCCGCTTGACGCCGTCGGCCAGGGCCTGGTCGAGGGATTCGCGGAACTCCCGGTCCTTGTATTTTTCCGCGAGCAACTGCTGGTGCGTGGCCAGCGGCACGAGGGCGTTGCCGATTTCGTGCGCGAGCCGGTCGGACATGGACTTGATGAGGCGCAGGTTGGCGGCTTCGACCTCCAAACGGCGCAACTGCTCGGTCTGGGTGAGGTCGTCGGCGGTCAGCAACGCCGAAACCGGCACGGCGGAATTGCCATGCTGAAAAGGCACGACGCTGACACTGTAAATGGTGCCGGGCGAATTTTCCGGCTCATAACGATACGGCCCCATCGCCGCGCCGGTTTTCAGCACCTGGTAAATTTTCGCGCCGAGCGCCTGGGGCAGGTCGCTGAATTCGAATTCGCCGCTGCGCTTGTGTTTCGGGCCGAAATGGCGGCGCGCGGCCTTGTTGGCGTGGAGGACCTTCAAGTCGCGCCCGACGACGATGCACGCGCTGCTGAGTTCGCGCAGGACGTCGGTCATCATCTCGTGATTGCCGGCGAGCTGGTCGTGCAGCCAGATGTTGCGGAGCGCGAGGCCCACCTGTTCGAGCAGGTGAAAAATGAGTTCCAGTTCGACGTTGACGAGCGGTTCGCCGGTGACCCGGCCGTCAAACACCGCGACCCCCACAATGCCTTCCCAGCCGGGAATGGGCACCGCGACCTGGGTTCCGAGCAGTTCGAATTCCTTTTGCGTCTCGGCGTCCGCCCGGGCCTCGTCGCTGTGGCGCCGGAGAATCCGGCCCAGCCGGGAAACCTGGGCGCCGATGCCGGCATCCAGCGAAAGCTCAAAATGTTCGAGCAGTCCGGAGGAAAGGCCGATGGCGGACACCACCCGCAAACGGCGGCGATCTTCCGGGGCCGGAGCTTCGGTGAGCGGCGTGCCGGAACGGTTGAGAAAAATGGCGGCGCGGTTGACGCTGAGGATTTCGCGCAGGAACAGCAGGAATTGCCTCAGCATGGCCTCGGCGTTCAGGGAATGGGTGAGGATGGATGAGAAATCGCGCAACACGTCGAGCGTTTGCCCCGCGTTGATGCCCCGGCCGGTCCCGGGCAATTCCGCCGGACGCGAAGGCAAAACCGGCGCGGGCGAAGGCGCGGGACGCCGGGCGGCGGGAGTTTCCCAGAGGCGTTCCAGCAAGGAATTCAAAAGCCGGGGGCGAACGGGCTTGGTCAACACATGGGTGACGCCATGCAGGAAGGCTTCATCCTCCCACTCAGACCGGTTTTCGGCAGAGAATGCCAGGATAGGGGTTTTGGCGTCGAACCGCCGGAAACGTTCGATGGCCCAGACGCCATCCACGTCCATCAAATCCACATCAAGGATACAGGCGGCGGTCAGGCCATGGGTAAGCAACGGCTCCGCCTCATCCACTCCAAGCCGGTGAACTACCCGGTATTGTTCCGGGTCCAGACCTGCCCGAACCGTTTCGGCAAAGTCTGGGTGGGAAGACAGAACCAAAATGGTTTTCATCACGCCTCAACCAAATACATCTGATACATCTGATGGCTACGCCCCGCCATTTCAGCAGGAGTATCTTCCATAATCCCGGACCAAAGGTCAATGGAATCTTGAAGCGTCCGGTGGATTTTGGGCGTCCGGCCGGGCTGAATCGGGTCAGCCACCGGTAAGCAATTTCTCCCAAAGACCCTCATTTAAAAGGGCTTTTTGCAGAAAAACCGTGTCATCCGGCGACGGGGCGACGGGTTCGGGCTTGAGTGGGAGGTGCAGGACAAACGTGTTGCCCTGGCCCGAATCGCTGTGCGCCTCAATGGTCCCGCCGTGATGGTGGACAATGAAAAAACAGGCCATTAAATGGATGCCATATTCTGAGGGCACGCTGTCGGTCACGACAAACGGGTCGAAGATGACGCTCAGCGCCTCCTGGGGCAAACCGGGGCCGTTGTCGGTGATTCGGATATCGATTCCCGGTTTGGCCGCATTCTTCGACGGTTCAGCGGCCAGGGAGATGCGACTGCCGGCCGGCAACGTGGCCACCTCCTCCTTCAACAACAATTCAAACAGCCGGCTAAACTTTGGCTTGTCCACGTGCAACATCGGCAGCGAATCGGGAATTTGGTTGTCAATTTCAATCCGCCGGGCAACCAACTGATCCTTGAACATCGCCAACGCCGCCCCCACCACCTCGTGCAGCCGCACCTCGTCGCCAAATTGCGTCGAGGCATTGTTTTCCGACACCGCCCAAAGGTCCTTGAGCAGGGCGTTGATTTTTTCGACCTGCGACTGGGCGTTCTGGTGATATTCCTTCCAGAAATCCGGATTGCGCAGGCCGGCCGCATTCATTTTTTCCTCGGCCATCTTGTCGGGCGCGAGGTCGAGGAAGGTTTTTACCGCGACGAGCGAATTGCGGATGTGATGGCTCAAACCGGCCGCCAGCAGCCCCAGGCTCACGATCCGGTCGGCAATCATCATGTTGCGCAGCACGGACATTTTTTCGCGGAGCAACTGGTCGCGCTCGGTCTGCACCATGAAAAATTCCAGGCCGTGCCGGAGGGTGAGCTCGAGCTGGGCCGGGTCCCACGGCTTGGTGACGTATTTGTAAATCGCACCGCTGTTGACGGCGGCAATCGCCGCATCCATGTCCGCGTAAGCCGTGACCAGCATGCGCAGAATGCGCGGGCGGAACTGCCGGGCCCGCTCCAGGAGCCAGACGCCTTTCTCGGCGGGCATCCGCTGGTCGGTCATCAGCACGCCGATTTCGTCGGCGTGCGCTTCGAGCAACTTCATGCCCTCCTGTGCGCTGGGCGCGGTGAACACGCGGAAATCATCGCTGTACGCCCGGGTGAAATTAACCAGCGATTTCTCCTCGTCGTCCACGTAAAGGACGGCGAATCTTTTATAGTCGTATAGATTTTCCATGCGGCCCAAGTAATCCCGGCTTTATTAATCCTATCCTTTGACCGGAAACTCCAGCGCAAATTCGCAGAATTTTCCGGATTCCGTCTTTACCGAAATTTTACCTCCGTATTCCTGCACAATGCTGTAACAGATGCTCAACCCCAATCCCATGCCCTCGCCCACGTCCTTGGTGGTGAAGAACGGGTCAAAAATCTTGCCCAAATGCTTCGCATCGATGCCCGGGCCATTGTCCCGGATTGCCAGGATGCTTTGCCCGTTTTCCACCCGGCCGGTGATCCAGACGGTCGGTTTTTCACCGTCGGCAAAGGATTTTTCCTTCAACGCGTCGAGCGAATTCTGCAGGATATTCACCAGCACCTGGATCAGTTTGTTCTTGTTGGCCCAGATCGTCTGCTGCACCGCTATCTGCTGCTCGACTTGCACCGTGTCCCGCCATTCGTTGCTCAGGAACCGCAGCGCCCGGGTGACCACCTCGGCCACCGGCACCGGGTCCAATTGTTCGGTATTGGGATGCGTGAACATCCGCAAGTCGGACACGATGGTCTGCACCCGCTTGAGCCCCTCCTCGACGTCGGTGATGATCTCGGTGTATTCCTCCAACTGATCCGGCGCGAGGTGTTTGCCCTTTTTGCGCAAGGTGAACAGGCCCGTGGTGGCGAAGTTCAGCGGATTGTTGATCTCGTGGATGATCCCCGCGCTCATGCGGCCGAGCGACGCCAGCTTTTCGGATTGCACCAGTTGCATCTCGTTTTCCTTGAGCTGTTGGAGGCTCGCCTCCAGCGCCTTGCGGCTCTTGTCCAGCTCGCAACGGGAGACAAATTCGCTGACCCGGACCTGGCTGTGAAAGTAGGATCCCACGATGATGGCGATGCCGGTGGACACGAGAAAAAACAGATTGTTCAGGAACATCCCGAAGTTGTCCCCGAAGGCTGAGGGCGCACAGGCCGCCAGGTATAACATCAAGACCAGCAAAACCGAGACGACACTTTGCAGGAACGTCCAATCCAGCACCACCGCCAGCACCATCAGCACCAGGATCAGCCCTGCATAATAAGGCGACGTGGCGCCTTGCGTCGCGTAAATCATCCAGGCAATCGTCGCCGAGGGCAGGAGCAACAGCAGGATGCCCAGGAACCGATAATATTTTCTCCCGAAACCGGTGTTCAAAATGGGATAGAGTCCCGCCATCAATGCCGAGCAGATCAGGCGTAAGAGGAGAAAGAACGACGCCTGCTGGTGGGTAAAAAGGGCATAGTCCAGGCAGCTGAAGATCGGCACCATGACAATGCCGAAAAAGCATCCCCACCCGGTCTTGCGAATGGTGATTTCCCGCTCGTGTTCCTGGTAAGCAGCGCGAAATTCCTGGGGAATGGTTTGCATGTCAATCCGGTTTACCGAGGTGCAGGAACAAATTCACCGATGTCGGCTCGCTGATTACCCGGGCTGCGTCTCGCACCCGTTCCGGAGCCAGCGCCAGCATCTTTCCGCTGTCGCGGTAAATCAACTGCCAGTCCAGTACAAACTCGATGAAGTTACGAAACGGCCGGGAGTCGTTCATATTGGCCACGATGACCGTTCCGCCCGGCCGCAGCCAGTCGTAAAAGAGGTTCACCAGGGACTGGCAGGTCGGCTCCGACAAATAATCAAAAAGACCGCTGCAATAAACCAGGTCGTAGCCCGGCTCCGCGGCGGCATGGCCCGGCTGGGCATTCTGGCGCAGGAGCTGGTGCACCGATATCTGCCGGGTCTCGATCCGGGTCTGCCGGGAAAACTGGCTTTTCAGCCGGTTGACCTGGGCGCTGGCATGGCCCAGGGTTTCCTCGTTGAAATCCAGCAACACAAAATCCACCTCGCTGGCCAGGGACGTCTCCTTCAGAAAATCCTGCACCTCGCGGGCCGGACCGCAACCGACATTGAGCACGCGGGCCCGCCGGCCGGAACGCACCACCCGCGCGGTTTCCTGCAGGAGATGGGTTTTTAGATGGGCGATCCGGTTGCGCACCGATTGGGCCGGCCACTGGCTGACCAGCAAAAAGTGGATCAGCTTTTCATAGAGCGAGTTGCCTTCGGGCTGATTCCGATGAATCATGTTCATCATCTCGTAGTCTCCCGCGTAGCCAAGGGGCTTGTAAAAGGTGCGCTGGCCAAACGGACTGCATAAAAACAGATGCTGCCACTGGCGGCGGACAAACTCCTGGTGCGCCCCGTAAAATTCCTCCGGGATGGCGTAGGCGAGTTCCTCAAATTTTTCGTGCTGCACGTTGAAGGCGGCAATCACGCGCCGGGCGACGGCTTCCAGCGTTTCCGATTTTTGTTCGGGCAGATGGCTATCCGGGCGTATCCCCAGGTCAAACTCGACCTGCTCCAGCCACTGCCGGGTGGCCACCAGGAACGACTGGATGTCCGTCACCTGCACCTTGAAATCCTGCGAAACCCGGTAATGCTTCTGCCATTGCCGGAAAAAACGGTCATAAGCCCGCTCCCCGTCGGGGCCGGCGCCGGAAGGTTGCAGGAAAAAATCGGTTTCCGATCCCAGGTCGTCCAGCTTGACTTCACAGATGAGCCGCCCCCCGCCATCAATCAAACCACCCACCACGGCGCGCCCGGAATAAATCATGCGGCCATCGATGATGATTTTGAACTTGTCGAGCACTTCCGACGTTCGCAACACCATGGCCGAGTTGCTGAATTCAAACGTCACCGCGTAACGCGCCAGCCGCAGGATGGTGCCGTGCGTTTCCACGCCGTCACGGTTCTTGAAAACGGCGACGCTGCCTTTGGCGGTGCGGGACACCGGCGCTTCGCGCACCGCCCCTTTGTCCGTCGGGAGCAGGCTGCCTGAGCCTTTGCCATGGCCGCGGCCGTTGGTGATATGACTGCTCATTTTCGGAGGCATGAATAGACCATTTTTCACCCCAAAACAAAGCGATTATTGTGCCCCGCAGCGGCCACTTTACCTCAATAATCGCCGGCGGGTAACCACAATCCGGCCCTTTTGGGTTTGGCCCGGGCCACCAGCTTCAATTCAGAAATGCCAGCCCAACGACACCGACACCGCATGGCTGATGAAACTATAATCGCCGTCGGCGGTTTGCCCGGTTGACGATGCGGGTACGGATGACGGCTTGCTACCGGTGACCGTGTGGGTGGGGCCATAGCCGAATTGATAGGCGATATCGCAACTGAAATGCTTGCCTTTGTACCCGGCGCCGGTGCTGAAGAAATAACGGTCCAAGTCAGCCGCCAGTGGAGAATAATACGCATTAGGCACGGAGTTCTCGTTGTAAACGAAACCGGCGCTGACGTGCCAGCCGTTGTCAAAATATCGCGTCGCGCCGAGCTCGTACATCCAGCTGGCCTGCCAATCAAGAGTCAAAGCAACGTCCGACGCAACGGTTGGTGGAGGATTCACCTGGTGGATGGTGGTTTTTCCAAAGCTGCTCCACTCTGTATAGTCGGCATCAAATTCAATATTCCACCTGGGCGTTGGCCGGTAGGAAACACCCACGACCGCAGTCAAAGGAAACTTGAAATCCGTCCGGGCCGATTGGCGCGTGTTCGGAACGTTGGGCAATCTTTCCACCTCGGTTTGGCCGTTCAGAGTGACCGTCGCTGAGCTGCGGAACGAAGCCCCGAATGAAATCTGTTCCTGCGGCTGCCAGAGCGCCCCCAGGTTGTAACCCACGCTCCAACCATCGCCCGTAAAACGGAAAATGTTGGTTGATGGACTTTGGAACCGAAGGAGGCCCTGTGACATTTCCATGTTCGCATAGTTAACCATGACCCCGCCGCCGATGGACAGATTGGGCGCCAGCTTCACGGCTACCACCGGATTAATGGTCAGATACGTCAACGAACCGTCAATGGCTACCGAACGAAAACCGGTGTCCTGGGGCCAACTCAAATTGCCTCCAAAAGGCGCGTAAACCCCCAAACCGCAACTCACCAACCAGTTCGTGGGTGTATAAGTGTAGAAGAACTGGGGAACCGCAGCGAGTTTGTTCTCGATGTGATAGGTATGACCACTGTTCGGAGCGCCGTTGGTCGGACTGTAACTCGGGTAGAGATAGATTCCATAAACACCGGCCCGGAGATTGTTGCCATCAAGCTGCGCGATACCTGCCGGGTTGTAATAAATGGCCGATGGATTGTCCGCCGTAGCCACGAACGCCTCGCCTCGCGCCGTTGCAAAGGCATCCTGGTCCGGAAGCCGGAAGCCATTTGCCGAAGCTTTCAGGGCCAGAGCCCCCGAAATCAACGTCACCAGCAGTCTGAATGTATTCCGTCGGTCCATAATCACCGGTGCACGGGCCAAACCACGGAGCGGACGCCGTAGATACACACGGATGCCGCACGGGAGCAAGCAAATCCCGGGCCTTCGGGTGTTGTGAAGGGATGATTCGCCAAACCCGATCTCGCGACCCGTTGATTAAATAATGGAAAACAAGTCTGATTCAATCTAAACAAATATTATAGCATCTTTACTTTCATCGGGCATGAGGTAAAATGGCACGGTGAAAAAAGCGGTTCCATTCATGGTGGGATTTGTGTTGTTTGGATGCGCTGTTTTTTCGGCCAAAGCTGCTTTTACCTCGCTCTATGTTTTTGGTGACGGCCTTTCCACCACAACCAATAATCCATCCCCCGGGTCACAATATTACGGCAACCGCTACTCCAACGGTCGGGTCTGGGTTGAAGTTCTGGCGCAACGGCAAGGATTGACCTATGACCCAAACAAGAACTGGTCCTACTTTTACAATACCAGCACCTCCATGTTGGCGCATGTCGGCAGCTTCAATGCACCATCGGATGCGAGTAACGCGTTGTTTGTCGTCTGGGTCAACTGTGCCGATTTATGGTTCCAGTCATATTACAGCGGCGCAAACATGGCTGCTTGGACCAATGGCATAAATCAGTCTCAAAACAATTATTATAAGGCCGTCACTAACCTCTATGCCAAGGGTGTTCGCACACTGATCATGCCGAATGCCGTCGATCTTTCCACCATTCCGGAGTTTAATACCTCCGTCAATGCGAACTTCATTCACCTGAGGTGCATTGATTACAACATCGCCTTTTCCAACACATTGAATCAGATCAGGGCGTTATGTACCAACCTGACAATTTATACGCCGGACTTTTTCACCTTGCTAACCAACCTGCTGGCGCATCCCGCTAATTACGGCGTGACCAATGCCCTTGGGGGCGGATTACCGATAGATGCCATTGATGCAGTCAACTACGGCTTTCCGACCGCAGTCATCAATGGCTCTGGCACAAATTTCATTTTTTGGAATATCGATAACCCGACCGCCATGGTCCACATGTGGATGGCCAATCTTGCCCAGCAGCTCATTTCCCCGGCACAAATTGACCAGCTCACGACACTCAATGGCAGTAATCAATTGGTTCTGGCCAATGTTCCGATTGGCCAGAATGGTTTGGTTCTTGGCCGCACGAATATCCTGTCCGGCATCTGGACAACCAACACCAGTTTCGTTGGCACCAATGTGACACAGACGTTGTTTTTTCCGGCGGCTGGACCACAGTGGTTTTACCGGGTGAGTTACCTCTACTCCTGGACCTGGCCGTAATTTTGCGGGAGAATTTCCGTTCCTTTCATCTGAAAATACGCCTGACCTGAAGTTCTTTGAAAGATCGGGCGGTCTGGTCCGTATAATGCTGGAAACGGAATCGGCGGATCGGTTTATTTACCAATCCTCGGCTGGACCCCGATCCGCTTTAACTTGACTGTCGTCCGGCTGTATTTAGGATGACGAGATGCATAAGATTATTTCATATATCGCTTGCGTTGTATTGTTAAACTTAACTGTTTTTCCAGCAAAAGCCTCTTTTACCTCACTCTACGTTTTTGGCGATGGCCTTTCCACCACGACCAATAATCCGTCCGCCGGGCCACTGTATTACGGCAAACGTTACTCCAACGGTCGGGTCTGGGTTGAAGTCCTGGCGCAACGGCAGGGGCTGACCTACGACCCCAACAAGAACTGGTCCTATTTTTACAATACCAGCACTTCCATGCTGGCGCATGTCAACAACTTCAACGCACCTCCGGATGCGGGTAAGGCATTGTTTGTCATCTGGGTCAACTGCGCCGATTTGTGGTTTCCGGCATATTACAGTGGCGCAAATATGGCGGCTTGGAATAACGCCATCAATCAGTCTCAAACGAATCATTACAAGGCCGCCATCAACCTGTACGCCAAAGGTGTCCGCACCCTGGTCATGCCGAACGCCGTCGATCTTTCCACCATCCCGGAGTTTAACACCTCCGTTAACGCGAACTTCATTCACCTGAGGTGCCTTGATTACAACGTTGCTTTCACAAATACCCTGAACCAGATCCGGACGGCATGTCCCGGCCTGACGGTTTATGCTCCGGACTTTTTTGGATTGCTCACCAACCTGCTGGCAACCCCCGCTGAATACGGAGTGATCAATGCCCTGGGCGACGGACTACCCATTGATGCCATCGATGCAGTCAACTATGGTTTCCCCGGCGCAATCATCAATGGCTTTGGCACCAACTTCATTTTTTGGAATATCGATAACCCGACTGCCATGGTCCACACTTGGATGGCCAATCTTGCCCAGCAACTCATCTCGCCGGCGCAAATCAGCCAGCTGACCGTCCTCAATGGCAGCAACCGCTTGGACCTGGTCAATGTTCCCGTCGGCCAGAATGGCCTGGTCCTGGGCTGTACGAACCAATTGACGTGGGTGTCGTGGTCATCGTCGGCGTGGACGACCAATGCCAGTTTCAGCAGCATCAATACAACGCAATCGGTCTTTATCCCCACTGCCGGTGATGTGTCATCGCAGGCGCGGCAGCTTTCTCCAATGGTCAGTATTGACCCGGGTGGCGGAGGAGGGACAAATGCCATGCCAATTGATTCCAAAATGCAGCTTTATCAGTTGAGTTTTCCCTACTCCTGGACTTGGCCGTAATCCGTCGTCAATCTCCGGGAGCACCGGATTTGTCGTGCTACATTCAAGGCGGCGGCAACGATCCCGCCAGCTACTTTGCCTTGGCCAGCATCTCGTGGCCCCAACGCAACATCCGTTCGGTGGTTTCCCATCCGATGCAGGAATCGGTGATGGACACGCCGTATCGCAACTCCGCACGGTTCTTCGGGATCGGCTGGTTGCCCTCGTGAATGTTGCTCTCGACCATCAGGCCGCTGAGCGAACGGGTGCCGTCCACACGCTGCTGAATCACGCTGCGCCACACGTCCTCCTGCCGCGCAAACTGCTTCTCGGAATTCGCATGGCTGCAATCCACCATCAGCACCGGTGACAGGTTCTCCGATTTCAATTTTTCCTCCGCCGCCCGGATGCTTTCCGCGTCGTAATTCGTCCGCGCCCGTCCGCCGCGTAACACAATATGCGTGTCTGGATTGCCCGCGGTGCGCACGATGCTCGTGACGCCATCCTGGTCGATGCCGAGAAAACTGTGCGAATGCCGCGCCGCGCCCATCGCCTCCACTGCCACCTGCAGGCTCCCGTCCGTGCTGTTCTTCAACCCGACCGGCATCGATAGGCCGCTGGCCATTTCACGGTGGGTCTGGGATTCCGTCGTGCGCGCCCCAATCGCTGCCCAGGTGACCAGATCCGCGATGTATTGCGGCACAATCGGGTCCAGAAATTCCGTCGCTGTCGGCAAACCCAGGCCGGTGATCTGCAGCAACAGCCGCCGCGCGATTTTCAGGCCGGTCTCGATGTCCTGCGAACCGTCCAGATGCGGATCGTTGATCAATCCCTTCCAGCCGATGGTGGTGCGCGGCTTTTCAAAATAGACGCGCATGACAATTTCCATGCGGTCGGCAAATTCCTCGCGCAGCGCGTTGAGCCGCGCCGCGTAGTCCAACGCACCCTTTTCGTCGTGGATCGAGCACGGCCCGATAACGACGAGCAGGCGCGGGTCTTCCCGCCGCAAAATGCGGATGATCCGTTCGCGGCTTTGCGCGACCATCGCATTGACGGCATCGGGCGTCGGCGACTGCGCCTTCAATTCGCGCGGCGTCAGCAGCCGGACAATCTCTTTGACATGTAAGTCCTGCGTCCGAAACATGAAGGCCAGTATAACACCGGGTACCGGCGCGGAAAGTCCGAACTCAACGTTGTTGGACAGGCTGCCGTTCTTGTATATCGTTCCGCGGACGGAGGCAGACAAGGAATATGAGTGAACCGCAATTGAACACCGGCCAGAAGGCGCTGCAAATCAACCGGGACGCCCGCCAATACGGCACGTTCGCCGAAATCGGCGCCGGCCAGGAGGTCGCGCGGTGGTTCTTTCACGTGGGCGGTGCGGCCGGCACGGTGGCCAAGACGATCTCCGCCTATGACATGGCCGTCAGCGACGCCATTTATGGGCCGTGCGACCGCTATGTCAGCCGCAGCCGGCTCAAGGCCATGCTCGATTACGAGTTTGACCTGTTATTGCAGCGGCTCAATGGAACGCGCGGCGACAAAACCACCTTCTTTGCCTTTGCCAACACGGTGGCCACCCACAGTTTTACCCGGCAGGAGGAAGGCCACGGCTGGATGGGCATCCGCTTTCAAACCGAGCCCCGCACACCACCGTCGGAAATCTTCATCCACATCCGGATGCTCGACAACGAAAACGTCCGCGAGCAGGAGGCGCTGGGCGTCGTGGGCGTCAACCTCATTCATGGCGCGATATACCTTCATCGCGATCCCGAACGGCTCATCCGCTCGCTGCTGGACAACCTCACCTGGGAACGGGTGGAGGTGGACCTGATCCGCCTGGCCGGGCCGGCGTTTGCAGAGGTAGACAACCGCTTGATGGCCCTGCAACTGGTGCAATCGGGCCTGACCGAGGCCGCCCTGTTCACTGCCGCAGGCGAGGCCGTGCAATGGTCCGAATTGCTCCACAAAAAGCCCGCCCTCATCCTGCGTGGCAGTTTCCGCCCCGTCACCAACGCCACGCTCGACGTGCTCGAACGCGCCCGGGACCAGTTCGGCCGCGAGCCGGATCTGCAGGGTGAAACGCCCGTGGAACTTATGGAAATGACCCTGCGCCACCTCACCACCGATGACGTGATTGACCATCGGGACTTTCTCCAGCGCGCCGACCTGTTGCGCGCCCTCGGCCTGAC
The DNA here is from genome assembly GCA_964413165.1 of uncultured Bifidobacteriaceae bacterium. Lineage (GTDB taxonomy): Bacteria > Verrucomicrobiota > Verrucomicrobiia > Limisphaerales > UBA11358 > UBA11358. The sequence goes on from CAYPSF010000013.1 coordinate 36,343, forward strand.
TGTGCTCATTTCCAATTTCCGACGGTTTCACCGCCTCGCGGCCTACCTGGGGCGTTACACCACCCGCCCGCTCGGCCTCGCCCTCGGTGCGTCCAAACTGGCCGAGATTTTCGACGAGACCTTTTACAACGACCGCGAGGGCGGGTTGCTCGGCGGTCTCGGCCAGCTGTTTAAAAATCACACGCGCCTTTACGTCTATCCCAGCCTTAACCTCCAGTCCGGCCAGATCGTCACCGTCGAAAATTATCCGGTGGCGCCACAATGGAAAAATCTCTACGCGCATCTCACGGAAAATCGCTCCCTCCAGGGCATTGGACAATTCAACCGCGATTTCCTCTCCATCCGCTCGCAGGACGTGCTCGACCGGATCAAATCCGGTGATGCCGGCTGGGAAAAACTCGTTCCGCCGCGGATCGTCGAAGTCATCAAGACCAAACAACTTTTCGGCTGGCATCAACGTTAAGCGCTGGCCTTTCACCGGCTTTCGGTTTATTGATGGAACGTTATGAAAAAACTGATCTTCACCTTTCTGGTCCTGGCCTGTGCCGGCGCGGTCCGCGCGGCCATTCATACCGAAACCGTTGAATACAAACAGGGCGACACGACGCTCGAAGGGTTCGTCGCCTACGATGACGCCATCAAGGGCAATCGGCCCGGCGTTCTGATCGTCCACCAATGGCTGGGCGTGACGGATTACGAAAAGCATCGCGCGGAAATGCTCGCGCAACTCGGCTACGTCGCTTTTTGCGCAGACATCTATGGCAAAGGCGCCCGCCCGCAAAACCAGCAGGAGGCCGGCACCCTGGCCGGCAAATATAAAGGCGACCGGCCGCTTCTGCGCGCCCGCGCCAACGCCGGGCTGGAAGCGCTGCGGCAACAGCCGCTGGTGAATCCCAAACGCATCGCCGCCATCGGTTATTGTTTTGGCGGAACGACGGTGATCGAACTGGCACGCAGCGGCGCGGACGTCGCCGGCGTGGTGAGTTTCCATGGCGGATTGGATTCCCCGACACCGGCCGATGGCAAAAACATCAAAGGCAAGCTGTTGGTGTGTCATGGCGCGGATGATCCGTATGAGAAGCCGGAGGACCTGGCCGCGTTCGAAAGCGAGATGCGCGACGCCAAAGTGGATTGGCAACTCATCAAATACGGCGGGGCCGTCCATTCCTTCACCCAGCCAATGGCGGGCAATGACAATTCCAAAGGCGCAGCCTACAACGAAAAGGCGGACAGACGTTCATGGGAAGCCATGAAGCAGTTCCTGGCCGAGATTTTCAAGTGATGTTGATTCGTTGGACCATTAAATCGGTTTAACGATTCACGGTTGAGCGATTTAACGCATCATGCGCATCACCGGCGGCAACGCGGCACGGCGGATCCTCAAAGTTCCCAAAGGACTCGATGTCCGACCGACGCCCGACCTCGTCAAGCAAGCGGTTTTCAACAGCCTCGGCACCCGGGTCGTTGGCGCCCGGGTGCTCGAATTGTTCGCCGGCTCCGGCGCGCTGAGCCTGGAATGCCTGAGCCGCGGCGCAACGTCCGCCCTGGGCATCGAGAAATCGCATCGGCACGCCGAATTCATCCGTCATAACGCCGCCACCGCCGGATTTGAGGCAATGCTCGAAATCCGCACGCAGGACGTCTTCCCCGCCCTGCATCAACTCGCCGAAAGCGCGCGGCAATTCGATTTGATCCTGGCCGACCCGCCTTATGGCGAAAAAAATGTCGGCCGGCGCTCCACTTCCTTCGCCCAGCAACTGCTGGACGATGTCACCCTGCCCAGACTGCTCGCGCCCGGCGGGCGCTTTGTGCTCGGCCACACCAAACGCGATACGCTGGACATCGTCCCGCCCTGGCGGGAAGTAAAAATGCTCAAGCACGGTGACAGCGTGATGCGGTTTTTTGAATTGTAGCCGCCGCCGTTAGAAGGCGGAAGGTGTCGCCTGGAAATCCGCCTCCTTATGTCGGCAGCTACGAGGCTTCCTGCACCGCTTCGCGGATGGTCTTCCGGAATTTGTCCATGCCCTGGTCAA
>CAYPSF010000013.1:38475-46196 GCA_964413165.1 uncultured Bifidobacteriaceae bacterium
GCTTCCTGCACCGCTTCGCGGATGGTCTTCCGGAATTTGTCCATGCCCTGGTCAAATGCGGCGGAGATGGGCAACAATGTAACTTTTTTGATTTTGCTTTTAAACCGCTTCAGATTTTTTTCGGCCACCGCCTCGTCCATCTTGTTGGCCACCACCAGGCGCGGCTTTTCCAGCAGTGCCGGGTCGTAAAGTTCCAGTTCCTTGAGCAATTGCCGGTAATCGTCCCACGGAACGCGGTTGTCCGTGCCGGCCATGTCGAGCAGCATCACGATTATTTTGCAGCGCTCAATGTGCCGCAGAAACGCGTGGCCGAGGCCAACGTTGCGATGCGCGCCTTCGATCAAACCGGGCACGTCACAGACCGTGAGCCGGTACCAGTCGGCATATTCCACGATGCCGATCTGCGGATGCAGCGTGGTGAAGGGATACGGTGCGACCTTCGGGCGCGCCTTGGAAATGGCCGTGAGCAACGTGGATTTGCCCGCGTTGGGGTAGCCGACGAGCCCGACCTCGGCCATGATGCGCAGCTCCAACAGGTAATCGCCTTCCTCGCCCGGCTCACCCGGTTGCGCGAACCGCGGTGTCTGGCGCGCGGCGGTGGCAAAGTTCCGGTTGCCCAATCCGCCGCGCCCGCCTTTGCACAGCACGAATTGTTGGCCGTTTTCGGTGAGATCGGCAACCAGTTCCCCCTTGGGCGAAACCACCGGGAGCTTTTCACCGTCGGGATCCTTTGACAGATCAATTTCTACGGCGCTGCCACCCTTGGCCGAGCGCAATAATGGACGCTTGCCCGTACCCATGCGTAACATCGGTTTCCGATCGTCATCCTCGTTCTCGTCCTCATCCTCGCTTTGCTCGGCCGGCCGGCCGCCGCCGGCAATCCGCCATACCAGCGTGCCACAGGGGACCTTGATGATAAGGTCCTTGCCCGCGTGACCGTCCATGCCCTTGCCAAAGCCCGGTTCCCCGATCTCGGCGATGAGGCGCGGGACATAATACTGCGCGATCAGGTTGTTGAGGTCGTGGTCAGCCTGCAAGATCACGCTGCCGCCGCGCCCGCCGTTGCCGCCGCTGGGCCCGCCCTTGGCAACGTAAGCCTCACGATGGAAAGCAACACAGCCCTTGCCGCCGTGTCCCGCCCGCGCGTAAATTTTGATTTCGTCGATGAACATCTTTTCTACGTTGAATCGCTGAATGGTTAAGCCGTTAAATCGAAGTCCTCCGGTTGCTTCACTATTCAACCGTTTCGCCGTTTAACGTTTCAACAACCATAAATAAAAAAGGCGAGGCGCTTGGCCTCGCCGGAAATTTGTTTGCACCGGTCAATTCTTCGTCGCCGGGGCAGCCTTCACGTTCACGCGGCGGCCGTTCTTGTCGAAGGCAATCTTGCCGTCCACCAGCGCGAAGAGCGTCCAGTCCCGGCCCGTGCCGACGTTTTCGCCGGCCAAAAACTTGCTGCCCCGCTGCCGGATGATGATGCTGCCGGCGGTGACCGCTTCGCCGCCATACGTTTTCACGCCCAGCCGCTTGCTGTGACTGTCGCGGCCGTTGCGGACGCTGCCTTGACCTTTCTTATGTGCCATAAAATCAGCCTTTGATTTCGGTGATCTTGACCACCGTCAGTTCCTGGCGGTGACCGATCGTCTTGTGATAGCCCTTGCGGCGCTTCATCTTGAAAGTGAGTTTCTTCTCGCCGCGCTTGTGCGCCACCACGTCGGCCAGCACGCTGGCGCCGCTGACGGTGGGGGTGCCCACGCTTAACTTGCCATCATTGTTGACCAGCAACACGCGGTCAAAGGTGAACGGTTTGCCGGCCTCGACGGCCAGGCGTTCGATTTCCAACGTGTCGCCCGCGACGACCCGATACTGTTTGCTTCCGGTTTCTAGAACGGCGTACATAAATTATCCCACAAAGGGCCGGACATTAAGCCAGAGCCGCGCCGGCCTGTCAACGCCGGATTTTATTAAAATCAGGTTGATTTGGCGCGTTCCCGGCGGCGCAGTGCCCGCTCCCGACGCTTGATTTCAGAACCCAAAAGGTCCTCCGCCGACCAGCCTTGTCCCTGAGCAAGTTCTGCCAGGGCAAACAATTGACTGGCCAGGGCCGTCTGGGTTAAGCGCCGACCAGGACGGCTGCCGCCCGGGAGGATTTTTGCCTTGCGCGCCTTTTTCACCAGTTTCTCGGCGCGCAGCAACGCGGGCAAATGCTTCGGAATGCCATCCAGAGCGGAGTGCCGGGCATGTTTGGTGCCTTGCTTCTCGGCTGTTTTGATTTTTTCCCAGTTCGCCCAAACCTCGTCCACGTCCTTGACCTTGGTCTTGCCAAAAACGTGCGGATGCCGGCGCACCAGCTTTTCCACAATCAACCGGCAGACCTTTTCAAAATCAAATGCGCCGCGTTCCTTCGCCATCTGGCAGTGAAACACGACCTGCAGCAGCAAGTCGCCGAGTTCCTCGGCCATCTCGTGGTCGTCTTTCGCATCAACCGCATCAATCAGTTCGTAAACCTCCTCAATCGTGTGCCGGCAGATAGTCTTGTGCGTTTGCTCGCGGTCCCACGGACAACCCGTCGGCGACCGCAGCCGGGCCATGACTTTCAGCAAGTCATTGATGGCAGGATTCTTCTTCATTCGTTGAATCGTCTAATCGCTGAACAGCTGAACCGGTGTAACGATTGAACGGTTCAACGATTCCACGCGCTTACAAAATCACCAGATCATCCCGATGCACCAGTTCCTCCTTGGGCAGTTTGCGGGCGCGCACGGCGGCGGCCTCGAACCGCGCAATCCCGCGCGCAAATTCGGTCCCGTTCAAATCACAGATCCGCACGACGTCGCCAGCGGCAAACTCGCCCTCGCAACGCGCCACGCCCGGCGGTAACAGGCTCTTCCCCTTTTCCCGCAAGGCCAGCTTCGCCCCGTCATCCACAAACAACGCACCCCGGGGATGATGGAAAAACGCAATCCAGCGCTTGCGGCCCTGCAATTTTGTAGCTTGCGCCACAAACACCGTGCCTTCGTCCTCCCCGGCGAGGATTTTGGCGAGCACCTGCTTCTTTTTGCCCGATGCAATCACAAGCGGGATGCCGGAGCGCACCACAATCTTGGCTGCCTGCACTTTTGACGCCATGCCGCCCACCGCAGTCTCGCTGGTCGTGCCGCCGGCGAGTTTTTCAATCGTCGCGTCAATGTGTTCGATGGCGGAAATGGTCTTGGGATTGGCCTTGCCGAAATTCTCGATGACCCCGTCCACGGTCGTCAAAATGACGAGCAAATCAGCGGGCAACAGCGACGCCACCAGCGCGGACAGGGTGTCGTTGTCGCCGAATTTGATTTCCGTGAACGACACGGCGTCGTTTTCGTTGATGATGGGCACGACCCCGCGGCCCAGCAGGGTAACGAGCGTGTTGCGTGCGTTGAGATGGCGCTCGTGATGTTCCAGGTCGTCATGCGTGAGCAGCACCTGGGCAACGTGCAGTCCGTGCTTTGTGAACAGTTCCGCATAAGTGGCCATGAGCCGCGGCTGGCCGACGGCGGCGCACGCCTGTAATTCGGCGAGTCCGTTGGGCCGTTTTTCATAACCCAGGGCGCCCATACCCGTGCCAACTGCGCCCGAAGTGACGAGCACGATTTCCTTGCCCGCCTTCCGCAAGGCAGCAACCTGCGCCACAAGTTGTTCCAGTTGCGCCGGGTCGGGCTGCTTGCGGCTGTCGGTGAGGACGCCGGTGCCGAGCTTCACGACCAGGCGGGCGGCGGTTTTGACGGATTCACGATGCACGCAATGAAACTAGAAGAAAATCCATGCGCGGAAAATGTTAAAATGACGGGGACTTCCGTCGGAGTTGTAGCCGGTGTTTCCAGAGAACGTTGTGTCTTCAATTCCCGGGCACTCCCGGCCGGGACACATCGAATACCGACCCGAAAAAATTGCCGCCGCGCAAGGCGATGAGCACAGCCAGGCCGGCCAGGTCGGTGGGCGTCTTCACGTTTTTTATCACGCAGTTTTCGATACCGATTTTTTGCTCGCGGTTTTGACGCTGGTCTTTCAAGTCGATGAATTTGGCCGTTCCAATCGAGACGTTCAGCACGTCAATGCCGGTGAATTCAAGGCCGGTTCTTTGGACAAATTCCTCCTTGGTCCGGGCCCCGGAATTTTTTACCGAGAGCGAACCCGCGAGGGAAAACAGGTTGGTCTGCCCGGCCTCGTTTTTCACAATGTCCAGTTCGCCGAGGTTGAAACGCATGAGCGTCACGTGGAACTGGTGGTGCTTCAACGCCAGCGGGTCGTATTCCACGTGAATCTCGGGGATATCGAGAAACAGCGTGCCGCCATAACTCGGCGGATTGTAAAGTTTGAAATTCCGGATCGTCACCGTCGGCTGCGTCAGGCCAAGGGAAAATTTTCCGATCTCCGCGTCCATACCGGTCTGGGCGCGGATCTGGTGTTGGGCATACAGGCGGAGGATGGGATTGAGCGACAGCAGCAGGATAACGACCAGCACCACGGCCAGGAGGAAGATCCGGAACAGCCATTTGAAAATCCATTTCATAATCCCAATCAGACCGCCACGTCCTCCGGCCGCACTTCCAGGCATTCGTCCTGGTCCTCCCAGATGATGGCGGGATGAAAATCCAGCAGCTTGGGCGCGAGTTCGCGGCCCGCGCGCGTCAACAATCGTTCCGCCCCTTCCGCCGCGTTTTCGTAGGCGCGATCATAATCGCCCGCCTGGCGGCGCTGGCGATCGTCCCAATGCGCAACGGCATGGACGGGCTCATATTGCTGCGCCCAGGCGTCCAGCGCACCGCGGACCTCGGCGGCGATTTCGTCAAAGGGCACGAGCGTCTCGTTGCAATGCTGGCAGATCAGGCCGGACTCGCGCACGTCGCGCGTCAGCAGCGGCAGGAATGGCGCGCGGCAGCAGGGCGATTCCGTGTAGGCCGCCGGCGGCGTGGCTAGCCGCTTGAACCAGACCTGGCGTTCGTGGGCGAGTTGCGCCGCCAGCCGGTAGGCGCCGATGAGCGGGTGCGAAAGCCTCCAGGCTTTGCCTTCGATCTGGCCGAGCGTCTGCGCCAGCCAGCGCGCCAGCGTGAGATCGTCCCAGGCCTGGAACGCCCGGCCATATTCCTTCCACAACGAGTCGAGCGGTGCATCCGGTTCAAATGCCATTGCCCAAGCATGACGGGCGGGGGGAATTTTGTCGAGCGGTGTTGCGAAAATGGAGCCATCCTGTCAACCGGAGATCTTAGCGGGCGGTTAATTCTCTCAAGCAACCGCCTCTGACATCGGCACGATCACGGAAGCCAATTCCCTTTCATATTCGTCCAAAGGCGGTATGACATGGTTTCATTGTTCATGGTCCTGCCGCCGCATTACTGTAAACTTGCTGGATTTCGGTTGGGCTTAGAATTCGATTCCACACACCGACCCCGTCGTAGCGTCCGCTTTCGTAGCCCTCATTCGAGTCCCACGACAAGCTGAAATTAGTCGAGACGGTGCCAATGCTGGTCGAGATCGGCGTCTTGGCCCAGGATTGATCCGAACTCAGTGTGGCCTGAACCCCATTTATAAAAATGTTGATTCGGTTGCTGTTTTGCAACTGCGTGCCGTCGTAAACCATGACGAAGTGAACCCAGGTGTTCGCGACGTAAGGCGCAGAAAAAACGCGGCCGGCATTGGTGAACCCCACACCTCCATACACATTTCCGTCATTCCACCAGGCGATGAATATCGCGTTATACCTTCCCGAGGTGCATCCCAACGCCGCCAGACCGATATCGGCCGGATTGGTCTTCTGCATCCACATGGAAAAGGTGCATTGATTCGATCCGGCGAGTTTCAAATTCCCAAAACCAACCGCCTGCTTTTTGGATGAAACAAAGTTCAGCGCATCGTCTGTCTCCCCGGGAATCCAGGCGGGCGAATTGGTCAGGTGTCCCGTATGCCCGTTGCCGGAACTGTCCGCCACCGTGCTTCCCGAGCCTTCGGTAAATTTTGCGAATAACACCAGTCCGGACGTGGGAAAGCTGCTGCCTCCGCCAGCTGCCCCGGGCAGGATTTCATAAAAAAAGTGTGGATTGAAGGGGGAGGAAGCATCCACGTTCGTATCCACCCAGTTTTGAACCGGTTGCGCCAGGGTCAAATTCGTCATCGTTACCCACGGATCGGAATTACTTAAATCAGCTGTTCTTCGAATAATGTAACTGTAGCCGGTCACTCCTTGGATTGTCAGCGTCGGCATGAATCCACTTAATCCCAGCGACACGACTGCGGGTTCCACGACCACTGGTCCGGGAGGGTTCGTCACGCTGCCGGAGAGATTGCTTACCACCACCGAGTAAAGACCGGCATTGGTGAATTGGATGCTCGGCAAGTCCAATGTTTGATTGGTTGCATTCAGAATGCCAACGCCATTATCGAACCATTGATAGCTCAGCGGGCTGCTTCCCCAGGCCTGCAGACTCAGCAGTAAATCCTTGCCCCAGTACCCGACAGCACCGCTAAATGGCGCGACCACGGTTGGATACATGGACAGAACCGCATCCATGCTGTTGGTCGTTGCGAAAGCATTGGAGACCGCCACCACATACGTGCCCAAATTCGTTTGCACCACATTTGAAATCGTCAGACTGTCGTTGGTTGCTCCCAAAATGTTGGTGCCGTTCAACGACCATTGATAGCTCAACAAGGGGAAGCCAGTGGCAGTCACATTAAACGACACATTGTCCCCGGCCTGAACGGTGGCGGATTGTGGTTCGGCGGTGATAGTGGGTGCTGACCCAATCAACGCGGTGGGGGTATTGGTGTAGCCGTTTCCGGCTTGAGTGATCGTAATGTCGACCACAACGCCGTTGCTGACCACAGCGATTGCGCTGGTTCCCTTTCCCCCACCACCCAAAATCAAAACGAGCGGCGTATTGGTGTAATCACAGCCGCCATAGGTGACCGTTGCTCCAACGACATGGCTTCCTGCCACTCTTACCGTGGCGGTAGCGGGACCACAATTTGTTTGAGCGCAAACCGTTCCCACCCCGACAATGGACAATGCCACGATTTGTAATGTTCTAATGAGTTTCAAAAATCCCCCTTGCTTCGTGTATTATTGTTGATGCTCAATACCACCCCGCCGAAGCACTTAAAATGCCAACAAGCAGCGCAACTAATGGTAGCTTCCAAATCGCGTCTGTCAAATTTTTTTTGAAAGACGGATTCCCGGTCCCTCCCTTGTCCAGGCAATTCACAACGCGCCGGGCACCCACAGTTGGAAATGGAGCCAATGGCCGGGATTGAACCGGCGACCGACGGTTTACGAAATCGCGGTTCGGGTAACAAATTAAGAGCAGCAAAGGCCAATAGGGGGTTGAAAGATTGGGTGGTCGGCTCCGTATCCATGAAGAACATGTTTCAAGACGTTGTGCGGGAATGGCAGGCCCTTGCCGGTATAGGGCGAAAACCCCGCACAGTGAAGTACCACGCTGAAATTGCAGACATCATTTTGAAGCACTGGCCGGACGGCCCACACCAGCCAATGCGCACCATCACGAGTGCCGACATTTCAGAATTTATAGTCTCCGTCGCTCACTATTCCGCCCCCCGGTTCAATGCCATTGTGGCGGCGATGAAAACTATCACGCCGTTAGCGTCAACCTTGAAACGGCGGCGGGTCACGATCAAAGAACGGGCAGAAATTAAACAGCTTCAATTCTCAGCGTTGCTTGAGGCAT
>CAYPSF010000014.1:0-46051 GCA_964413165.1 uncultured Bifidobacteriaceae bacterium
AGATGGAGTCGAGCAGGTCTTCGGTCGTGGTTTTGCCGACGATTTCGCCGACGGCGTTGACGGCGATGCGCAGCTCGCCGGCGGCCAGTTCCAGGGTTTCCCCGGCGCGCAACACGTCCAGCGTCCGTTGCGTGGCCGCGCGGGCGCGCGTCAGGGCGTCCTGATGACGCGAGTTGATCATCACCTGCAACATTCCGGCCGTGATTTCGCCCGACCACACCAGTTCCTTGATTGCGTCCTTTAACGCCTCAATCCCCTGCCCGCTCAGGCAGCAGATCTCAACAATATTTTCGGCAAGGCGCGTCACTCCGTGCGCACCGGCGGCGGGCCGAGGGCTTCCCGCCCTGCCTGGCATAACCAGCTTCCTCGGCAAATCCGCCTTGTTCAGCACCAGGATTCGCTTCTTGCCGGCGAACTCGGCCAGATATTTTTCGTCCGCCGGCGTCAGCGGTTCACCGGCGTCGAGCACATGCAGGATGAACTCGGCCCGGGCCAGCGATTCATGGCTGCGGCGGACGCCTTCCTGCTCGATTTCATCCCGCGCTTCGCGCAGGCCGGCTGTGTCGATGAATATCACCGGCAGGCCGCGGATATTGGCCGTCTCCTCGATCGTATCGCGCGTCGTCCCCGGGATCGGCGAGACGATAGCGCGGTCGTGGCCGAGCAATTGATTGAGCAGGCTGGATTTGCCCGCATTGGGCCGGCCCACGATGGCCGCGCGGATGCCGCGCCGCAAAATCTGCCCTTCGTTCGCCGTGCGCAGCAGTTCGTCCATGAACGCGATGCCATGTTCCAGCCGCTTGAGCAATTGCTCTTTTGTGTCGGGCGCGATGTCTTCGTCGGGAAAATCAATGTGCGCCTCGATGTGCGCCAGCGTCTGCATCATTTCGTCGCGCAAGGCGTTGATGCGTTGTGACAGTTTGCCGGCGAGCTGTTCGTTGGCGGCGGCCAGCGCCAGCTCGGTGCGCGAATGGATCAGGTCGGCCACGGCCTCGGCCTGGGCGAGGTCGATGCGGCCGTTGAGGAAGGCGCGACGGGTGAATTCGCCGGGACCGGCCGCGCGCGCGCCGCCGGCCAGGAGCCCGTCGAGCACGAGCTTCGCGGGTAGCAGGCCACCGTGACAGGTGATTTCGACGGTGTCCTCGCGCGTGAACGTCCGGGGGGCGCGCAGGACGGCCAGCAACACTTCATCAACGACCTGCTGGTCCCGGACGATTTTCCCGATATGGATGGTATGGGTGGCGGCGGCGGACGGTTTCGGCGAATTTTTGCTGCCCGGCCGGAAACACTGGTCCGCAATGGCCAGCGCCTGCGGGCCGGACAGGCGGACAACGGCCAGCCCGCCTTCCCCGATGGGCGTGGCGATCGCGGCAATGGTGTCGTCCAGCATCGGGGAAAGCTACAGGTTGAAGGTTGAAGGTTGCAAGCGAGCGTATTGCTTTTGGACTGCGGCGGGAAGCGCCGCGCCACGCCGCTTTGGAAAGCAACCACTTGGGCGAAAAGCGGGGTCGCCGCTGCGCTCTGCCACCGTAGCCCAAATCATCCGCGTCCATCCATGGTTAAACAAGTTTCCACTTCATGGATGCGGCCAAGGCACGAACTCCAACTAAACATGCCGGCAGTTGCCGGCCTGGTTCTCCACGTCGCGACCCTGCAAATACAACCGCGCCTTTTCATAACTTTTCTTTGCCAGATAGTGTAACAACGCGGGGTCCGTGCCGGGCGACAGTTGGCCGGCCAGTTCGTCAATACGCGCGAAAAGCGGGAGCATATCCGGTTTGAGGTTGGCCGACGGCATGGCCTTGACGGCGGCATCCAGTTCAGCGAGCGCGGACAGCAGTTGTTCTTCGACCGGGACCGGCATGGCTTTTAGAACGGCAATTTTGCCGCAAGATTAGAGATGAAGGTTTCAAGCGGCTTGGTATGCCCGGTCAAATACCAGTAGGTAATAAACCGTTCCAGACCGGTGGACGCAAACAACACTAATCCACTCATGAAAAACAACCCGATAGCATTGGGCGGATCGGGTTCCATGACGGTCGGAACGCCCCGATAAACCACCTCCAGGGAGAGTATGATACCGATGCTCCACGGAACCCACACCGTAAGTGCCGGTGCCGCATCCAGCAGCCGAAACAGGAACAGGGGGCTCAATCCATAAACGACCAGGGTAAACGTCTGCCGGTAAGTGTTGCGTTCCCGAAAGGTTTCCCCAAACATTTTCACCAGGAAGGCGCAGCCCACGACGATCAGCAGCGTAACCAGCAATCGGATCGTTTCGTAGACAACGGCTTCGCCTACGGCGAATTTGTGGATGCGGTGAAGGCCGCTTTGATGCCGGCCCCATTCCACCAGGCCATACCCCTCCGCCGCCGCCGCCAGCAACACCATTGGCAACAGATAACACACCAGCAGATAGCCCGGACTGCGTTGAGCTTTTAGTATCCGCTCCCACGCCGGTATCGGTTTGAATATGAGGAACAACGCCCTGATCACGTCCCCCATTGATACCGTTTAACGCATCAGCTGACAATCAAATCCACATGGCCAAATGAATGACGAGTGTATCGGATCATCCACACCGATCGCGCAAATGGGCATGTCATTGATGATCATGGATTGCGCAGGCGATACGCCGAGGTAATGTAAGGCATGAACGCGGTCTTTTTTGCACAGCGTGCCCGGGGCAAATGGCCGGGGCTCATGCTGGCGGCGCTGCTGCTGGCGGGTTGCGTGAGCTCGCCAAAAATCGATTGGCCGGCACGGGTCGGAAATTACACCCATGACCAGGCCATCGTGGAGCTTGGCCCGCCGGATAAATCCGCGGCCCTGACCGACGGCACGGTCGTCGCCGAATGGCTCACCCGCAGGGCGCAAATCATCCGCGCGGCAGAACCGTACCTGCTGCCGCCAGGCACTTATTTCGGCCCGCTCACGCCCATGTATTCCGAAACCACCGTGCCCGCCCAGTACCTGCGACTGACTTTCGGGCCAAACGGCCTGCTGACGTCATGGAAATACATCGGGGGATAAAATCGGCTTTCGCCGCCGCGCCGCGCGTGCTTAACTCGCCACGTGAATGTTGATCTGGGCATCTGGAGCAAGCTGACAAAGGTCGTCATTGGCCTCGTTGTCGTGGCTTTCCTGCTGCTCATCGGGATGTGTTACCTGCCGCTGATTCAACAAAATGAACGGATGCGTCGGGAAATCATGCGGCTGGACGACCAACTCCAGAATGAAGAGAAAAAAATCAGGCAACTCCAGGCCCAGTTTGACGCGTTGCGCAATGACCCGAAGACTGTGGAACGGCTGACGCGCGAAAAGCTCGGCTATGCGAGGCCGGATGAAACTGTGATGAGCTTCACCAACAATCCGTCCCGATAATGCCGGCATCGGTTTTCCTGACCGCCGACTGGCGCTGGCTGGCGATGCTCAATTACGAGGTGGACCCGGGAATTCTGGCGCCTTTCGTTCCCGCGGGCACGGAACTGGATTTTTGGAACGGGAAAACGTTCGTCAGCATGGTGGGGTTCTGGTTTCAGAAGACCCGCGTGCGGGGCATTCCGATTCCGTTCCACCGGAATTTCGAGGAAGTGAACCTGCGCTTTTACGTCCGCCGGCAGGCGAATCATGAATGTCGGCGGGCGGTCGTCTTCATCAAGGAACTGGTTCCCCGTTTCGCGATCGCCTGGGCGGCGCGAACGTTCTATAACGAAAACTACATCGCCTTGCCGATGTCGCACCGGATCGAAAAAACGGGGGATGAAATCAAGTCGGTCAGGTATTCCTGGCGATTCCATGGTCGTGAAAATTCCTTGTCTCTCGCCACCCACGGCAACGCGCAACCGTTGCGGACAGGATCGGAGCCGGAATTTGTCACCGAACATTACTGGGGCTATGCGGCGCAACGCGACGGCTCGACGCTAGAATACCAGGTGGAACACCCCCGCTGGCGCGTCTGGGAGGCACAGGAAGCGGGTTTGGATTGCGACACCGCAAATCTTTACGGCAAACAATTTTCGGAGGTCTTGGGCCGGCAACCCGCGTCGGCTTTTCTGGCCGAAGGTTCCGCGGTGACGGTGCGGAAAGGAGTTCGACTTTAGTCCGGGAACAGGCCGTAATTGGGGTACGACGCACAAATCGTCAATCTACGATTGGCCATCGGCAATCGCCCTTACACCGTCATGATTTCTTTTTCCTTGTGGGCGAGGTGCTGGTCGATTTTGGCGCTGTATTGGTCGGTCAGTTTCTGCAAATCCTTTTCAGCCTGTTTTTCCTGGTCCTCAGTGATGCCGCTGTCGTGCGCGTGTTTTTTCAACAGTTCCATCGCGTCGCGGCGCACGTGGCGGATGGCCACCCGTCCGTCCTCGGCCATTTTTTTGGTAATCTTCACGAATTCCAGGCGCCGTTCCTGGCTCAATTCGGGAAAGGAAATGCGGATGATTTTGCCCTGCACCGCCGGGTTCAGGCCCAGGTTCGCCTTCTGGATCGCCTTTTCAATCGGCTGCACCGAAGTCGCGTCCCACGGTTGGATGACCAGTTGCCGCGGTTCCGGCGTGGTGATGCCGGCCAGTTCGCGGATGCGCATCTGCGAGCCGTAAACCTCCACCATGACATTTTCGATCAGTGAGGCCGACGCCTTGCCGGTGCGCACGCCGGCAAATTCGCTCACGACCACCTGCTCGGTCTTTTCCATCTTCTCCTCCGCCTCCAGTAAAACATCGTCCGGTGTCATAATAAATAGACGTTAACAAACCCGGCATCCACGGTCGACTGAAAATTCAACTGTCGTGTCGGCCGTCTCAGCCGCCGGGGCGCCGGGGACAGCACACACACAATGAATTGAGCCGCAGGCTCGACGCTACCACGGCTTATTGCTAACCTGTTGAGCGTGGCGGACATCGTTTTATCCACACTCAACGCGAAGTATATTCACGCCGCGTTCGGCCTGCGCTATCTGCTGGCCAATCTCGGCCCGCTCCAGCCACGCGCCAGCCTCGCCGAGTTCGACATCAACCAGCGCCCGCTCGATATCGCGGAAGTCCTCCTGGCCCAGAGCCCAAAAATCATCGGCTTCGGCATCTACATCTGGAATTCCGAACCCACCACCGAGGTCATCGCCGTCATCAAACGCGTCCGGCCGGACATCAAAATCATCCTCGGCGGGCCGGAAGTCAGCTACGAAACCGAAGAACAAAGAATCGTTCAGCTGGCCGATCATGTCATCACCGGCGAAGCCGATTTGAAGTTTGCGGAGGTGTGCCGGGTATTGCTCGGTAGGGCGGGTACTCCGTTGCCCGCCGAAATGCCCGGTCGCGAGGAACGGCGCGCAGAGGACTGCGCGCCCTACCAGCTGCCCAAAATCATCCCCGCCGAATTGCCGGACTTTTCCCGGATTGCCCTGCCCTACGACCTCTATACCGGCGACGACATCGCGCACCGCATCATCTATGTCGAAGCATCGCGCGGCTGCCCGTTCACGTGCGAATTCTGCCTGTCATCGCTCGACATCCCGGTGCGGCAGGTCCCGCTGGCGGCGATGCTCGAACAATTGCAGCGGCTGCTGGACCGCGGCGTGAAACAATTCAAATTTGTTGACCGCACGTTCAATCTCAACGTCACCGTCAGCCAGGCCATCCTCGAATTCTTCCTGGAACGCTGCCAGCCCGGCCATTTTTTCCATTTCGAGATGATTCCCGATCGCTTGCCGGAGGCGTTGCGTGAAATCATCGCGCGATTCCCGCCCGGGGCACTGCAGTTCGAGGTGGGTGTCCAGACCTTCAATGAAGAGGTCAGCCAGCTGATCAGCCGGCGGCAGAACAATGAAAAACTCGCCGACAATTTCCATTTCCTCCGCCAAAAAACCGGGGTGCACATCCATGCTGATTTGATTGTCGGTTTGCCGGGTGAAACGGTGGAAAGTTTCGCCGCCGGGTTCGACCGGCTGATTGCGCTCGGCCCGCAGGAAATCCAGGTGGGCATCTTGAAGCGGCTCCGCGGCACGCCCATTACCCGGCACGACGTCGAATGGCAGATGATTTACAATCCGCATCCGCCTTACGAAATCCTGGACAACAAGCTGATTGATTTTGCCACGATGCAACGGTTGCGGCGGTTTGCGCGTTACTGGGACCTGGTGGGCAACAGCGGCAACTTTGTGGAATCCGCGCCTTTGATCTGGTCCGGGCTTGTTGTCCCGGCTTCAGCCGGTTTGGTCGCGCCCGGACCGCCTGAAGGCGGGACACCGAACAATTCCCCCTTCCGCGCCTTCCTGCGTTTCAGCGACTGGCTCTACGGACGCACGGGCCGGACGGACAGCATTGCGCTGGTGCGACTGATGGAGTTGCTGTTTGAATTTCTGACCGGCGAACTGAAGCTGGAGGCGAAGCCGGCGGCCGAAGCGATGTGGCGTGATTACCGCCGCGGCGGCCGCCACGACAAACCGGGTTTCCTGAAGGAATTTTTGACGAACGAAAAGGTAATTTTGCTGCGCAAGCCCAAAACCGCTCTACCCAAACGCCAGGCCCGGCACTTGGTTTAACAGAAGATGGATGGCCATGTTGGAACGTCAGGAGGAGGGCGGGCAACAGTCATTTCAACTTTTCTTCCGCCTCTTCGTTCGTCAAACCCTGTCGCGCGCGCAGGACGGCCAGGCCGACCACCGGCGGACAGGTCTGGTCCGATTTCATGCGCGGTTCCACGTATTCGAGCACCTCGAAGAGCAGGCCATTCGCCGTCTCGTAGTTGAGGCCGGTGAGCTGGACAACATAACGCGTCGCCCGGTCAATCAGCTTGAGGTTCGAAGGCACGACCCAGACCATGAAGTTGCCCATCACCCGCCCCAGCCGCACCATGGTGCAGGTCGAAAGCGCGTTCATCACCAGTTTCACCGCCACGCGGGTCACGCCGTCCAGCAGGAAGTTTGTTTCCGGCACCGGCACAAAAAGCGAGACGCAATCCGGATCACTCTTCGCCACGAACCCGCGGACGCTGACCAGAGATTTCTCACGCGCAAAATAAATCAGACCGCGCCGGGCCCCGGCCTTGTGCGCCGCGTTGAGCTGATGAAACTGGAATTTCACCCAGGAATCCTTCTCCGGCGCGGAAACGACAGCCATCGCGCAGTCATTCCTGCCCGACGGCCGGTCCGGCAGACCATCCAGTCCGATCTTGAACCGCATCAATTCGGCGCGGCTGATTTTGCCGACCGACCGCCGGATCCGGTCGCACCGGTCCTCATCGGCCACGCCGGGCGTGGCGGCGGCCAGTTCGCGCACCTCGTTTTCATTCCATTCAACACAACGCGGTTCGCGTTTGAGCAGGTGCCGCCAGGCCTCCGGGGTTTCCGGCTGAGGTAAAAAAAGAAAGGCCCACGATTCCGCCGCCGTCGTATCACCCGATTTGCGGAACGGCGGCGTATTATAGGTCGGCGAACGCTCCGTCGTGTCGGTCAACACATCAATCCCGAACCGGTCGGCGAAATAATTATTTTTGCAGCCCCGGCGATAGGTGGATTTTTCGAGGGCGACGAGGCGGGCCAGTTGCGCCAGCAGCGCGGGTGATTTCAAGCTCGTCTGCATTTCCGCCAGTTTCTCCAGAAATTGCCGGGGAACCTCGGCCGAAGCCAGTCCCAGCAAATCCCGGACGCTCATCTCCAGCACCGTGAGCAGCACACAAAGCTGAATGGAGGCGGCCTGCATCCGCGTGGAACCCGCAATCGCCATCGGACCGGTGGTCAGGTTTATCTTCTCGATGCGTTTGTCTTGGATGACTTCGCGGCTGCGCTCGACGTGCCGGCAAAGAATGTCGTCGGGATTGTTATAGACGAAATAAACTTTCGCCCCGGCAGCCACGCCTTCCCAGGCCGTGCCGATGACAAAGGACGTTTCCCCGCCTTCAGTGACAGCAAAGACCACATCGCCATTGCGCACGCCGAGATCGCGCAGTTGTTTGCGTCCGAACGCGGCAAAATCCTCAAAACCCTCCACGGATTTGATGAGGGCGTAATCACCACCGGCCATGACGCTGAACGTGCGGTTTTCAAAAGCCTGCAAAGCCGGCTCCTGCCGGCTGAAATCACGCCAGACGGAATCGAGCAGGATGCCCAGCCGGCCGGTAGCACCGCAGCCGGTGAAGAAAATCCGCCCGCCGCCTCTCAACGCGCGCACCACGGCCGCCTGGATCTCAGTCGCCCGGCCGGATTCGACAAACTCACGGTATTTCCGGATGACGTCGTCGTCCACATCAAACAACAATTTGAGTGCCGCGGCGGCATCCCGAGCGGCCACCTCGCTTAAACTGGCCGTGACCGGATGGGACATTTCGGTAACCAGCGCGCCCAGTTTGAACTGGCCGCTAATGGCCAGGAATTCTGCCGAACGCTTTTGCGAATGGGTGCTCACGCCCCTTGAGTTAATGACATTGTCAACGTACTGTCACGCCGATAGCCTTGGGCAGGCCATATATGACACCGAATCAACAACTGGCCACGCTGAACGCGGCGGTTTGCGAACTCGCTTTTGACAATCTGACGCGTCAACTTTACGCCACGGATGCGTCCGTCTATCAGATCGAACCGCTGGCCGTGGCGTTTCCCAGCAACGCGCGCGAAGCCAGCGCCATCATCCAGGCGGCGGCGCAGGCGGGTGTATCGATCATTCCGCGCGGCGCCGGAACGAGCCTGTCCGGTGGCGCCATCGGCGACGGCCTCGTCATAGATTTCGCGCGCTACAACCGGCTCATCTACGGCCTGAACCTGGAACGCAAGACCGTCCGGGTCGGCGCGGGCGTGGTGCTGGACCAGCTGAATGATTTTCTCCGGCCGCACAAATTGTGTTTCGGCCCGGATGTGGCCACCAGTTCCCGGGCGACTCTGGGCGGCATGATTGCCAACGATTCGTCCGGCGCCCACACGCCGGTTTATGGCACCACGGCGGATCACCTCAGCAGTCTGGAAATTTTAACCAGCGACGGGCGCGTCGCGAGCGTCGGTTCCGGCCAGGACTCGCTGCCGAAACATCGCGAACTGGTGGAAAGCCTGACCTCACTGAATGAGCTGCAAATCACCGAGCGCTTTCCGCCGGGTCTCCTGAAACGCTGGCCAGGCTATGCGCTGGCCCGGGCGCTGCGCGAGCCCGGCAATCTGGCTCAGATTATCGCCGGCAGCGAAGGCACCCTGGCGGGAATCATGTCCGCCGAACTGAAACTCGTCCCGCTGCCCGAGCAACGCGGCATGGGCCTGCTGTTCTTCGCCAGCATTGCCGAGGCGATGCAAGCCACGGTCGAGCTGCTGGATTTGAAGCCGGCGGCGATCGAGCACATCGACCGCCTGCTGTTTGACCAGACGCGCGGCCAGCTTGAATTTCAGGCCGCGCGCGATTTGCTCGAACTCGATACAAAACCGTGCGAGGCGATTTTAATCGTCGAATTTTTCGGGGAGGTTGAAGAGCGGCTGGCGCTATTGCAAAAGCGCAAACTGGGCCTGCGTCAACGCATTTTGGAGATCCCGGAGGAAGCCGCACTCGTTTGGTCCTTACGCAAGGCGGGACTGACGCTGTTGACGAGCTGCAAGGGCGACGCCAAGCCGGTGGCGTTCATCGAAGATGCGGCGGTGAGGCCACGGGACCTGCCGGCCTATGCCGGCGAACTGCAAAAATTGATGCGGCAGCTGGGATTGAATGCTTCTTATTACGGTCACGCTGCGTCGGGATTGCTGCACGTGCGCCCGGTGCTGGATTTGCATCGCGCGGAGGATTTGAAGAAGTACCGGCTGATCGCCGACGAAGTGGCCGCGCTGATACAGCAGTTCAAAGGATCCCTGGCCGCCGAACACGGCACCGGCATCGCCCGCACCGAATATCTGAAGTCACAGGTGGGCGAAGAAGTGTACAAGCTCATGCGGCAAATCAAGCAGTGCTTCGACCCGTTTAATTTGTTCAATCCGGGCAAAATTATATCCGATGGCCGCTATAAAATTGACAGCCACCTGCGTCTGGGCGCCGGTTATTCCCTGCCCGTGCCGTTTGAACCGGTGCTGGCGTTTTCTGCCCGGGACGGGTCGTTCACCGCCAACCTGGAGCAATGCAACGGTTGCGGCGGCTGCCTCAAGCTGACGCCCAGCATGTGTCCCACGTTCATGGCCACCGGCCAGGAAATCATGTCCACCCGCGGACGCGCCAACGTCATCCGCGCCACGCTGGAATTGCGCGGCCTGGAAAACCACGAGCCGCTCCTGTCGGCGGAACTCGACGCGGCGTTGAGCAATTGCCTGTCCTGCAAGGCCTGCGCGGTTGAATGCCCGTCCAATGTCGACCTGACCTTGTTGAAAGTTGAACTGCAGCACGCGCGCATCCGGAGCCGGGGATTGAAATTGCGCGAACGGGTTATCAGTTCGGTGGACCGAATCGGCCGGCTCGGCTGCAAGCTGCCGCGTCTGGCGAACCTGTTTCTGGAGTTTTCATTGATGCGCCAGACGATCGGCCGCTTGTTCGGCGTCACCACCCGCCGGCCTTTCCTGCATTTCGCGACGGAGCGATTTGACCATTGGTTTGCCAAACGGCCGCCGTTCCGCGCGGCCTATCGTGGCCGCGTGATCCTTTGGGATGACACGTTCGTGCGGTATCACGAACCGCACGTTGGCCAGGCGGCGATCAAAGTGCTGGAAGCTGCCGGTTTTGAAGTGGTGCTGCCAACCCAACGCAAATGTTGCGGCCGGCCCGCCTTCAGCCAGGGTAACCTGGACGAAGTAGCGCGGCTGGGACGGCACAATCTTGCGCTGTTGAACCAGGAACAGGGGAACACCCCCATCATCTTCCTCGAACCTTCGTGTTATTCGATGTTCGTGCAGGATTATCGCGAGTTGAAACTGCCGGGACTGGAGCGCGTCGCGGCCCGCTGCATTTTATTTGAGCAATTTGTTGAAAATCTGTTGGATCGGGAGTCCAAAGCGCTGATGTTTAACGACCAGCCCGCACGCATGATGATTCATGTGCATTGTCACGCCAAGGCGCTTGCCAATTCAGACTACATGTACCAGCTGGCCACCCGGCTGCCGCAGCGGACAGTGACGATGCTCGAAGCCGGTTGCTGCGGCATGGCGGGAATTTTCGGAATGAAAGAATCGAAATACGATTTATCGGTGAAAGTCGCGGAACCGCTCATTCAAGTTATCCGGGGCCAGCCTTTTGGCAACATCGTGGTGGCCTCGGGAACCAGTTGCCGTCATCAAATCCAGCACCTGGCACCCGTCCGTACCCTGCACATGGCGGAAGTGCTGGCCGAGGCACTGGTGTGAGCCGCGATGGTTACAGGGCGCCTTTTAAAACTCCGTTGATGAATTGAAGCGTCCTGGTTCCGCCGCCCGGAACCAGCACGGGCAGGTTGGTGGTAAGGCCGTCGGAAATCTGGCTGGCGGTGAGGCCGGTCAATCCCGAACCGTTGCCGTTGATCTTCAAAAAAGTGGCGGATATCAAGCCGTCAGGAATCTGGCCCGTAAGATTTGCGGAGGGTATGTTCACGGGCAAACTGGCCACGGGAATGGCGCCGACCAGACGCGACGATTGCAGTTTGCTGATGCCGGAACCGTCCGCCACATTGAGCGTGCCGCTGATGGTCAAGCTGTTGAAGCCGGACAGGACGGCGTTCTGGGCATTGAGCAGGACGGTGCCGATGTATTTGTTGGGGTCATCGGCCTGGATGGCATAGACCGCGCCGCCCGCCTCCCAGGACGAGTTAAAAACCCGGCTGCCGGGGATGGCACCGCTGCTGCCGTGCGGATTGTATTGGGTGAGGCGGGACTGGGGGGAGATGAGCGTGTTAAAGCTTTGGGCCTCAAAGCCATCGCCATAGCTGACCAGACCGTTTATGCCGCCGTTGCTCACATCAACGATGTAGGCATAATTTCCACCGTAAAAATAATTGCCATGCATCTGCGCGTTGACGTGAGGGTTGGGACTGCCAAAAATGATCGCGCCGCCGAAACTTAATTTGGAACATTCCATGGCGATTTGATTGGGTGACCCGGTGTTGGTGTAGCCTGACCGGTTGCCGCAATAGAGAAACATGTTGTTGTCGATCGTCAGATGATCGCAGTCATCCATCACCCCGCCCGCCAGGCCCAGGAAATCGTTGTCATGGATATTCAGGATGTCGTCGGTTCCCCCTCCGTCGATCTTCACTCCGCACAGGAGGGCCGCCTGGCTGCCGCCAATGCTCGGGGGCGTAAATCCCCCGCCATAACCGGCGATCATAATCGGCCAATATCCGAGCCAGCAGTTGGCGATTTCGCCTTTGGCCGGAAAAAACAATTTGACCAGATAGTTGGGCATGTCGCGGGTGGACGAAATAAACAGATCGCGCAAATAGGCGCTTCCGATGCCGCCGTTCAATCCCAGGAAATTCAAAACATCCGTGTTCGTGGTCCCTACATAAAGAATTCCCGAAGCGGATTGTCCCGCTCCCTGGATGATGATGTTGAAGTTTGTTCCCGGGGGATTGAAGACGTCGCTGTGCCTCTGAAACACACCCGCCGGCGCCGTCATCATGACTGTCCCGGGGCCGATGACCACCCGGCCGCCGATGGGTCCGTAAATGTTGGTTCCGTTCGCCAGCAGGCAATTAATCGCCTCCTGCAGACCGCCCGTCGCGGTTCCCGGCGTGTCCGGACCGAACATCATGCCGTTGTTTTTGGTTTTGGACAGGCCGTTGGCGAGGCCGGACGGAGACACGGTGACCTCCGGAAACCCCATCACCACCCCGTTGGCCACAAGCTGCCCGTTGATGATGTTGGTGGCCGTGGTCGCGTTGATGAGCGGGAGGACGGCGGTCGCGATCTGCTGCGCCGTGTTGGTCGAGGCAAAGTTTTGCGAGTTGGTTTGCGCCGTGAGGGCATTGTCCGCCGTGAGGGCATGGATGGCGTAGGGGGTGGCGGTGAACGGCTGCGGCGGTGACAGCACCACAAACGCATTGGTCTCGCCATAGTGGCGCACGCGGATTTCCAACCGCCGATCACTCCCGTCAAAAACCGCGCTCCCGAAATCCAGGGTTACGATAAATAATCCGTTGGTGACCCCGACCGGTGAATTCGTGACCGGCCCGGCGACCGCATTGCTGTTCGCATCCAGAAGCCGGAAGGAAAAGTCATAGTTCCCGATCGGCCGTGTGTTATTGTCAAATAAACGGCCCTGGTAAGTGAAAGCCGTGCTTTGGGCCCACGCCGAGGTTGACACAAAAAGCGCCGTCCAGGTACTGAGAAACCTGTGTTGCACTTCTTTATTTTATCAGGAAAAATGGCGCACTCAAGTGGAGAACGAGATGATGTTTAAATACTTTATTGTAAGATAGATAGGATGCCAAAAATCCAAGACTCAGGCGTCCCGGCTGCGGTACGCGTCTTTCAGAGCGCTGCGCAAATCGGGAAATTTGTATTCAAAACCGGATTCCAGAAATCGTTTCGGCGCGCAGCGGCAACCTTCCAGCGCGAGTGACGCCTCGGACTGCGTAAGCTGGCAACTCAGTTTCACCAGCCAAGCAGGGACCGGCGGGCTCCACGGACGATACAGGGTACGGCGAAGCACGCGCATGAATTCCGCGTTGGTTTCCGGAGCCGGGGCGACGGCGTTGTAGGTGCCGGCGAGAAAATTGTCAAAGACCAAAGCCCGCAGGAACATCTGCGTGAGGTCCGCGTGATGGATCCAGCTGATATATTGGCGGCCGTTGCCGACCGTGCCGCCCAGGAACCATTTCACATAATTGGCCAGCACGGGCAATACCCCGCCATCCCGTCCTAAAACGATCCCGATGCGGAACAAAATACGCCGGGTTTTGGGCGCGTTCGCCGAAAAAAAAGCCTCCTCCCAGCGCCGGCAAATCTCCGCCAGCCGTCCCGTTCCATTGGCGGTCCGTTCATTGCACCAGTCATCATGCCGGTTGCCGTAGAAACCGATGGCGCCCGCCTGCAACCACAGGCGCGGCGGACGTTTCACATGGACAATGCCGCCGGCCACCGCCCGCGCCGACTGGACGCGCGAATCGAGGATCTCGCGCAGATTTTCCGGGGTATGACGGCAATTGATGTTGCGGCCGGCAAGGTTGATGACCGCTTCCGCGCCATCCAGATATTGGATCCATTCGCCGACGTGTTCACCGTCCCATTCCACCTCCTGGATGCCGTCATCTTCGCGCTCGCGGAGTGCGCGTGTCAGCACGACGACCTCGTAATCCTGCCGGAGCAATTCCCGGGCGAGCGTCTGGCCGATAAACCCGCTGCCACCCGCCAGCACAACGCGCTTTTTGGGGTTATGGCTCATTCGATGTATTCGGGCGTCAACACTGGCTGGCGGCAATTTTGCCCTGAAATTAAGAAAAATAAAATCGAAATACTGCGGGCGGGATCCGGACGGCCGGAAACATCACTTCACAAGATGTGCCCGTCCCATCCAGACATCCTGGAAACCCGGTGAATAATTGGCGCCAATGCAGGGCGCTTCCTTGAACCATTGCCAGGATTCGGTCATCAACGTGCCATCAATAATCGAGACCGGCACGGGCATCTGCCGCCAGGAGGGATGCCATACCCGGAAAAACCGGCGGGTGGAACCTCGTGAGGTAAATGCGGCGTATCGTTCCAACAGGAATTCATCAAGCGAAGACGGCGGGCAGAATTCAAATGGAGTGTTTGGATTGAGTCGCGTCTCGTGAATAAACTTTCCCCTCCCTCCGGGCGCTTCGACGCAGCCAGCCAACCAACCCTGCTCGTGGGCATGCCGATAGTTGATCCGGGCAAAGCGGTACGGCAGTCCGTAAAGCAACGGCCCGAGCAAAACACTCATCCGGTTGGGCAGCCATTCCGCGATGAAATAGATTCCTGATTCATTTTCGTGCTTCACGTAAGTCCGCACATTGAGAAACGGGTGTGTGGCGATGGGTTTGAAGGGCCACGCAGCCAGGCGCCCGCCCCGGCGAGGATGCATATCGCGCATGATGAAGGCAACCAGACTGACCAGCGCCCTGCCCTGCCAAAGATCAAGCGCGAAAGGCACTTGCGATTGCAACGACTTCGCATCCACCTCGTAATGGATGAATAATACCCGTTCCCAATCTGCCAGAAACAACGGCTCGCCCGGCGACGCCAGCAACCGTTGCTTGCCGGCGGCACTCAGCCGGCCGGATAAATTCGTTTCCGGTGTCGCAGTTCTTGCCCGCAGCAGGTTCATGGCTCATATCAGTTCAGGACCAACGGCGACCGGAGTAACGATCGCACCGCCAGATGGCCCGAGAATTTTGGTTCATGGCATTTCAAAAAAAGCGCGATGCGGGCGGCGGGGATGTTTAGTGCAACCGGTGTGGGTTGGATGTTGGATGGCGCAAAGGGCCGCTGCCATATTTTGAAAATGGAAGTGAAAACCGGAGGCCAAAAGCCGGCCCGGAACAACGCGGCGGCTCTTGATCATCAATTCCGTTTCCGTCCGCGCAAAGAATGCGCCCACTTCAAGCATCCAGGCCGTCGCGGGAAGGCCAAACGGAATCCCACACAACTGCCGGAAGGCCCGCATCATTTCGTGGTTGGGCAAAGGACTGGGCGCCGCCACATTCACCACCCCGGACAGTTCAGGTTTCGCCATGATCCAGCCGATGGCCCGGCAGAAATCCTCGGCGTGAATCCAGGAGACATATTGTCCGCCATTTCCCATTTTTCCTCCCAGCCCGAGTTTCGTGAGCCGTCGCAACACAGGAAACACCCCGCCGTGTGGTCCCAGGACCATGGCCGTTCGTAACGCAACCTTTCGTGTGTCCGCTGTTTGAGCATCGTCCAGCGCCTTTTCCCACGCACAGGCGACCTCAATGGAAAAGGCATCTTTCGCTTCTGCGGTTGCCCCAATGGCGCCGGTTTCATCCATGGGCTGGTCCAGTGAATGTTTGTAAATGGTGGCGGTGCTGGAATTCAACCAAAGTGCCGGTGGCCGTTTGCATCCTTCAATGACCCGGCCCAAAACCCGGGTTGAATCGACTCTCGACTCCATGATGGCCCGTCGATTGGAAGCGTTATATCGGCAATCTACCGATCTGCCGGCAAGATTGATCACGACATCCGTGCCGTCGATGACCCCGGCCCAATCGCCTGGTGTTTTTCCGTCCCACACGATTTCCTTCAGGCCGTTATTTCTTAGGCCAGGGAAACGTGTCAACACGACCACTTCATGGCCGCTCGAAACGAAAGCTTCCCCGAGGATCCGTCCTAGAAATCCGCTGCCGCCTGCCAGCACAATGCGTTTTGGGGTGGCGTTCATTTTTTCCATGCTGCCCAGACGTAAACAACAGGCAGATAAATAAAGACCAGGTTTGTCGCATGGTAACCAAGCCGCCAAAATGCGTTCGTCAGGTAGGGCCGCACGTCGAACACGAAAGTGGCGGCCACCAGTCGGACCGTCCAGAAGGCCGCCAGGAACGCACACAGCGCCCGCGCCAGACCACTCCCAGCCGCCAGGGTGCCGGCAAAGGTGAAGGTGATCAACCCGAAGCTGATGAGGCAAAGCCCGATAAACGTGTAGTAAACCCAGAATAATCTCCGGATGAACACCGGCAAGGTTGCGAGGTGACGGCGCAGATGGACCGCTCGTGGCATCGAGACACCGGCACAAAGCAGACCCAGATGAAGGGCACCGGCAATTTGGAGCAACAATGTCAGGTTGGTGGTAATCATGGTGATTTCCTTAGGTTGCGCCGAGGGCGTGGAGCATCGGCAGGATGATGTGGTGAATGAAAACCGGATGAAAAAGCCAGAAGGCCGGTCCGGCCGCGCAAAGCACGGTGAACAACCAGCCGCGCCAGCCCCGGCCCAGACCAAGTCGCCGGGCAAAACGGGTGCGCTCAAACACCACACCCAGTCCCTGAATCAAAAAATATCCCGTCGGCAAACCGTAGCCACCCCGTGCCGGCAGGGAGATGACGAATTCGTGGACCAGTCCAGACAGGAGAAAGACCAGCAGCGTCGCACCGAAAACGCCGCAGCTCCGCAATAACGGCCGGAAGGCCAGGTCTTGCGCCAGATGATGAAACGCCGCGTTCCAACGTCGTCCCCAAAATTCCGTCAGCGACGCGGTTTGCAGCGGCCGGCGCATGATGGGTTGGGCGTTGACGCCGGCTTTTTGCCAGGCCAACGCCAGCAATTGGAAGCAGCCGAAATGGAGGCACAAAACGACGCCGGTCATGCCTACCCAGCCAGCCGCCAAAGGATACGGAGCCAGGAAATTCCGGGTGACACTCCAAATCACCACCGTCCCCAGCAGCGTCTTCGTGGCCGCTAAAAACCAATCGCGTTTTACCGGCGCGACTCCTGCCCCCCTGCCTCGCAGGAAAGTCTTCGCATCCATGCCGACCCAGGCAAAAAGGTATCCCAGCGAAATCCATTGGCTGACCGCGCGGTTTTCCCGCAACGCGCGTCGCCAGGTCAGCCATTTACAGCCAAAATAAAGCGAAAAGGCGAGCAACCACATGAACACCCACGCGGGCAAAATTTCCCGGGTGAACAACGTCAAAATCGGTAACAAAAGTAGCGGCAAGGTGTCCACCCACCGGGTTTGCCTGCTCGTCAGGCAAGCCCCGTTGAAACAATACCGGTTGGCGGCGACTCGACGGTACATCACGCGTAGCAAAGGCATGACTCCCGGAATTCGGGCCAGCGCAAACAGCGGCCACGCCCACCAGATGCGGCTTGTGATCTGCACAATTCCATCCGCCCCGCCAAACACTTTGCCGTCCGGCAGCAGGACGATCATTTCGACCGGGTCACTCCCCGGAGTCAGACCCAGATGTTCACTCACCCACGGAGTTTGCAGCGCCGCCAGCTCAAAACCGTGCTTCCGGAGTAACCGCCCGAAACGACGGGCGCCGCCGGTGCACAGCCGGCATGCACCGTCGTAGAGCACCCAGCCCCGCATCGGGACCGCGCCACAAATTTCTGTCATTTCTGTATCAAGAGAAATAATGATTCAAAAAAAAATTTAGAATCGGAATCCCAGCAGTTTGCCGGCTTTCCCGCCCAGTTTGGCGAATTGTTTCAAGCCGGCCGTGGGCCATTTCCGGATCTGCTCATACCAGCCGGCCGTGGTTTCAAAAAAATCGGCCAGTTCCCGGAGCTTTTGCTCGGTGTGCTTGCCGATTTGCTTGTCGTCTTTCGCCTGTTCGATGCATTCCCGCAGCATCCCCAGGGTCGGATCCATCTCGCGCCGTTTGCGTTCGTCGAGCACGATGCGGAAGGTGTCCCAGACGTCCGGCAATGCCTCAAAATGGTCACGTTTGTCCCCCATCACGTGCACCAGCCGGACAATCCGCCAGCTCTGCAATTCCTTCAAACTGTTGCTGACGTTGGAACGGGCCACCTCCAGCGTTCCGGCGATGTCTTCGGCATTGAGCGGCTGCGAGGCAATGTGCAGCAGGGCGTGGATCTGCGCGACGGTGCGATTGATCCCCCATTTCGTCCCCATCTCCCCCCAATGCAGGATGAATTTTTGCTCGACTGGGCTCAAGGCACGCATATTTCTTTTATTTCTGTCACAGCAGAATTTACAGAACATAAGTAATACGTCAAGCAAAATGTCAAACAAAAAGTTCCCGGGCTATGCCACAGCCGGGATCAGGTTGATCTGCGGGGCGTTCGCTGGAGCCAGCGGATTGGTGCTGAAATCTTTGGATTCCAGCCGGCTCAGCCAGTCCCGGATCATCGCCAGCACGGCGGTAACATCCAGCCGCTCATGCGCGCGGGGGTATTTTTCAAGGTTGGCCCGGGCGAGCTTGAACAGCGCGGCAGCGGGGCGCCGGCGGTCCTTTTGCAGATGCACAAACGCCCCGGCGAGCTGGATCAAGCCCTTGTAAAACGCTCCATTGGGACCGTGTTTATCCTTGAGCCACAGTTGTTCCAGCACGTCGTGCGCCTCGTAAAACAGCCGGCGGTTGAAACAATCGAAATAGCCCAGGTAATACGGGTCGAGCGATTCATCGGCGAATTGCTCCACCATTTTGGCGATGCGGGCGCTTTTGTGGCTCACAAATCAAGGGTAAAGACCGGGTGACAAGTGACAAGCGGCAAGTGACACGAAAGCGCGCGACGGACAATTTACCGTCCGGTCACCTGCCACGTGCCGCGTGTCACCTCTCATTTATTGCGAAATCAACCGGAAGAAACCGCTGCTGTTGGTGGGTGAAAGCGCGACTTCGTCGTGCAGGTTGGCGAGATTGAGCGCAGGCGTGTTGGTCAGCGTCACCCAGTCGGCGGTCAGATCCTCTTTCTGCTGCAACACGAAATTGGTCGAAGGCATGAGCCAGGACAAGGCGAGGTTGCTGCCCGAAGGCGCGAGGTTCAGTTGCGGCGTTGGAGTGGATTGCGAAATCCAAATCCCGCCGCTGGGGCTGTTGACCACAGCCACCACTTCGTTTCCATCCGCCGAAATTGCGGCCGCCTGCCAGGCCAGGCTGGACACGGTGTTCGATGTCCAGATGGCGCCCGAATTCGTCGAGGTAAAAATGACGCCTTTGATCCCGAGCGCAACCAGTTTGGTGCCGTCGGCCGAGGAAGCGCAGGCAATCCAGTCACTCCGGGCGGGTACACCATTCGTTGCCCAGGTATTCCCTCCATTCGTTGAAGTAAAGACACTGGGACCGGGACCCACGGAAGCCACCGCTACCAGCCGCTCACCGTCGGTTGAAGCGGCCAGGGAATGAACACCTCCGCCTAACGAGCCAGCCAGCGCCCAGGTCAGTCCCGAGTTCGTCGAGATGATCGCGTGCCCCACATTATTGGCCGCCGTTAATCTGGTGCCATCGGCCGAAGAAACAATGCAGCTCAGATCGGCCGTCGTGGTCACGTTGGAAGTCCAGAGGGCGCCCCCGTTCGTCGAGAGATAAACCAGGTTGGAGAACCGCACCGCAGCCAGTTTGGAACCGTCCGCCGACGAGGCGGCGGAATACCAGATGCCGCCGGCGACATTGTTCGTTACCCAGGTCGCCCCGGAGTCCGTTGAAGTGTAAATTCCATTGCCGGTGGCCGCCACCACCCGGGTGCCATCGGCCGAAGCGGCCAGGGACCGCCAGGTCGGGTTCAGCGCATTGACCTGTTGCCAGGTGGCTCCTGAATTGGTTGAAGCCCAAATGGCGTTGGCCGCCGCCACCAGCCGGGTGCCGTCCGCCGAAGCGGCAATCGCGACCCAGCTCCGCAGATCCGCGCTGGTCTGCGTCCAGGTTTGGGCGGACGCTATTTGGACGGAGAGGTACAAGCAGCCGACCGTCATTGCCACGGGCAACCAATTTTTCATTTCTAATTGGGATTATTAAATCACCTTGCCGGGATTTTTCAAGCTGATTCTGGGCAATTGATGTTTCGTGGAAGCGCGATCGCCAGACGATGTTTATTCTGATTTAAGCCGAAAGAAACCGCTGTCGTTGGTGGGCAAAAATGCGATTTCATCCTGAAGATTCGTGAGATTGAGCACCGGCGTGTTGGTCAGCGTCACCCAACTGGCCGCACCCAGATCCGCTTTTTGCTGCAACACGAAGTTTGCCGAAGGGATGGTCCAGGCCAGCGCTACCCTGTTGTTCGCAGGTGCGACATTGAGTCGCGGCGCGACTGTGGATTGCGAGGTGAAAATGCCGCCGCCGTAAATGGTCGCATTCAATTTGCCCCCATCGGCCGATGACACAATTGAAAGCCAGGATTCGCCTGGGGCATCCGTCAACGTCCAGGTTGTCCCCGAATCGGTCGAAGCATAAATGCGGCCGCCATTCACCACCGCCGTCAACCGGGTGCCATCGGCGGACGAGGCGATGGATAACCAATTGCCAGAAGGCGCGTTGGTGGCCTGCGCCCAGGTTGTCCCCGAGTTGGTTGAAATAAAAATTGGACCGCCAAACCGGACTGCCGCCAGGTTGCTGCCATCGGCTGAAGCCGTCACCGATCGCCAACTGCCCGCCGGAACATTATTCGATATCCACGTAGCCCCGGAATTGGTCGAGGTATAAGTCGAACCCCCATCGGTTCCCGCTATCAATTTGGAGCCGTCGGCCGATGAGGCGATCGAAACTCACAATTTATTGGGCGCGCCCAGGAGCATCCAGGTTGCGCCCAGATTGGTTGAGGCGTAAATTCCGCCGCCCTCATTTGCCGCCAACCAGGGGTTGGCATTTACCGATGAGGCGACCGCACACCAGAGACCGGGAGACAAATTGGTCTGCCAGGTGGCTCCCGAATTGGTCGAGGTGTAAACCAGGCCGCTGGTAACGCTGGCAATCAATTTGGTGCCGTCGGCTGACGACGCGACTGCAAACCAATGTTCGTTGGGCGCGTTATTCAACGCCCACGTCGCCCCGGAATTGGTCGAAAGGTAAATCGCACCGAAATTGGCACTGGCATCTAGAGTCGCGGCAATCAATTTGGACCCGTCGGCCGATGAGGCGATGGCCTGCCAGTATCCATCAGGCACGCCGGGCACCTCCCAGTTGGTTCCTGAATCATTTGAGGTATAAATCAGGCGCTGATTGACCGTTGCCCGCAATTTGGTGCCGTCGGCCGAACAAGCGATTGAAGACCAGTTCAAGTTGGGCGCGTTGTTCGATACCCAGGTCGCTCCAGCATCGGTTGAAGTGTAAATCGAGCCCACAAAACTCGTTGGGTCAACACCGACAGCTGCCAGTTTGTTACCATCGGATGAAGAGGCAACCGAAAACCAGGCCAGACCGGGCGCGTTGTTTGACGCCCAGGTCGCTCCCGAATCGGGCGAGGTATAAATCCAACCGCCACTGGCACTGCTGGTTACCACCGCCAATTTGGTGCCGTCCGCCGAAGAAGCGATTTTATTCCAATTCAAGTTGGGTGCGTTGTTCGACACCCAGGTTGTTCCGGAATCGGTCGAAGTGTAAATCAAACCCGCAAAACTGTTGGTATCATAACCCACGGCCGCCAATTTGACGCCATCCGCCGAACTGGCGACGGACCACCAAAACAAGCTGGGCGCGTTGTTTGACGTCCAGGTCGCCCCCGAATCGGCCGACGTGTAAATCCAACCGCCGGTGACGCTACCGGCCACCGCCACCAATTTAGTGCCATCGGCTGAACTGGCAACGGAGTGCCAAAATAAACCGGGCACGTTGTTTGAAATCCAGGTTGCTCCCGAGTTGGTTGAGGTGAAGATCGGGTTGCTGGAATTTCCGGCCACGGCCGCCAGTTTGGTGCCGTCGGCCGAACAAGCAAGGGAAGTCCAGTCATTGGTAGGCGCGCCGGTTAACGCCCAAAAAGCGCCGGAATTGGTCGAAGTATAAATGCCGCCGCTGTCAACGGCCGCCGCCAATTTGCTGCCATCGGCCGAAGCGGCGATGAAAAACCAATCCCGTCTGGGCGCATTGGCAATTTGCTGCCAGCTTTGGGCCCACACCGGCTCGACGGTGAGGTTGAAGAGCAAACCCATCGTTGCTATCAGGAGGCAAGTTTTCATTTGCTAATTGAAACTATTAAATTACTTCGCCGGGATTTTTCAAGCCGATTTTGGAGGTCTGCCACGAGGCGCATCTCAATTTGGGGGTAACGGAAATATCCTGTCCCGAAGGGACATTTTGAAAATGGTTCCTTCGGAACCAAACGGCTGCTTAAAAAATGAGATGCGCCCGGCTCCACGTTGACAAGCTACCTTCGGACACAACCTATTCAGAGATCAACCGGAAGAAACTGCTGCCGCCGGTGGGCAAAAGCGCGATTTCATCCTGAAGGTTCGTGAAATTGAGCACCGGCGTGTTGGTCAGCGTCACCCAGCTCGCCGTGTTCAAATTGTCATTCTGTTGCAGCTCGAAATGGGCCGAAGGCACAATCCAGGAAAGAGCGAAGTTGCTGCCCGAAGACGTCAGCTTCAACTGCGGTGCGGGAGTGGATTGCGAGGCATAGATGCCCCCGCCCAACACCGCCACAGCCACCGACTTATTTCCATCCGCAGACCCAGCGACGGAATTTAAAGTGTCATCGGGCACACCGTCTGATGCCCAGGTGCCACCGGAATTGGTTGAGGTGAAAATATTGGGGGCAGCTTGTTGAGCCGCCGCCACCAACTTGTTGCCGTCGGCTGAACAGGCGACCGAAACCCAGGAACCACCGGGTACATTGTTTGACACCCAGGTTGAGCCGGAATCGGTTGAAGTATAAATCGGGGCAAAAACAACATTGTTGTTGATCAAAAGAGGCAAGCTTACGGCCACCAGTTTGCTGCCATCCGCCGACGAGGCGATATCCGACCAATTAAGATTGGTGGGAGCGCTGGCCGGCGCCCAATGGGCCCCTGAATCGGAAGAGAGGTAGATGGAGCCGCCATTCGTACCCAGATTGCTGCCCCCGTCTGTTGCGGCCAGCTTGGTTCCGTCCGCCGACGAGGCGACGGAAGTCCAATATCCAATGGGTGCAGTGGTTTGCGCCCAGGTGGATCCGGAATCGGTCGAGACGCAAATCGGGCCGCTGATCGACGAGCGTCCTCCCGCTGCGGCCACCAATCTTATTCCATCAGCGGATGAAGCGACTGCGGTAAAGCCCGACACACCGGGAATATTATTCGACGTCCAGTTGACCCCCGAATTGGTTGATGCCCAGATGGAGCCGGCAGCCGCAGCCACAAATTTTTCCCCATCCGCCGACGAGGCGACGCAACTCCAGGAGCCAAGGTCGGAACCAAACTGAGGCTCGCGGTTTGAACTCCAGGTCGTTCCCGAATTGGTGGAAATGTAATAACTCCACCCCAGGCTCGTCGCCACCAGTTTGCTGCCATCCGCCGATGAAGCAATGGAAGTCCACATGCGGTTGGGCGCATCAATTTGTGTCCAGCCCTGAGAGAAAACACTATTAATGGCCGTGGCCACGCCACAACCAATCAGTATTAACGTTCGCGGGATTTTCATGGCATCTCTAAAACTATCGGATTTTACAGCAAATCGCCTGCCAGATTGACTCCCAGCGGCGTCGCTTCGCGTTGACAAGTTCCCTGCCCTGCGACAATCTGCGCGTATGGCGAAACCTGCTTTGGGACGCGGTCTGGGCGCTTTGTTGGGCGGCAGCCCGGTTCTGACCCAACCGGCTCCCGCATCGGCATCGGCACCCGTTCCCGCGCCGGCGGCCCCGGCTCCCACGCCCGACACGCGCGAGCGCGTGCAACGCGTGCCGCTGGATCGCATCCGCCCCTGCCCGCTGCAGCCGCGCAAGGATTTTTCCGCCGAGGCGCTGCGCGAACTGGCGGATTCCATTCGCGAACAGGGCATCGTGCAGCCACTCATCGTGCGCGAACGCGGCGGATTTTTTGAATTGATCGCCGGCGAACGCCGCTGGCGCGCGGCCCAGCTCCTGCAGCTGGCCGAGGTGCCCATCATCACCCGCGAAGCCGACGACCGTGCGGTGCTGGAACTGGCGCTCATCGAAAATCTGCAGCGCGAAAACCTCAATGCCATCGAGGAAGCGCACGGTTACGAACAACTGGCCGGCCAATTCCAGCTCACGCAGGAGGAGATCGCCGTCAAGGTCGGCAAAAGCCGGGCGGTGGTGGCCAATGCCATGCGGCTGCTGAAATTGCCGCCGGCCGTCCAGAATTTCATCCGCGAAGGCCGCTTGTCCGTCGGCCATGCCAAGGTCATCCTCGGCATCACCGACGAGAAGAAGCTGAAACTGGCCGCTGAACGGATCATCAAGGAAGGCTTGAATGTGCGGCAGACGGAGGGCCTGGTGGCCAAGCTGCAGGCCCGGGGCTCGAGCAAATCCGGGCTCAAGCCGGAAACCGTCGCCGCGCCGGGTTCCGACCCGCACGTGGCGGATCTGGAGGACCGGTTGCGCGAAAAATTCGGCACCAAGGTCCAGTTGCGCTATGTCGAAGGCAAAGGTGCCGTGGAAATTTCGTTTTTCAGCGATGCGGAGCTAGAGCGAATTCTACAAATTCTCGGCGTATCGGCTGAGTGACCGGGGGCATGAATCCCCAGCAGTGGGAAATGCGACCAGACAAAATGCACTTTAACGCAGAGCACGCAAAGGACGCGGAGAAACGCGGAGAACAACGCCTCTGCGCATCTTTGCGTTTCTCCGCGTCCTCTGCGTTCAAAAAGTTACGCGGTTTGAGCAAAACCATTCGAACAATCGAGAGCCGCGCCCGCCGGCAGTTTTGATCTTGTCACCTGTCACATGCCACTTGTTACAACCCCATGATTCTTGAAGTTGTCAAATACGGCCATCCCGTGCTCCGGCAGAAGGGCGCGCCCATTGAAAAGGTCACGCTGGAAATCAAAAAGCTCATCGCCGACATGTTCGAGACGATGAACGCGAACCATGGCGTCGGGCTGGCGGCGCAACAGGTTGGCCAAGTGTTACAGTTGACCGTGTTGGACGTGCGCGAGGCCAAGGACCGCCCGTCCTGGCTGGAACTGAATGGCGAGCCCGCCGACGTGAATGAATTCATGCCGCTGGTGCTGATCAACCCGGAACTTAAAACCGGCGGCGACCCGGTGGCCGGCGGCGAAGGCTGCCTGAGTTTCCCGGAAATTTTCGGGGAAATCATACGGCCGGAATCCGTGACAGTGAAAGCGCTGGACAAGAAGGGCAAGCCCATCGAATTCCGGTGCGGCGGCCTGCTGGCGCGGGCCATCCAGCACGAGGCCGATCACTTGAACGGGATTTTGTTCATCGACCGGATGAGCAAAAAAACGAAAGAAGAACTGCGCCCCGAACTGGACGAACTGCAGGCCAAAACCAAGGCTGAACTGGAAGCCGGCGGCAAACCGTGACTCAATAAACCTTGCGGAGGTTCGAGGGGAGGATGTTGAGTTCCAGGCGGTATTTGGCGACGGTGCGGCGGGCGATGACGATGCCTTTTTCGCTGAGCATCTTCACGACTTCATGATCGGACAACGGCTTGGCCGGATCCTCGCTCTTGAAGATCTCGGCAATCATGTCCTTCACGCTGGTGTTGGACACGTTTTCGCCGGTGGCCGTTTGCAACCCGCCGGTGAAGAAATATTTCATCTCGAACACGCCCTGCGGGGTCTGCATGTATTTGCCGGACACGGCGCGGCTGACGGTGGTTTCATGGACGCCGACAGCTTCGGCAATCTGGGCCATGATGAGCGGCCGGAGATGGGAGACGCCCTTTTCCATGAAGTCGCGCTGGCGCTTCACGATCTGCTTGCCGATGTTCAAAATCGTCTGCTGCCGCTGGTGCAGGCTCTTAATCAGGAATTTGCCGGCCCGGATCTTTTCGCGGATGTAATTCTTGACCTCGGCGGAATTGCTGCCCTGCGACATGAGGTCCTTGTAAATGTTGCTGATGCGCAGGTGGGGAATGTGTTCGTCGTTGGTCGTCACGACAAAATCGTCGCCGACCTTCTGCACGAAGACCTCGGGCAAAACGTACTGGTTGGCGTCCGGCAGAAAAGCGCGACCCGGGCGCGGTTCCAGCCGCGCGATACGGCCCATGGCCGCCTGAGCCTCTTCGATGGTGCAGCCGGTGGCGCGGGCAATTTCGGGGATGCGCCGCTTGCCCAGCGCGTCCATGGAATCGCGCACGATGCGATATTCGAGTGACTCGCGCAGCTCGGCGCGTTCGAGCTGCAACATCAGGCATTCGCGCAGGTCTCGGGCGCCGACTCCCGGCGGATCAAATGCCTGGATGGCCTTGACCACTTCGGCGATCTTGTCCGCCGGCAGATTGTTGGCCGCGGCCATCTCCTCCACCGTCGCCTTGAGATAGCCGTAATCGTCGATGTTGCCGATGACCAGTTCCGCGATGGCCCGCTGGTCGTCGTCCAAATCCGTCTCCCGCACCTGGTCCATCAGCATCTGGGCGAAGGAGGTACCGGCGGCAAGCGAGTCGAACATGAACTGACGTTTTTCCTCTTCCTCGGCCGTTTGGCGCATGGGGATGTTCGACTGGGAAAAATGATCGCGCCATTCCTGGTCCAACTGCACGAGCTTGTCGAATTCCTGCTGAAAATCGTCGACGGGTGCTTCCGCGGCTTTGTCCGCCACGGCATCAAAGGCCACTTCTTCCGTCGTTCCCGCGGTTTCGGGCGGTTCGGCCACTTCGTCGGCGTCGCGCTCCGCCTTGTCGGATAAATCGGTTTCCGGTGACGCCATTTCCTCGAGGACGGGATTTTGCTGCAATTCCTGTTCCACCAGCGCCTTGAGCTCCAAGGTCGGCGCCTGGAGCAGAGCCAGTGACTGCTGGAGCTGAGGAGCCAGCACCAGCGACTGCGTTAAACGCGTGGATAGTTGGAGGCCTTGAACCATTTGCCGCAGCAAGATAACCCCGTTTTGGGCAACTACAAGCAAAAAGTGGCACGCCATTCGCTACATACAAAGGAATCCAACGAAAAACTGGATTTTTTCTCCCGCCAATTGCATCTTGGCAACATGAAGCTGATTCTGTCGACGCACAACCTGACCCTGACCAAGGCGATCGAGGACCACGTTCTGAAGCAACTGGGCAAACTCGATCATCTCGATCAGCGCACCATTGATGCACGCGTGACGCTCGAACACGACCATACCCGCGCAGCCGGAAAACAGTTCAGCTGCTCCATCCGCCTGAGCGTGCGCGGACCCGACCTGTTTGCCGAGAATGTGGAAAGCGACCTGTACACGGCCATCGACAAAGTCACCAAGAAAATCGAGCAACAAATCCGCAAACGCCACGGCAAGCGGAAGACGCGGAAGCACAAGATTGCCGCGCGCAGCAAACGCACCCTCCAGGAAACGGACACGGACTGAGCGTTGAGCCTGGCTGGTAGAAAACCTCATCGGGCGTCAAGCGGTGCACTTCCCTCGCCCCCGACTTCGTTGGCGGAGAGGGAGACCAATTGTGGTGCAGTCTGATGCTCGGATGTTTTCCACAAATTGCGTTGAACGTTGATTCCCCGGCCGGTAAACCGTATTAACCGGTGAGACGATTTGACGATGAGCGCTTCCAGCCACATGATTCTTCGCGCCCGGACCCTGTTGCCGGTTTCACAGCCGCCCATTGAAAATGGCGCCGTGCTGGTCTCCGGAAACCGGCTCCGCGCCGTCGGTCCCTGGGCGGATTTGCATTCATCGGCGAACGGAAAAGTGCTCGACCTGGGCGACGTCATCCTGCTGCCCGGCCTCATCAACGCCCACTGCCATCTCGACTACACCGACATGGCCGGAACGCTGCCACCGCCCAAAACCTTCATCGACTGGATCCCGCTCATCATGGGGGCCAAGTCCAACTGGGGTTATTCCGACTATGTGCGTTCCTGGTTGAACGGGGCGCGGATGCTGGTGCGCACCGGCACAACAACAGTGGCCGACATCGAGAGCGTGCCCGACCTGCTGCCGGAAGTCTGGGACGCCACCCCGTTGCGCGTGGATTCGTTTCTGGAGATGACCGGCATCCGCGCCCGGCGCGACCCGGCGGAAATCCTCCGCGAAGCCGTCGAGAAGATCGATTCGCTTTCGCACTCGCGCTGCTCCGCCTCGCTTTCGCCGCACGCCCCCTACTCCACCCTGCCCGGGTTGCTGCGCCCTGGCGCGGAGACCGCCCGCCGGCGCGGCTGGCGGTTGTGCACCCATGTCGCGGAGTCGGACCAGGAATTTGAAATGTTCCTGCACGCGCGCGGAGCGATGTACGACTGGTTGAAGCGCAACGAGCGCGACCTGTCCGACTGCGGCCTCGGCTCGCCAGTCCAACACCTGGCCCGGAACCGGGTGCTGGGAGAAAACCTGCTTGCCATCCACGTCAATGCGCTGGCGCGTGGTGACGCCGCTTTACTCGGCAAACATCACGTCCATGTGGTCCATTGCCCGCGCAGCCACGCCTATTTCCGTCATCCGCCGTTTCAACACCGGCGCCTCGTCAATGCCGGCGTCAATATCTGCCTGGGTACCGACAGCCTGGCCACCGTCCGCCAAACCGGGAAACAGAAGCTGGATCTCAATTTGTTCGAGGAAATGCGCGCGTTGGCGGCGCGGGAGCCGGAACTTTCGCCTGCGGAAATATTGCGGATGGCCACGATCAACGGCGCGCGCGCGCTTGGCCGGGCCGGACAGATCGGCGAGCTTTCGGAAAACGCCCTGGCCGATTTGATCGCTATCCCGGCCCGGGCCCGGGCCAGTGAGGCCGCCGAAGCCGTGCTGGCCCATGCCGGCCCGGTGAGCGCCTCCCTGATTGACGGAGAATGGGCGCGGCCGCCGGAATGAAACCCGGGATTGACGTATCTGCCGCCGCCTCCTTGAGAAGGCCCTTCCCCCGGCAGGGACGCCGGATTCATCCGGCAGCGCAGGGCATCCTGTGTGTTGGGCTGCCGCATAAATGCGGCGTTCCAGGGAGCTGTGCCCTGGATGTACCGATTGGCATCCAACGGCCTTTTTGCTCGTAAATCGTAAATCGTAAATCGTAAATTCCCGATGTGAACTCGTTTGACGAAGAATTAAGCCGGCGGCTGGCGGCGTTGCGTCAACAAAACCTGCAACGGGAATTGCGCCGGGTGGATTCCCCGCCGGGCACGCGCATTCGCATCGGCGGCCGGACGGTGCTGAATTTTTCGTCCAACGATTACCTCGGCCTGGCCAACGACCCGGCGCTCAAGGAGGCGGCAATCCGGGCCGTGGAAAAATTCGGGGCCGGTTCCGGCGCATCGCGGCTGGTTTGCGGGTCGCTCGCGCCGCATCATGAGCTGGAGGAAACGCTTGCCGGCTTCAAAGGCGCCGAAGCGGCGCTGACCTTCTCCACCGGCTACGCCACAGCCCTCGGAACCGTCTGCGCCCTGCTGGGCAAGGATGACATCATCATTCTCGATAAACTCGTGCACGCCTGCATCGTGGATGCCGCCCGGCTCAGCGGCGTAACCATCCGGGTGTTTGCCCACAATGATTTGGACAAACTGGAGGAGATACTCAAATGGGCGAATCGGGTCCAAAGCCCAACGCCCAAACTTCAAAGGAAGCCGCATGTTTTAATTGTCACGGAAAGTGTTTTTTCCATGGACGGCGATGCGGCGCCATTGCGCGAAATCGTCGCGCTCAAGGAAAAACACGGCGCGTGGTTGATGGTGGACGAGGCGCATGCCACCGGCCTTTACGGAAAACATCGGCGTGGGCGGGCGGAAGAATCTGGCGTGAGCAGCCGGATTGAAATCCAGATGGGCACGCTCGGCAAGGCGGTCGGGGCTTCCGGCGGTTACATCTGTGGCTCGCGTCCGCTGGTTGATTTCCTCATCAGCCGCGCCCGCAGTTTTGTTTTCAGCACCGCACCCGTTCCGGCGGCGGCGGCGGCGGCCACGGCCGGCATCCGTTTGATTCAATCGCCCGAAGGTGAACGGCGACGGGGTAAGTTGTGGGAACGCGTAAAACAGTGTAGGACAGGCATCCTGCCGGTCTCTGACTTTGCTGAAAAAGGTGACAGGCTGGAAGCCTGTCCTGCGCCCTGCGCCATCCTTCCGATCATGATTGGCGATGAAGCCCGGGCGGTGGCCATTTCCACCGCGTTGCGGGCGCAGGGTATTTTTGTCCCGGCGATTCGTTATCCGACGGTAGCGCGCGGCCGGGCGCGCTTGCGGGTGACGTTGACCGCGGCGCACACCAAAGCCGATATGGCAGAACTGACGAACGCGTTGAAACAGTTGAAAATTCAAAACCAAAAACCCGGCAAATGAACCAGCTCGCGAAACTCGACCACCGGTTTGTCTGGCATCCGTTCACCCAGATGCGTGACTGGCTGAAAGCCGAGCCGACCGTGATTGTGGCCGGCCGGGGTGCGGAACTGCGCGATGTCCGGGGACGCAAATATCTCGACGCGAATTCCTCGATCTGGACGAACCTGCATGGCCACAATCATCCGGGGATCAATGCAGCCATCCGGCGTCAGCTCGGAAGGATCGCACACAGTTCGGCCCTCGGCCTGGCGAACGAACCGGCAAGCCTGCTCGCACGAAAGCTCGTGGGAGCCGCCAACCCGCGTAGCCGCCGCGGTAACGAGGAGGACGGTTGGCTTTTCGGCCAGTCCGGCTCGTCACCTCGGCGGCTACAGAAGGTCTTTTTCAGCGACGATGGTTCCACCGCGCTGGAGGTTGCGCTCAAACTGGCCTACGAATATTCCCGCCGCACCAGCCGGAGCCGAAAGCCGAAATTTCTTTCGCTCGCCGGCGCGTACCACGGCGACACCGTGGGCGCGGTATCGCTCGGCCACATTGACTTGTTTCACAAAAGGTATTCCGGGTTGCTGTTCCGGACGGACCAGGTGATGTCGCCGTATTGTTACCGTTGTCCGTTCAACCGCGCCCGGCCGGAACGCGCCGACGCGCGCGCATACCGCCAATGCAACTGGGAATGCGTCAGCCTGGTGGAAAAGAAATTCGCGGCGCAGAAACGAAAAGGCAATCCCTACGCGGCATTCATCCTGGAGCCCCGGATGCAGGGCGCAGCCGGAATGATCCCGCAGCCGCCGGGCTGGCTCCGACGGGTGGCCGAGATCGCCCGCGGGCATGGGGCATTGCTCATCGCCGACGAGGTCATGACGGGATTTGGGCGCTGCGGGGCCGGGAATTGCACGCCGGAAGGCGGGACACCAGACTTTTTGTTCGCTTCGCAGCAGGAAGGGGTGCACCCGGATTTTCTTTGCCTGGCCAAGGGTCTGACCGGCGGATATCTGCCGATGGCGGCAACGTTGACCACGCAGAAAGTATTCCGGGCCTTCCTCGGCGAATACGGGGAATTCAAAACGTTTTTCCACGGCCACAGTTACACGGCCAATCAGCTCGGCGCGTCGGCAGCGCTGGCGAGCCTGGATATTTTGCAGGGCGGGAAATCCATTCGCGCACGGCAAAAGCTGGAAAAGGCTTTATCGGCCGAATTGCAGACGCTCTGGTCGCTGCCCAACGTCGGCGACATCCGGCAGGTCGGCTTGATTGCCGGCATCGAACTGGTCCGGGACTGGCGGACACGCGCCCCGTTTGCCCTGTCCGAGCGCGCGGGCATTCGCGTCTGCGAGGCCATGGCCCGGCGCGGCGTACTGACGCGGCCCGTCGGCAATGTCATTGTGCTGATGCCGCCCTATTGCACCACTCCGCAGCAGGCCAGAGCGATGGTCGATGTGTTGAAGACCGCGATCGCCGCCGCCTTCCGGTCCCGCACCTGACCCCGCCCGCATCGCGTCCAGGAACAGACCAGGTCAGCCGTCCTTTCGCTTAAAGTAGAAAAATAAATATTGACTATTTTAAACACTTTTGGTAATACTTTGTCAGTCGGTGCTGCTTTTGATAAGTGTCGATGATGTTTTAGCAAGGAGACAGATGGAATCAGGAACCCGATTGCGGGACATGCGGCTGGATGCCATTCGCGGGCTGTTATTGATTTTAATGGCCGGGGTGCATGTCCCCACGCCGGTTTCACATTCCCTGCAGGAACCGCTCGGTTTTATCAGCGAAGCCGAGGGTTTTATCTTCCTGAGCGCATGCCTGGCGGGTTTCGCCTACGGGAAGACTTACTGGCAGAAGGATTGGTCGGCCATGGCGGGCCGGGTCTGGCGCCGGGTGGGAAAAATCTATTTCATTCACCTGGTCGTGGTCGTGCCGGTGGTGTTGCTGGCGTGGCTGTTCGCCGGGCAGATGACACCGCTCGCCAATCATTTTCATGATTTTCTCCTGCATCCGTGGGGAAGCCTGGCATTGATACCTTTCCTGCTGCATCAACCTCCTCTGTTCGATATTTTGCCGCTCTACATCCTCTTGCTGGGAGCAACGCCGTGGTTGCTGGCCGTTGCCCGCCGGCGCGGCTGGGGAATCGTGCTGGCGTGCTCGGCCATCGGCTGGTTGGCCGCGCAATTCGATTTGACCGCCCATCTCGTCGGCGATCCCTGGCGGTTTCTCCCGTTGTGTGGGGGGGCTTTCAACCTTTTGGCCTGGCAGCTGGTCTGGGTGGCCGGACTGGCACTCGGAGAAACAGCTTTGCGCCGGCCGTTGCTCGCCGGCCAATGGCGTTCCACCGTGGCGGCCATCTCCGCCTCCATCGTGCTGGCCGGTTTGCTGGCGCGACACGGATTCATATCGTGCAATCCCGATTGGTTCCGGTGGATGGACAAATGGACGCTCGGGCCTTTGCGACTGCTCAACTTCACCGCCTGGGTTGGCTTGTTGCTGGCATGGAATCCGCGTGTCCCGGTACGTCCGCTGGCGCCGCTGGCGCTGTTGGGTCGTCATTCTCTGGCTGTGTTTGCCTTCCATCTGCCGCTGGTGGTGGCCGCCACCACGATCATCGGGGTCGTTGCGCCCCCCGCCGCCGTGCAAACGGACATCGGTCTGCTGGTAATTGTCCTGCTCTTTCCCTGGGCGACGTGGCTGGAATGTTGCCACCCCCGCTCGCCGGTTCCTGCGGTGGGGATTCCCGTCAGCGCGGGCCGGTTGTCGCTCCGGACCGGTGGCGGAACGGTGGAGTTACAGCCGGAGGTTCCCCTCAGACCTTTGTTTCCCCGAGTTCGAGCAAGCGCGCGAATTGTTCACGTGTAACCGGGGAGACCGACAATCGCGGCCGCCGGGCCAGCGTCATTTCCTTCAGGATCCTGTCAGTTTTAATGGCCGCGAGCTTGACGGGTTTGGCCAGGGATTTGACCGCTGCGATATCCACCGCCGACCAGTCGCCTTCGTCCGCCGTCGGGTCGGGATAAGCGGTCTTGACGGTGCGGGCAATGCCGACGACAGATTTTTCCGCGCCGCTGTGATAAAAGCCGACGATGTCCCCGGCCTTCATCGCGCGGAGGTTGTTTCGCGCCGCGAAATTTCGCACCCCGGTCCACGCCGTTTTGCCGTCCTGCGTCAATGCTGACCACGAGTAGGCTTCGGGTTCGGATTTTACGAGCCAAAAGTTCATGGAAAGAATTTACGATTCATGATTTACGATTTACATTGGCCGCGTGAGTCTGGCCGAAAACCTCGAACAAGTCCAACAGCGGATTCGCGCGGCGTGTGAACGCGCCGATCGCGAGGCAAATTCCGTCACCTTGCTGGCGGTTTCCAAGACGCGTCCGCCGGAGACCATCCAGGCCGCGGCGGATTGCGGCCTGGTTTTTTTTGGCGAGAACAAGGT
This sequence comes from uncultured Bifidobacteriaceae bacterium, assembly GCA_964413165.1. Classification (GTDB taxonomy): domain Bacteria; phylum Verrucomicrobiota; class Verrucomicrobiia; order Limisphaerales; family UBA11358; genus UBA11358. The sequence continues at coordinate 34,091 of CAYPSF010000014.1, forward strand.
TCAGGAGGCCCGGGCAAAAATCCCCCTGTGCCCCGGCAGATTGCGCTGGCACTTCATCGGCCACCTGCAATCGAACAAATGCCGCGAGGCCGTGGAATTGTTTGAGATGATCCAGAGCGTGGACAGCCTGTCGCTGGCGCGGGAAATCAGCAAACGCGCGGAGCAGGCGGCAAGGACCCTGCCGGTGCTGCTGGAGGTCAATGTCGCCGGGGAGGCGAGCAAGTTCGGTTACACGCCGGAAAAACTGCGGGCGGAACTCAAGGAGCTCAACGCCCTGCCGCGGCTGGAGGTCCGGGGTTTGATGACCGTGCCGCCCTGGACGTCGGAACCGGAAAAGGCCCGGCCCCATTTCCAGCGGTTGCGGGAGTTGAAACGGGAGGGCGAACAGGTTCTCAGCGCGCCCCTGCCCCATTTGAGCATGGGCATGAGCGGCGACTTCGAGGTGGCGATCGAGGAAGGGGCGACCATCATTCGCGTCGGTACGGCCCTGTTCGGGCCGCGGACCCGGGCCCGGCCGCGGACGGAAATGGATTAAATGTTGCTGCAATTCGGGCGAAATGGGTTAGTGTGAATTGATGACAATCGAAACGTTCAAGCGCGAGATTACCACGGCGGCAAAAGCTTACGACAAATTCGTCGTGTGCCTGGAAAAAACGCCGGAGGATTTTGAAACATCGCTGGTCTCGCTGATGGGCAAGGCCATCAAGGCTTACGAGAATCGCGGCGCGGGCATGCGCCACGGCATCGCGCTGGACAACCAGGTGACGATCATTTTAAGCCAGGGTGACGGCGAGCGGCCGTTGTGCGGCATTTATTTCAACCTCAACTCGCCCTATCAGAAAAACATGCTCCCCAAAACGGTGAAAGCATTCACCGAAAAATCCCACAAGAAGGAAGATTGAGCCCGGACGGGTTTATTGGTCGCGCACCTCGTCGCCGGCCTGGGCCTCGCCGTTGATCAGGTCGGCCACGATGTTGTTGTCACGTTGCGGACCGACGACTTTGACTTCGCCGACTTTCATGCCGTTGCGATATAGAAAAAGCGTTTGCTCCAGCCTCGGCATCCGGCTGACGGGGAAACCCAGCACGACAAAGCGTCCGGTGGAATTATACCAAAGGACCTGGGCGGTGAGCGAATTGTCCGGGGTGACAATCATCGGCGGGGTTTCGCCACCGGCCGTCGGCGTTTGGGGCGCCGGCGCGTGACGATGGAAAAGGGCGCACCCATTGGCCAGCAACGCCACCATCAACAAAATCCCCAACATGAAAAACTTCATGGCGACAGTTAAGCGCGTGGCCGGGGGCAGGTCAATTCACGATTCAACCAAACCGGTGGGGCGAGACTCCCCGCGAGCCGCCGGGCGTTTTTTTTAAGCGGCTCGCGAGGACGCTCACCCCACCCTGTTTAAGTCAGAGATGTTCAGTGATGACCGTGTCATTATGCTCGTAAGCCGGCGCGCAACAACACAGCAACCGCAGCGGCTCGGCGCCGGTGTTCCATAGCTTGTGTTTGCACCCGGGCGGGATCGCAATGGCGTCGCCGGACTTCACCTCGCGCGTTTCGTCCCCGATCCGGATCCGGCCCGCGCCGTGGGTAAGATAATAAATCTCCTCGGTCCGTAAATGGTAATGTTCCTGCGTGCTCGCGCCCGCCGGCAGGCGTGCCTCGGCGAGGCTTTGGTGGCGGATGACAGAGTTGCGATGAGCCAGCAACTCGCGGATCTCCGAGCCGTCCTTGGTGATGAAGGACGGCACGGCGTCGAGATTTTTGATGTCCATAATTATTTTGTCCCGTCCTCGCCCTCTGTTTTTTCAAGGACGAGACGGATTCTAAATTAAAACCCTTCCGGCATGCCAAAGATTTTTGTCCAGTTGGCCTGCCCCAGAACCACACCGGCGACGATCAAAACCATCGCTGTCCAGAACGTAGAGGTGACCGGTTCCCGCAAAAAGAAATGGGCCCAGGTCATTGTGCTCAGCGGCAGGAGATTGTTGAACAGCACGACCTGGCTGGTTCGCCAGTGGCGGAGCGCATTATTCCACAGCGCGTAAGGGAATACGCCGCCGAACAGGATGCAAAATAACAGCACGCCCAGGGAAGCGGTGTTGACGGTAAGCCCTTGCATCGCGACCTCCGCCAGCCCGAACGGCAACAACGCGATTCCCGACATCCACATGGTATGCGCGGCGACCTCGGCTCCGCTCAAGTTTGCGCTGAGAATGCGCATTTGATGGCTGAAATTCGCCCACAGGATGCTGGCGGCCAGCCCGAAAAATTCCCCCAGCAGGTCGATTTTCACCGTTTGCAGCGCCGGCCAGAACAGGACCAGCACGCCGGCGAGCGCCAGCAACGCCGCCCCGTAACGTTGCGCACTGGCCCAGGTCCGTCGCGGCCGTTCCTCCCAGAGCAAGGTCCACACCGGCGACGCGCCGATGTACAACGCCACGTGCGAGGCCGCGGTCAGGCGGAGGGCCCAGTTAAAGACAACGATGTAAACCGCGAGGCCCAGCCCGCCGCGCAACCACAATTGCCGGCGCAAAGGCGAGGTTAATGGCCGGTATTCGCCCAGCCAGGATGTAAAACGCAACACGGCCAGCAGCAGGAGTCCGGCGCAGACAAAGCGGATGGCCCCCGTCCAGACCGGCGGCCAGAGGGCGACCAGCCATTTGGTACCGGCGTTGTTGCCGCCCCACATGATGGAGACGAGCACCAGGCTTCCGGCGATGGCGGCATTCGGCTTTGGTTGCGGCACGCGGCGAGTAAGCCAACGCCCGCGTCAGTTGCCAATGAAATTCCTCAGGCTGGCACATCTGGTGCGCAATCAGAAACCGACTGTCTGCGAAGCTGGTTCAAAGCAACCAGCCGGTTATCCCCTGGCGAGACCAGGACATCTGATCGTACGCGGTAAAGATCCCAACGACCATCAGCGGAACCGTTTCCGAAGCCTTAAAAAGGGGCGCTCAATGCCATAATAGGAAACGGATGCGACTGAAAACAGCGGGATGATCCAAAGTCCCATCCACCAAACACGGCTCAAGGCCAAACTTTCAGGTGGAGACCAAAACAATTGTTGCCAGATGTAAAGGGAATAGGACAAGACTCCAATTTGGCGAACCCAGGCCCAGTTTAATCCACGATAAAAGCCCCAGTCAGGCATGATTACACTCTGTAGCAGAAGAATCGAAAACCCCAACGCTTGCAAGGTGGGTCCCAGCCGGATGATCAGCCATGGATCCAGAAAGTTTGAAAAAAAGATCAGGGCAATGGCCAGAATTGCAACCAACCAGGACCGGGATTTCAAATATTCTCCAACCCATTCGCGCTCACGAGCGAGGAGGATGGCGCAAAGGCAGCCAAAAGCCAAAGAATCGAAACGCAAAAAAAAGGAATTGGCACAGAAAACCGGCTTGAGAATTTCAGGATAGAGGCGGGTGATCCACATCCCTCGGAAAACGGGTGCCAGCAGAATGACCGCGCCCAGGATCAACATGGCCGTGCGAAGTTTCCGGCCCGCTCCGGACAGCAGAAGTGCCGTCGGCCAGATCAGGTAAAATTGCTCCTCCACCGAAAGCGACCAAAGATGCTCACTGGACGCACTCCCCGCCACAAAGTTTCTGGTAAAAGTCAAATTACCAATCCAGGAAGCAACACTTTGTCCGGTGGAAGCAAACAAATGCAATCCCGCCAGAACACCCAAAAACGTAAAATAGACGGGAAATATCCGCAAACAGCGGCGGGCATAGAAGTGCTTTAAATTGACCGACCCATTTTGATCCAGCTCGAGGACCACAAGCCAGGTGATGAGGAATCCGCTGATGGTGAAAAAGAACCGGACCCCCAAATCGCCGTTGAAGATCAAATCAAAAAACGGCGGCTTCAGTCCGACCGGAAAACCAGCGGCGAATGTGCTGTGAAACCCGAGCACCATTAAAATACTGACGGCCCGCCAACCATCCAGGGATGGCAGCCGTGAAAGATTCGTTGTGCTCGTTTGCGGCTGCGGGTTTTCACCGGAGATATGCCTCATGAACCAGACCAGAAATAATTTCCCGGCAGAACTGTCAAGCCGTTTGCATCATGATACCCCGAGCCGATCGACCCGGCATTCATCACTGTGAAAATTGTTTGACCGGCGCGCCGCGCCGCCTAATCTGCCGGCATGGTCCATGCACCCGGTTTTCTAAGTCTGGTCAACGATGCCAAAAAGCGCGTGAACGAAATCAGCGCGGCCGAGGCGCGCGTGCGCCTGGCCGCCAATCCTAAAATCGTCCTGCTGGACGTGCGGGAGGACCACGAATGGCAGGCGGGTCATGCCGCCGAAGCGGTGCATCTCGGCAAAGGCATCCTGGAACGCGACCTGGAGAAAATGTTTCCCGACCCGAAGACGGAGATCATCATGTATTGCGGCGGCGGGTTCCGGTCGGCGCTCACCTGCGACGCGGCGCAAAAAATGGGCTATCGCAATGTCCACTCGCTGGCCGGCGGTTACAAGGGGATAGCGGCGGCGGGCTGGCCGATCAAGAGCGGCGATTAACCGCCCACGGGTTGGGCCGCGGACGAAGTGGCGCGACCGCGGGAGCAAACACGGTTGAGCGCGTTGGCGACCGGGAGAATTTTTTCGCGCGGGCATTCGCCCATCAGGCAGATCTGGATCCAGTTTTTCCGGCGGAGATAGTCGCTGTTAAAGCTCAAAAGGTAACCGGCCTCGTGCATGGCCTCCCCGATCTTCACTGAATTCAGCTCCGGCGGCAGCGCGATGGTGATGACAGCGGGCGAAGTCTGGATGTCCTGGCTGATCAGGCTGAAACCCAGTTCCGCCAGATGCAGCCGCAGGCCGGCAGACGGCCCGGCGATTTCTTCAAAGCGCTTTTCGAGGTCCAGCCGGCGGATGGCGGCGTGCAAAGCATGGAGCAAATTGGAGGAGAACGTGAAGGGAATTCCCTGTTCCTGCGCGTACAAACCAAGGTCAAGATAACGCGGCAGCCGGTCCGGCGCGGGGACAACTTCGTGCTGGTAGAAAACCATCGCTAGCCCCGGGTACGCGCGCAGCCCTTTGCCGCTGGAAGCCGACGCCAGGTAAACCTCACCCAGGTCCACGGGCATGGTGCCGATGGAGCTGATGCAGTCCAGGCACAGCTTCGTCCCGTGTGCGACGCACAGGCGCTTGAGCGCCGCCAGGTCATTGAGCACGCCGCTGGACGTTTCACAATGGACACACCAAAGCCAGGCGGGCGCAAACCGGGCGGAAAGTTTGCTCTCGATCGCGGTCAGGTCCAGGGGGCCGCCCCACGGAAATTCCAGCACTTCGAATCCCAGATTAAACCGCCGGGCCTGGTCCACCAGGCGGCTGCCAAATTCACCGTTGCTCACCACCAGGCCGGGCTGGCCCAGCAACGACAATTGGGCGGCCACCACGTCGTTGGCCAGCGTGCCGGAACCCATAAACACTTCAACCTCCCGGGCCCGGGTCAGGTCGCGGAGAATCTGTTTGGTGCCTTCAAAGTCCTTTTTAAAACTGTCGCTGCGGTGCGATTCGGGCGCCTGCTCGAACGCCCGGCGCACTTCGCGCCGCACGGCGACCGGCCCGGGAAGAAAGTTCACCGCGCTGGGATGAAACGAGCGGGCGGGCGAGGCGCGCAGAAATTCGCGGGCCGTGACCTCGAACGTTTCCAGCGTGACGTACATCGGCTGGAACTGCGCGTCACCGTTCCCCACCAGCGGACCAAAAGGCACGAAACCGAGGTGCGAGTAAAATCTCAACTGCCGGGTGGTGCCCGAAATGATGGCGAGATCATAACCTTTTTCGACGCCATGCTGCCAGAGGAGCGCGAGGATCCCTTGCAACACCTGGCCGCCGCGCGCGCCGCGGAATCTCTTTTCGATGGCCAGCAGCCGGATCTCACAGATGGTCCGCCCCGGCGGCAGATGAGCATCGAGATCCGGCACTTTTTGATCAAGCGAGAACGGCCGCTGGCCGCGCACGGCGAGCATCCCCACGAGCTTCTGGTTGCTCAAGCAGATTAGATACGTGTTTTCGCCGTGAAATTTGTCCACGAGCCGCGGGGTGGCGGATGGTTCATGTTGCGGGATTTCCTCGACAAAGGTCCGGTAGTTCAGGCGGTGAATCTGCTCGAATTCCCAGCCTTCTGTTGCCAGTTTGAATACCAGCGGTTCCGATGGATTCATAATTTGGTCGATCCGGTTTCCGTTGCCGCGCCGCGCCGCGCGGACCACAAGGCTATTTCTTCGATGAAATTTCTCCGGTGCGCAAACAAAATCAGCGCCGACGATATTGCGGCCAGCGTGGCCGTGAGGCCATCGTGCTCAAACCACAGGCTGGCCAGGGGAACGCTGGCGAAGGCGAACATGCCGGGCAGGACGCTTCTCCGGGTCAGAGCCAGGCCGGCCAAAAACAACGCGGCAAAGGTCAGGGCCACCCGGTAATCCAGCGCCAGCAACGCGCCCAATGACGTGGCCACGCCTTTGCCGCCGCGAAAGAGCAATGGCGCCGGCCAGATATGTCCGGCCACGACGGCCAGCATTGCCAGCGCGGCCAGGTGATGGTTATGGGTCCAGGCCGATGCGCCCCAGACCGCCAGCGCGCCTTTGCCGAAATCACCCAGCACCGTCAACCCGAAACCGGGGCGGCCCAGCACCCGGCTGACGTTGCGCGCACCGGTGCTGCCGCTTTCGATTTCCCGGATGTCCCGGCCCGTACGCCAGCGGACGAGATGATAACCGGTGGCAAGGCACCCGAGGAAATAAGCGCCCAGCAGACAGCCGGTTGCTTGAAACCAGTTTGCGGACTGCAATGGTTCGACCCACGTCATGGGGACAGTCTCTTGCTGCTGTTCTGCCGGAGTTTAAACCGAACGGCGGTGGTGTGAAACAAAAACTTCACGTAAACGTTGTTTATTTGACATGAGGAAGAGTTCCCGCCGGACCGGGGCGCCACCTCCTCCGGCTTTGGCTCGACAGCCGGTGAAATTCAAGATAGATTTTTGCTGCCAGGGCCCATGGAATGTGGACTTACGAACCCCGCCAGGGCCGGAAGGCAGCAACGGTAGTTTGCTCCGTATCTGCCGTGGTCACCCTGGCATTCTGAATTTACGATTTGCGATTTCGAATTCACGATTGCCCGGGCAATCAACAACGACGCGTAAATCGTAAATCACAAATCAAAAATGTCATATCAGGTCATTGCCAGAAAATATCGTCCGCAGCGGTTTGCGGACGTGGTCGGCCAGGAACATGTCACGCAGACGCTGGCCAATGCCATCGGGCAAAAGCGGATCGCGCACGCCTACCTGTTTTGCGGCCCGCGGGGCACCGGCAAGACCACCATCGCCCGCATTTTTGCCAAATGCCTGAACTGCACCGGCGGCCCGAAAGTCGACTTTGACGACCAGGATTCGCGCTGCATCGAAATCGCCGAGGGCCGTTCGCTCGACGTGCTGGAAATCGATGGAGCGAGCAACAACGGCGTTGAACAGGTCCGCGAACTCCGCGAGACCTGCAAATACGCTCCCGCCAACTCATCATTCAAGATCTACATCATCGACGAGGTCCACATGCTCTCGACGGCGGCGTTCAACGCGCTGCTCAAGACCCTGGAAGAGCCGCCGGCACATGTGAAGTTCATGTTTGCCACCACGGACCCGGAGAAGGTTTTGCCGACGATTCTCTCGCGGTGCCAGCGGTTTGACCTGCGCCGGATCCCTTCCGCCCTCATCACCCAGCATCTCGCTCACATCGCGAAGCTGGAGAAGGTTAAAATTGACGGGCCGGCGCTCCTCGCCATTGCGCGCGGGGCGGACGGCGGGATGCGCGACGCTGAATCCACGCTGGACCAGCTCATCAGTTTTTGCGGCGACAAGATCGAGGAAGCCGACGTTTTGTCCATGTTCGGCCTGGCCGCCCAGGGCCAGGTGCTGGGTTTGACCCGGGCCGTGCTGGCCGGTGAAATCCAGGCCGCGCTGGCCCAGTTGAACGAACTGGCGCAAAACGGCAAGGACCTGGGCCGCCTGCTTTCCGACCTGTTGAATCATTTCCGCAACCTCCTCCTGTTCCAGGTCTCGCGCGGCGACCTGAACCTGCTCGAGGTTTCCGAGGCGGAAGTTGCGGCGCTGAAGGAGCAGGCTCCGCTGGCCAATGTTGAATCGTTGACGCGCATTTTGGAGGTCCTGACCGATGCGGAAATGCGCCTGCGCGACGCCGCTTCAAAAAAAATCCTGGTCGAAGTCACGCTGCTCAAGGTCATTGAGGCGCGCCAGGCCGTAAGCCTGGACTCCGTTTTGAAGCAGCTCAACCAGCTGCGTGGCGGCAGCGCCGGCATTCCGGCGGCCGCCGCGGCGACGGCGGCAAATCCGGGTTTGCGCCCGGCTCCGGCTGCTCCCGCGGCCAAACCGGCGGCGCTGCTGGAAGCGCCGCCCGTGCCCGCCGACCTGGCGGAGTTATGGACCCGGCTCATCGAGGCTGTCGGCCGGGTCAGCCAGTTCACCCGGACCTACCTGCTCGATGCGCATCCGGTTTCCTTTGCGCAAGGTGTCCTGACCATCGGTTTCGACCCCGAATTTGAGGATCACCTTGGTTTGGTGGACAACGCGCGCAATCACACCCTGCTCCAAACCAAGCTGGCCGAGCTGGGCCAGGCGAACACTCAGATCAAATTCATCAAGGCGGAGGCGCCGGTCGGTTCGGGCGCCAAAACGACAGCCCCGGTTCCGGCCGCCAGTGCCCAACCCGCGGCAGTACCCACGCCCGCCCGGCCCGCGAGTGCCCCGGCTTCGGCCGGAAAGGAAAAGCCTGCGCCCGTGGCATTCAACAAGAACGACTTCAAGAACGACCCGTTGATTCAAAAAGCCCTGGAAATTTTCCGGGGCCAGATTGTCGAGGTCCGTTCCTGATTTTTCCTCAACTCCCAACCCTCAACCCGGAACTTTTTAACATGTCCAGCATCGGCAAACTCATGAAACAGGCTGCACGCATGCAGCAGCAGATGGAACAGGTGCAGGCCCAGCTTGCCGCCCGCACGGTCGAGGCCACCAGCGGCGGCGGCGCGGTCAAAGTCACCGCCAAATGCGACGGCTCCCTGGCGTCCATCAAAATTGACCCGCAGGCTCTCAATCCTTCCGACGCACAGCTGCTGGAGGATATGATTGTGACCGCGGCCAACCAGGCCCTGGGCCAGGCGAAGGACATTTCCAACACGGAAATGGGCAAGGTCACGGCCGGTCTCAACCTGCCGGGATTTGGCTAAGAGGTTAAACCGTTGAATGGTTGAATCGTTGAACCGGAAACCGGCCGGAAAATGAACGATTCAACGATTTAACCGTTCACGATTCGACGATGTTACCCGACCCCATCACCGCGTTGATTTCGGCGTTGAACCAGCTGCCCGGCATCGGGCCGCGTTCCGCCGAGCGCCTGGCGTTGCATCTCGTTCAGGCGGATCCGGCGGCGGTGAAACAGCTGGCTGACACGCTGCTCCAGGCCCGGGAGCAGATCCGGTTTTGCGCAACCTGCGGCGCGTTGACGGAAAAGTCGCCCTGCTCCATCTGCACCGATGCGCGTCGGGACGCTTCGCTGGTATGTGTGGTGGAGCGGGCGGTGGATATTTTAAGCGTGGAAAAATCCGGAACGTATCGCGGACGGTATCACGTGCTCGGCGGAAAAATTTCTCCGCTCGACGGCGTCGAACCCGACGACCTGAGCATCAGCGCATTGGAAAAGCGCCTGACGCAGGAACCCATCAAAGAGGTGGTCATCGCGCTGGGCACGGATGTGGAGGGGGATGCGACGGGCCATTATCTGGCCAAGCGGCTGGCGCGCCCGGGATTAAAAATTTCCCGCATCGCCTACGGTCTGCCCGCCGGCAGCGGGCTGGAATTCGCCGACGAACTGACCCTCAGCCGGGCCATGGAAGGTCGCAGGGACATGTCGTGAACACGGTTGTTGTCTTCGATCTGGGCAAGGTCCTGGTGGAGTTCGACCACACGATTGCCGCCCGCAAAATTGCCGCCCGCAGCCGGAAATCTCCTTCGGAAATCAAGGCGCTGATCGAGCAGTCCCGTTCCACCATTGATTACGAAACGGGACGCATCACACGCCGGGAATTTTTTGATTGGATGCGGGAAGCGGCCGGCTTTCAAGGCAGGTTCGAGGAGTTCAGCGATTTTTGCGCCGACATTTTTTCGGCCATTCCGCCGATGATTGAACTTCACGCCGGCCTCCATCGCCGCGGCATCCCGACATATGTTTTCTCGAACACCAACGAACTGGCCATCGAATATGTCCGCCGACATTTCCCGTTTTTTCAGGATTTTGATGGTTACATTTACTCCTACGAAGTGGGCGCGATGAAGCCCGATGCGAAGATTTACGAGGCGCTGGAGCAGCTGGCCGGGCGGCGCGGCGCGGACATCGTTTACCTGGACGACAAACCGGAAAATGTGGCGGGCGGCACGGTCCGGGGCTGGCAGGCGATCCTGCATGAGACGCCGGGAAAATCGCGCGCGGCGGTTGAAAGAATCTGCGGATCAGTTTGAGCGCGGCTTGACCGGCCGGAGACCGACATCGTGGGCGATGTCGCTGAATTCGTCGTGGCTGACCTCGTCCAGCTTTTTGCCGCGCGCCTTGAGTTTTTCGTTGATCTTGATGGCCTTTTCGGTCATCTGCTCGTGCGTTTCTTCCGTACCGCCGACCAGCGCGAAGTTTGGCCCGGTGGTAATGCGTTTATGGCCGTCGGAATCCAATCCGACACCCAGCAGCATCGCCTTGCGTTTTTTCTTTTGCGGCATGTTTGTCCTCAGCCCAAGCTAAGTGCGGATGCCATCAGGGTCAAGCCACACCCATCGCCGGAGCCGGTGCTTAAGGCTGGAAATGTCCGCCTTGACTGCCCGGGAACACTTCCTACATTGGTGCAGTTTTCGTGAACCAGCTTGAGCGGTTGGTGCCTGAACCATATGACCAGTCGTTGGGTGTCCCTCGTCAGCATGTCTTTGGTCGTTTTTGCCTGCCTCGTGCTGGCCTGGCAAGTTCTGCATTATGACCAGCCGGGTGAAGGAATGGTGCCCGAATCGTGCCTCGCCCTGTCCGGCCGCAAAGGGGAACAACTGGCGAAAATCCTCGACCTCGTGCCGCGGGTCGGCAGTTACCGTCCGGGCGTCGCATCCTGGTGGACCCTGGATCTGGCGTTGCCGCAGGAGACGCGGGTCTTCATGGCTGACATGATCGGTCCGACCAATGACGTCAAAATTAATTATTATTATGCCGCAACGTACTACCTTTTCCCCCGGGAGGTCGGTGTCAGCCTGGACCATACCATCCGCATAACCCAGGACGGCCTGATCGGCCGGACGTCTGAATTCGACGAGGAAATCCTGGCCAGCGGATATGACGTGAGGCTGGATTTTGATGCCGGTGAAAAGATGCATTGCAAGACCCTGCACGAATTTCCAACCCGGAGCCCGGCCAATCCGGAATGGTTCGATTCCGTCTCCGATACCGGCCTGGCGTTCATACTGCCATTATTGACGGCCTTGACCGGGATGTGGCTGCTCCGTTTGTTGTTTCCCGGTCCAGGCGCGCAAATGCCGTTGCTGGAACAACTGGCCGTCGGCCTGGGTCTGGGAATGATGGCGGCGACTGCGCTGGCCTTGGGCATCAAACTTTGCGGCTGGCACGGATATCACCTGGTGTCCCTGATATTAGGTGCCGGCGGCATCGCCGAACTCTGGTGTCACCGCAACGTTTACGGGATCGGGATCGCTGGCAGTTGCCGGAAACTGGTCCGCCGCCCCGTGCTCATCGCCATTTTCGTGGTTGCCTCACTGGTATTCCTCATCCTCTTCCGACTCGCCGGCTTGCAGGGGGTGGTTGACCCCGATGCAATCGTCGGGTGGTTGCTCAAGGCGAAGATGATGCATCTGTATGCCGGGAAGGAAATGCTGCAATGGTTT
>CAYPSF010000015.1:0-45368 GCA_964413165.1 uncultured Bifidobacteriaceae bacterium
CCCAAACATTATTGCGGCGTGTTCGGCATTTTCGGTCATCCGAATGCCGCCGAACTCACCTACTACGGGCTCTACGCGCTGCAACACCGCGGCCAGGAGAGCGCCGGCATTGTCACCTGCCACGACGGGAAATTTTTCAAGCATCACGGCATGGGGCTCGTGCCGCAGGTATTCAACCCGAAAATCCTGCACGATCTCGTCGGCAACCTGGCCATTGGCCATACGCGCTATTCCACCACCGGCACTTCGAATCTCCGCAATGCGCAGCCGTTGACGGTGGATTGCATGCGCGGGCAGATCGCCGTCGCCCACAACGGCAACCTGACCAACGCGGCGCAGCTCCGCGACGATCTCGAAAGCCGCGGGCTGGTTTTTCAAACGACGGTGGACAGCGAAATCATCATCATGATGCTCGCGCAGCCAACGCTCGGCGGCGTGGAAAATTCGATCGCGCAAACGCTTCGCCGCATCGAAGGCGCCTACTCGCTCGTCATCATGACGGAAAAGGAATTGATCGGCGCGCGCGATCCTTACGGATTTCGCCCGCTTTCCATCGGCCGGGTGGACGGGGCCTACGTGCTGGCCAGCGAATCGGTGGCCTTCGACCAGATTCATGCCGAGTTCATCCGCGACGTGGAGCCGGGCGAAATCGTCATCATCAATGAAAAGGGATTGCTGAGCGTGCAGGCCTTTCCCGAACACCAGCACCGGGCGTTCTGCATTTTTGAATACGTTTATTTCGCGCGCCCCGACAGCGTCATCGGCGGCCGGAGCGTCTACGAAGTCCGCAAGGAAATGGGCCGCCAGCTTGCCCGCGAACATCGTGTGCAAGCGGACCTCATCATCCCGGTGCCCGACAGCGGGGTCTGCGCGGCGATGGGCTATTCCGAGGAATCCGGCATCCCGTTTGAGATGGCGTTCATCCGCAACCACTATGTCGGGCGCAGTTTTCTGCAGCCGACCCAGCTCATCCGCGACTTTGACGTGCGCGTGAAACTGAACCTCATCGCCTCGCTCGTGAAAGACAAGCGCGTCGTGATCGTGGACGATTCCATCGTGCGCGGCACGACGTGCAAGACCCGCGTGAAGACGCTCAAGGAGGCGGGGGCCCGGGAGGTTCACGTCGTGGTCAGTTGCCCGCCGCACCAGAACCCGTGTGTGTATGGCATTGATTTTCCCGACCGCAGCAAACTCATGGCGGCGAATCACAGTGTGGATGAAATCCGCAAATACCTGAACGCCGATTCGCTGCACTATCTGTCGCAGGCCGGCATGGTCAAGGCCACCGGCAAGGCGCCGGAATCGTTCTGCATGGCCTGCTATGACGGGAAATATCCCGTCTCCTACGATCCTGTGCTCGACAAGCACATCATCGAACGCCGGCGGAGCCAGTCGCAAACCCTCGGCGAAGCCATCGTCAAGGAAAGCGAGCAAATCAAATTGCTCCCTATTTAGCGGGCATTCCCCGGGGTGCGCGGCCGCTTGAAACTGCATTGACGCCGGGTCATTCCGCCTTCAGATTTAAACCGCATGAAAACCTCGGCACGGTTGAGACCAGGCGGGCAAACCCCGACGCTCCGCTCGGCGACTTTCCCTCCCGTTGCCGCGACGCAAAGGCGGATCACCCCGCAAACCACGGTGGACCAGGTGATGGTCGAGGAACGCGCGGGCGCCTTTGCCAAACGCAGCATCAAGACCAGCGCCAAGCTCGCCGGCCTCAAGCTGGCGATTTCGATGATGGATCTGACCACGCTCGAGGGCAAGGACACCCCGGGCAAGGTCGCCTATCTCTGCCGCAAAGCGCTCCAGCCCGCCGCGCCGAAATACGGCGTGCCGCCATGCGCCGCAGTCTGTGTTTATCCGAACATGGTCAAATATGCGCGGAAATTTCTGGGCGACGGTTCGCCGGTAAAAGTGGCATCGGTGGCAACCGGTTTTCCCAGCGGTCAATACCCGCTCCGCACCAAACTCGACGAAGTCCGCCGCGCCGTGGGCGACAGCGCAGACGAAATTGACATGGTCATCGACCGGGGCGCATTCCTCGACGGCGATTACGCGAAGGTTTTCGACGAAATTGCCTCTGTGAAGGAAGCCTCAGGCCCGGCGCATTTGAAGGTGATTCTCGAAACCGGCGAGCTCGTCACCTACGACAACGTCCGCCTGGCCAGCGAAATTGCCATGCAGGCAGGCGCGGATTTTATCAAGACCAGCACCGGTAAAATCCAGCCGGCCGCCACCATGCCCGTCACCCTGGTAATGCTGGAAGCCATCCGTGATCACTTCTTTGCCACCGGCGTCCGCATCGGCATGAAGCCTGCCGGCGGCATCCGCAACGCCAAACAGGCGCTCGCCTACCTCGTGATGGTCAAGGAAACCCTGGGCGACGACTGGCTCACGCCCGACCGGTTCCGCTTCGGCGCCAGCACGCTCGTCAACGACGTGCTCATGCAAATCGCCAGGACCGTGGACGGAAACTACCAGGGTTCTGATTACTTTTCTTTACCGTGAAAACCAAACCTAACGCTCTAAAAATCGCCGGACGCAAATCGCGGGCCGGATTACAAAACGGGCATCCGGTGGTTCCGCTGCGCGAACGCCGGCTGAATTTCGGCGACAAATGGGACTACGCGCCCGCACCGGAGGAATCCAAAAATTACCTCATCGCGCCCCGCCATGAGTTGTTCATCAACGGCAAATTCGTGAAACCACAATCCGGGAAACATTTCCCTTCCATCAACCCGGCCACGGAAGAAAAACTCACCGAAATCGCCCACGGCGACGCGGCGGATGTGGACAAGGCCGTCAAGGCGGCACGGCGAGCCTATGAAAAAGTCTGGGGCAAAATGCCGGGCCGCGAGCGCGGCAAATATCTTTATCGCATCGCCCGCATCATCCAGGAAAAGATGCGGGAACTGGCCGTCCTGGAATCCATGGACGGCGGCAAACCCATCAAAGAAACGCGCGACGTGGATCTGCCGCTGGTGGCCGCGCATTTCTTTTATCACGCGGGCTGGGCGGACAAGCTGAACTATGCTTTTCCCGGCCGTACCCCGCGGCCGCTGGGCGTCGCCGGCCAGATCATTCCCTGGAATTTCCCGCTGCTCATGGCCGCGTGGAAAATTGCCCCCGCGCTTTGCTGCGGCAACACCGTCGTCATCAAGCCTTCCAAAACGACCAGCCTGACGCTGTTGCGGCTGGCGCAGATTTTCCAGGAGGCGGAATTGCCCGATGGCGTCGTCAACGTCATCACGGGCGTGGGGGAAACCGGCACGGCCATTGTCCAGCACCCCGACGTGAACAAAATCGCGTTCACCGGTTCGACGGATGTCGGCAAGCAGCTCGCGCAGATGGTCGTCGGCACGGGCAAGCGGATCACGCTCGAGCTCGGCGGTAAGGCGGCGAACATCATTTTCGAGGACGCGCCGATCGATCAGGCCATCGAGGGCATCATCGCGGGGATTTATTTCAACATGGGCCACGTCTGTTGCGCCGGCTCGCGATTGCTGGTGCAGGAAGGCATTTTCCCGACGGTCGTCCGCAAACTGCGCGACCGCATCCAGACCTTGCGTCTGGGCAACCCGCTGGACAAGAACACCGACATCGGCGCCATCAACAACAAGCCCCAGCTGGAAAAAATCCGGGAGCTGGTCCAGAGCGGCGCGGACGAAGGGGCCGAGGTGGTTCAATCGCGCTGCCCGCTGCCCGCGCGCGGCTATTGGTATCCGCCCACGTTCCTCACCGGCGTCACAGCCTCGCATCGCGTGGCGCAGGAGGAAATCTTCGGGCCGGTATTGAGCGTGATGACGTTCCGCACCCCGGAAGAGGCCGTTGAACGCGCGAACAACACGCCCTATGGCCTGAGCGCCGGCGTGTGGACGGACAAAGGCAGCAAGATTTTCAAGATCGTCAGCCAGCTCCGCGCCGGTGTCGTCTGGGCCAACACCTACAACAAGTTCGATCCGACCAGCCCGTTTGGCGGCTACAAGGAAAGCGGCTTCGGCCGCGAAGGCGGCTTGCAAGGCCTGGCGGCCTACAGCCGGCTGGATTGATAATGCTCTTACAACTCGAACCATGAGCACACGACTCGACGTCAAAAAAACCTACAAGCTCTACATCGGTGGCAAGTTTCCGCGCAGCGAGAGCGGACGTTATCTGGCCGCGAAGTCGGCAGCCGGCGTGCACCTCGATAATTTTGCCCACGCCTCGCGCAAGGATTTCCGCGATGCCGTGACCGCCGCGCGCGCGGCGGTAAACGGTTGGAGCAAGGCCACGGCTTACAATCGCGGGCAGATTCTTTATCGCGCCGCCGAGATGCTGCAAAACCGCGCGGGCGAACTGGTGAATGAAATTGCCCGTTCCACCGGCATCCGCGCGGCCGCCGCCCGGCGCGAAGTGACGCTGGCCATCGACCGGCTGGTGCATTTCGCCGGCTGGACGGACAAGTATCAGCAGATCTTCGGCAGCGTGAATCCCGTGGCCACATCGCATTTTGATTTTACCACCCCGGAGCCGACCGGCGTGGTCGTGGTGCTCGCGCCGGACGAGCCGTCGCTGCTGGCGCTGGTGTCGCTCGTTGCACCGGTGATTTTGAGCGGCAACACGGCAATCGTGGTTTCATCGGAGAAATTTCCGCTGCCGGCCGCCACGTTCGCTGAAATCCTGGCCACGAGCGACCTGCCCGGCGGTGTGGTCAACCTCCTCACCGGCAAACGGGCCGAACTCATTCCGCACATCGCGAGCCATCTGGATGTCAACGCCATTGTGGACGGTGTGGACGATGCGGAGTTGAGCGCGAAATTGCAAGCCGGCACGGCCATCAATCTGAAACGTTATGCTCGCCGATCGCTCGCCCCGGCAGATTGGTTTACCGTAAAAGTTGAGAACCCGTATTGGATCCTCGACACAGTTGAATTCAAGACCGCCTGGCATCCCATTGGCGTTTGACCAATGGCTGCCCCTTCACTCATGTCGTTGCCAACCACCCTCGACGCCCTGGCCCGGTTCATTGACCATACCCTGGTCCGGGCGGACGCCACCCTCCAGGACATTGAAAAGCTCTGCGCCGAGGCGCGCGAACACAAATTTCACAGTGTCAGCGTGAATGGCTCGTGGATCGTCGCCGCGTGCCATTTTCTGGAGGGCAGCGAGGTGAAGGTCGGTTGCGCCGTCAGTCTCCCGCTCGGCGCCATGTCCGGCGACGTTAAACGCTTTGAAACCGAGGCGGCCATTGATGACGGCGCGCAGGAGATCGATGTCGTCCTCAACCTCGGCCGGCTCAAGGCCGGCGACGACAAATATGTCCTGCGCGAATTACGCGACGTCGTGGAGGCCGCGGACGAACGGACGGTGAAAGTCATCCTGGAAACCTGCCTGCTGACCCGGGAGCAAAAAATCCGCGCCTGCGAACTGGTCGTTGAAAGCGGGGCGCACTTCGTCAAAACCTCCACCGGGTTCAGCACCGGCGGGGCCACGGTGGAAGATGTCGGGCTCATGCGCGAGGCCGTCGGTCCGAAATTCGGCGTCAAGGCTTCCGGCGGGATTCGCGACACGAAAACTGCGCTCGCGATGATTGCCGCCGGGGCGACCCGGCTGGGCACCTCGGCCAGCGTCGCCATCGTAAAAGGCGTCGCGGAAATCAAAGCCGCCGCGTATTAAAAGGCCGCTGCGGACGGAGAACTTTCAGTCTGAAGCGCGCGCTGCTCCGGGCTTCACGCTGCCGCCAGGTCGAACCACTTGGTCCATAACAGTTTCCCGGACGTCATTTGGCACTTGCGCACTTCCACAAGCTGTTCTTATTATTTATCGTCTTACTAATTGCTTCATCTAACAATAAACAGTCAACTATTATGATAAAGATTATATCCAAAATCACGATTCTGAGCTTATTGGCCACCCTCATCGCCGCGCCGGTTTCTTTGCGCGCAGCCGACACCGACACGAACGCACCGGCCAAGCCCAAGAAGCATCAAGGCCTGGTGTTCCGGGGCACGGTCAGTGCGATTGACGCGAAAGCGATGACCTTGAAGGTGGAAACCCGCACGTTTGATGTCACGGCCGAAACCAAAATCACCAAGGACGGCAAGCCGGCCACCCTAGCGGACGGCGTGGTGGGAGAACCGGTCGGCGGCGCCTATACAAAAACGGAAGAGGGCAAACTCATCGCCACGACCATTCACTTCGGCGCCAAAGCCGAACCAAAACCGAAGGAAACTCCGGCCACCGGCGGCGGTCAGTAAGGGTTCCACAGCCATCTAGCATCCTCACGGCGGGCGGCGACGCCCGCCTTTTTCATGCCCGCTTCCACCAGCTGGTGAGGCTCTTGGACTTGGGGGCCTGCGGACTTTGGTATTGTTTCACGACCAACTGGCTGCGCGACGCTTCCAGCGCCATGATGAATTCCTCGTAACTGAGAAAACGGTCGGCGGGATTTTTCGCCATGGTTTTCACCAGCGCGTCGCTGGTCGGCTGCGTGATTTCGGGCACGACCAGGTTGGGCGGCGTCAAGGGCGTTTGCACCTGGGCCACAATGACCTCCTCGACCGTCGGCGCTTCAAACGGCACGTGGCCGGTCATTGCGTGATACAGCGTGGCCCCGAGGCTGTACATGTCCGAAAGAAAGGTCTCCGGCTCGCGTTTGATTTTTTCCGGGGCGACGTAATACGGCGTGCCCCAGGTCACGTCTTCCACCTCGTGTTCCACGTCGGCTTTGCGGGCGAGGCCGAAATCAATCAGCTTCGGTTCGTGGTCGGCATTGAACAGGATGTTGCCCGGCTTGATGTCGCGGTGGAGCAAATCGTGCTTGAGCGCCATGTTGAGCGCGTCGGCGATTTTGATGCCGATGTCGAGCACATCCAGTTCCGGCAGCAAACGCAGTTTTTCAATGCGCGCATCCAGGCTGCCGTGATCGGCCAGCTCCATCACGAGGTACGACTGGCCTTCCCAATCGTCGAATGCGTAGATGTGAACGATGTTGGTGTGATTGAGCCGGGCGCAGGCACGGGCTTCGCGATAAAAACTTTCCAGCGCCTTCTGGTCGGTAAGCAGTTCCTTGCGCATCAACTTCACCCCCACCATGCGTTCCAGGGTGGTGTCCCAGGCCCGATAGACCGTGCCCATGCCGCCCGAACCGACCACGCTCCGCAGTTCGAATTGCCGGATCATCATGGGCATCATGATCGGATGCCCGCACTTGCTGCACGGTACGTTACCCAACGGCGGCAGGTCGCCCGGGATAAAGACTTTTGTCTCGCACCAACCGCAGGTGACCATTCGCAATTGTTCGCTCATTCTCTTAGCAGCAATTTACCACCGTCCGGCTATCCGACAAGCCGAGAAAATGCATTCTTCCGGACGCAAAACTTGTTTGACAAACGTCCCCAAATGGTGTTTCTTTCCCGCGGTTGAACATGAAAACCACGTTGACTCAAAGTCTGAAGCACGCGCCGGTCAACTCCGACATGATTATCGGAGTTTGGCAGCGTGATTGCCGTCTTTTTGGCATCGTGGGCAGGAAGTTCTGATTCGAGAACAAGGATTTTTGAAAAACCCGCGATTGCCAGTCAATCGCGGGTTTTTCGCTTTTAACCCCAAACCAAAGAAAGGAATAAAATGAATAACAATAAAACCCGGGTGCCGACCAGGTTCGGCCCCGAAACAAGGTTCGAAGTGCGGCCGGCACCCCCGGCGCCGTTTCGGGCCATGCAAGAGACCGAGTTTGAGCGGCTCAAGAGCCGACTGCTCGCACGGCAATTGGCCGAGGCACCGGCGCCGGAGTTGAACCCTCCGTTGCGGTGCGCGGCCAACGAGGCGGCGGCACTGGCCTGGGCAACCGACTGCCCGTTGCTGGTGTTCCCGGTGCTGTTCGAGGAAAAAACCGAGGTTGCCCTCCGCCAGGTCAAACGCCAGGCCCGCATTCTGGAGAGCAGCCGCGAACTGCTCGCCGTATGAAACCGTGCCACCTGGAAACTGAACCTCCGCAGTGGTGTCAGGAGTTGCGACAGCGTCAGCGGGCTTGCCGCGCCGAAGCGCGCCGCGCGCAGGCGGGGAGCCGTTGGCACGGGCGAAAGATCTGACGCCCGCGCCCACGGCTTCTCGTCGCGCCAGGATAAGTGGAGAAAACCGCCATCGCACTGCAGGCTCATGACCCGGTGCGATGGCGGAACGCCGGATTCATCCGGCAGCGCGCCAGCCAAGAACGGTTCAGCCGGATAAATCCGGCGTTCCAATGCAAAGATTCATGAAAAGACCTGTAACGCGGACAATTTGTCCGCGTTACCGGAATTTTCTAACTCAGGCCTCCTCGATGCGCTCAATCCGCGCGCCGAGTTTTCGCAGCTTCAGGTCCATGTTTTCGTAACCGCGGTCCAGGTGGTAAATGCGGTTGACCTGCGTGGCGCCCCGGGCGGCCAGCCCGGCAATGACCAGCGCCGCCGAGGCGCGCAAATCGCTCGCCATCACCGGCGCACCACTCAACGCCCGCCCGCCCTTTACAATGGCGCTCGGCCCCTCGATTTCAATGTCCGCGCCGAGCCGCGCCAGTTCGCTGACGTGCATGAAACGCGATTCAAAAATCCGTTCGGTGATGATGCTGATGTTGGGCGCGAGCGCGAGCAGCGACATCATCTGCGCCTGCACATCGGTCGGAAACCCGGAATAAGGCAGCGTGGTCACGTCCACCGATTTAAGCGGGCCGCGACGATGTACGAGCAAATTGGCTCCCCGCCGTTCCACCGCCACACCCGCCTCGTTTAATTTGTCAATCACCGCCCGCAGATGGTCGGCGCGCGCGCCCTTGAGGGTGACTTTGCCGCCCGTCGCGGCGGCGGCAATCGCGTAAGTCGCCGCTTCAATCCGGTCGGGAATCACCTCATGCTTCGCGCCGTGCAGCTTTTTGACGCCGGTGATGGTAATCGTCGGGCTGCCCGCGCCGGCAACTTTTGCGCCCATGGCATTCAGGAAATTGGCCAGGTCCACCACCTCCGGTTCGCACGCCGCGCTTTCGATGACCGTCGCGCCTCCGGCAAGCACGGCCGCCATCATCACGTTGGCCGTGCCCAGCACGGTCGAACCGGCGCGCCCGCCCAGGAACATCGCCGTGCCGTTAAGTTGTTTCGCCGCGGCGCTGACATACCCACCCTCGATGCTGATCTTCGCGCCCAGCGATTCAAAGCCCTTCAGATGCAGGTTGATGGGGCGGGCGCCGATGATGCAGCCGCCGGGCAGCGACACGCGCGCCTTCTTCAGGCGGCCGAGCAAGGGTCCCATGATGCAAATCGAACCGCGCATCTTGCGGACCAGTTCGTAGTCGGCGTAACCGTGGATTTTTTGCGCGCGGACGGTCAGCGTACCGCGTTCGAATTTCACCGTGGCGCCGAGCGATTCGAGGATCCGCGCCATGAATCGCGTGTCGCTGAGGTTGGGCACGTGCCGGATGACGCACGGTTCGCCCGTCAACAGCGTGGCCGCCATGATGGGCAGCGCGGCATTTTTGCTGCCGCTGATGGCCACCTCGCCGTGCAGCGGCACGCCGCCCTTGATCAAAAAACTTTCCATGTTCGTGGAACCGTTAAATTGTCCAATCGTTGAACCGGTTTAACCATTCAAGGGTTCAACGACGCAATCAAAAACCTTTCGCGCTGACTGTAATCATCCTTCACTGCTTCCACAATCCACTTTTCGGTTTCCAGGATGGTCCGGATGGCGCCGGCCTGGCCGTCGCCGAATTCCAGCATGAGCTTCCCGTCCGGCTTCAGGAACGGTCGTGATTCCACCGCCAGCTTCCGGTAAAAATCCAGGCCGTCCGCGCCTCCATCCAACGCCGCACATGGATCGAAATCGCGCACCTCCGGCTGGAGCGTGGCAATTTCGGCGGACGGAAGATAGGGCGGATTGCTGATGATCAGGTCAAATTGGGGAGGCGAGACTCCCGGCGAGCCGGCATTGGCCGTTGCTTTCGGCTCGCGAGGACGCTCGCCCCACCGGTTTTCCAGCGCCGCAAACCCATCGCTTTGCACAAATTCAATTCGCTCGGCGACGTCGTTGCGCGCGGCGTTTTCTTTGGCCAATACCAGCGCCTCCACTGAAACATCCACGGCCACGATTTGTGCAGCGGGACATTTTGCCGCCAGGGCAATGGCGATGCAGCCGGTCCCGGTGCCGAAGTCCAGGGCGGTTAAGGGTTGGGCGCCAGCTCGCGGTTTATCGGAGTTGCGGGTTGAAAGAAACTGCCAGCCGGCTTCGGCCAGCAGTTCGGTTTCCGGACGGGGGATGAGCGCATGGCGGTTCACCCCGATTTCGAAGCCGCAGAACGAGGTCGAGCCGGCGATGTGCTGGAGCGGTTCGCGCTGGCCGCGGCGCCGGATGAATTCGCGCAAAGCGTCCGTTTCCGCCGGCGCCAGCACACGCTCGAAGTTCAGATATAACTTCATGCGGGGCAGCTTGAGCAGGTGAGCGAGCAGAAGTTCGGCCTGCAGACGCGGCGACTCAACGCCTTTTTTGGCGAGAAATTCCGTGCTCTTCTGAATCGCTTCAAGAACGGTCACGCGCAGAATCTAAAGGGGAACCGTCCGACGCAAAACTCTTTTGGCCGGAAACATTTTTGTCGCGGCTATGGATGTACAAGCCGGTTTGATAGACGATATAATAGCCGGCCATCAGCCCAAAAATGAAAAACGTCAGGGAACTTTGCATCGGCGGCGGATGATCGGGCGCGAGAGCGGCGTCGCGGATAATCATGAACCGATATGCCAGCCGCCCGACCAGCAACAGGGAAAGCGCGACACCAATAGGGGTGTTGGGGATGTAAAAGTGTCCTTCAGCCGTCGTTTCAAAACGTGTGAGGCGCAGTCCCACCCAACCCAACAATACCCCCAGCAAAAGACCGCCGCCGATGCCCAACAACAGGTGCGGCTGATGCAGATAGAGTGATAGAAAAACGATCCCCACGCTGAAAACACTGAAGATGATGATGGACGTCAGGGCCCGGCCCGGCCGCAGAGGTTGCCGGCCGATATTGCGGCGGATGCGTTTGTACATCCGCCAGGCGATCAAACCCAGGAACGCACCAAAGACGGGCGTGGACGGCGTCATGCGCGGAGGCTAGGTTTTCGTTTTCGCTTGTCCAGACGAATTGACCGCTTTTTTCCAGTTGGTCACTTCAGCCCGGCAAACCCTCCACGCCTTTGAGGTAGGCGAGGATGAGTTCGGGGAGGTCCTGGCTATAACCGCCTTCCAGCAGGCTGAACAGCGGCACGTCCAGCGCCCGCAACGACCGGCCAAGCCAGTGAAAATCCTCCGCCTCAAGCACGCCCTCAACCAGCGGGTCGCGCCGATAAGCATCAAACCCGGCGGAAACAGCAACGAGGTCGGGCTGGAATTTTTTCAAATCATCGAGCGCGCGGGCGAGCCCGGCCTGATACGTCGCCCGCGGGGTGCCCGGTGGGATGGGATAGTTGAAGCAATTTTTGCCGGCATTCGTCGCGCCGGTGCCGGGATAACATGGGTGCTGGTGAACGGAAAAAAACGCGGCCCCGGGCTGGTTGAGCAGGATGTCCTCCGTGCCATTGCCGTGATGCACGTCAAAATCGAAAACGGCGATGCGTCGGGTGCCGGTGGCCAGGGCTTCCAACGCGGCGATCGCCACGTTGTTCAGATAACAGAAACCCATGGATTGCTCGCGGGTGGCGTGATGGCCGGGCGGGCGCATTAGGCTGAAAACGGGTTCGCCTTGGCGCGCGGCGGTCAGCGCATCCAGCGCGGCGGCGGCGGATGCGCGGGCAAATTGGACAATATTTTCGTAATACGGCGTGTCGGCGTCAAAATCCTTGGGGATCCGCAGGCGGGCGAGGAGCTCCGGCGCGTGGGCGCGCAGAATTTGAGCATCGCTGACCTCACCCGGTTCCATCCAGGCAATCGGCAACCCGTTCTGGCTTTGCAAATGCGCCAGGGTCCCGGTGATGCGTTCCGGGCATTCGGGATGGCCGGCAACGGAGTAGCCGGCACACCGTTCATCAGTGACGATTTTCATTCGGCGCGGCCACGCTTAACAAAAAAGTCACCTCTGGGGGAGCAGATTCTTTTTTGCAAATGCGGCAGGTTCCGTTAGCCTTCAACGCATTAAGGATTTAACTATGTATAAAAAGTCACTCTTACTTGTCGCCATATGGGGGGCGTTCACGGCTAACGTCGGCGCCTGGGATTACGAAGGGCATCATGCGATCAATGAACTGGCGCTGGCGTCGCTGCCGCCGGATTTTGGAGGATTCACCCTGACGCCCGTGATGAAGGACCGGGTGGCGTTTCTGGCGGGCGAAGCCGACCGCTGGCGGAACGTGGGGGATTTGCCGCTGAAACATTTCAACGGGCCGGACCATTACATTGACCTGGAAGATCTGCGCTGGTACGGCCTGACACCCGATACGTTGCCGTTGATGCGTTACGACTTCGTGGCGGACATCGCCCGGGAACGGGCGGCGCATCCGGAGAAATTCCCACCGATTGATCCGACGCGGGATACCGACCACACGCGCGAGTTGAGCGGTTTCCTGCCCTGGACCATTACGGAGTATTATGAAAAGTTGAAGTCCTGTTTCAGCTATTTGAAAACGTTTCAGAAATATGGCGGCACACCAACGGAGATTGAAAACGCGCAGGCCAACGTCATTTACGTGATGGGCGTGATGGGGCATTTTGTCGGCGACGGTTCGCAGCCGTTGCACACGACGATGCATTTCAACGGCTGGGTCGGCAAGAATCCCCAGGGCTACACGACCGAGCGCACCTTTCACGCGTTGATTGACGGTGGTTATTTCCGCAAAACTGGCGGGATCGACGTTCAGAAACTGGCGGCTAAAATTCATCCGGCCGAGCGCATCAAAAATGCGGGCGAACCGGACGGCATGTTTCGTGATGCGGTCGCGTATCTCGTCGCCCAAAACAAACTGGTGGAACCGCTGTATCAAATGGAAAAGGAAGGCAAGCTGACCGGCGAAGGCGACAAGGGGCTGGCGGGAAAGGAATTTCTGAATGGCCAGCTCGTCAAGGCCGGGCAGATGCTGGGTGACATCTGGTACACCGCGTGGCAGGAAGCTCCGGAAGACCAGTATCTTGCCAAGCAGTTGCAAGAACGCAATGCGGCGCAGACTCCGGCTGGGAAGAAACCGTAATTCAGATCCTTGGTCCGAGCCGAAGCTCGAACGGAAGCGGGAGATAAAGGTTGGTGGGCCCGCTCGGACTTGAACCGAGGACCAAGCGATTATGAGTCGCCTGCTCTAACCAACTGAGCTACGGGCCCGAAAACTGAGGTTATTTTGCGCCGGGCCGCGGGCGCGACAAGCTTATTCCACCGCCTCAGTCCACATCCAGGTCTTCAATTTCCAGAAAACCGTGCAACTGGCGGATGCGCGTGGGGTGGCGCATTTTGCGCAGCGCCTTGGCCTCAATCTGCCGGATGCGCTCGCGGGTGACGCGGAATTGCTGCCCGACCTCTTCGAGCGTGCGCGCGCAACCGTCGCCCAGGCCGAACCGCAGCTCCAGCACCTTCCGTTCGCGTTCGGTCAGGCTGCACAACACGTCGCCGAGCTTGTCCTTGAGCAGGCTGAAGCTGGTGATGTCGAGCGGATTGTCGGCGGCCTTGTCCTCGATGAAATCGCCGAAATTGGCGTCGTCGGTGTCGCCGACCGGGGATTGCAGCGAGATGGGTTGCTGGGCCATTTTCAAAACGGCGCGCACGCGGTCCACCGGGATCTGCATCTCGTCGGCGAGTTCCTCCGGCACCGGTTCGCGCCCAAAATCCTGCAGCAGGCGTTTCTGGGTGCGCATGAGCTTGTTAATGATCTCGATCATGTGCACCGGGATGCGGATGGTCCGCGCCTGGTCAGCGATGCTGCGGGTAATGGCCTGCCGGATCCACCAGGTGGCGTAGGTGGAGAATTTATAGCCCCGGCGATATTCAAATTTTTCCACGGCCTTCATCAGGCCCATGTTGCCCTCCTGGATCAGGTCGAGGAACGACAAACCGCGGTTGGTGTATTTTTTGGCGATGGAAATAACGAGGCGGAGGTTGGCCTCGACCATTTCGGTCTTGGCCTGCAGCGCCCGGGTGGAAAATTCGCGCAGGCGGTCGAAGGTATGCAGGTAATCCGTATGTGGCATCCGGACAAATTCCTCCAGCGCTTTGATCTTTTGCCGCTCGGCCTCGACCAGGTGTCGTTGGGCGCTGGACTCGCGCTGGGCCTCGGCATCGGCGAGCGCGCGCAGGCTGTATTGCAACTTATCGTGGATGTTTTCGGCGACGAGCGCCATCTCCTCGATCACCTTGTGTTTGCAGCAGAATTTGGGAAACACCCGCTGCAGTTTCTGGTCCAGCCGCTTAAACGCCGCCTGGGCACGGGTCGACTTGGCTTTGGTCGCCGCGTTCTGCCACGCGGTATATTGCTCATCCACCTCGTGGTCAATTTCCCGGATCTGCGCCACCAGCCGGTGCAGGATGCGCAAGTGTCCGTTGCGATTGTCCACCTTCTTGTCGAGAATGACGCGGTCAAACCGTTCGCGCGGGGGTTCGACCAGGAGTTTTTCCGCCAGGGCGATATGCTCCTTGCCGGCGAATCCGAGGCTGTAAATGATTTTGCGCACCTCGTTTTCAGCGGCCTCGATGCGTTTGGAAATCTCCACTTCCTGTTCCCGCGTCAGCAACGCCACCTGGCCCATCTGCTTGAGGTACATCCGCACCGGGTCATCGAGAATATCCAGCCGGGAGGTGTCCTCCTCCTCGGCTTCGGGGGTCTTGACGCGGTCCACCTCCGCCTGGTCCACGATTTCGATGTCGAGGCCGCGAAGCTTGGTGAAAATCAGGTCCAATTTTTCCGGTTCGATGGTGTTGTCCGGCAGCGCATCGCTGATGTCGTTGTAAGTCAGATGCCCCTGCTCCTGCGCCAGGCGGACCAGTTCCTTGATTTTTTCCGACAGCTCCGCGTCTGATTCCAGGGGCGGCAAACCGTTGAGCGCAGCGGCAGGAGCGGTCTGGTCGGCAGACATCACGCCGTCGTGCCTGCCTTTCTTCGGGGACGAATCCACCTCGGGTTTGCGAACCTTCGATTTTGACATACGTGTTCAACCCTCCCGGCTCAGCACCGAAAGTGCGCGGGAATATGTAAAGTCCGTTTCACCCCGTCAAGCGGGGAAATGTGTTTTTTACCATCGCAATCAAAACCGGCTGGCAGCATAAATTTCATATGTCTGAGGCGATATAAATTTCCCGTTTCTTGAGCTGTTCCAATATCATTTCCACCGTGCGGTCGATCGCACCCAGATTTTCCCGGACGACCCGCTGCGCATTGCTTCCCAATTCCGCCCGACGACCTTCGTCGGCCAGCAATCCGGCAATGGCGTCCTCCAGTTCCTTCGCATCCCGCACCTGAATCGCGCCTTTTTGCGCAACAAAACTTCGCGTGATGTCGGCGAAATTCTGCATGTTCGGCCCCAAAACCATCGCCTTGCTGAGCGTGCCCGGTTCAATCGGATTCTGACCTCCCATGGCCGTGATGCTTTTACCGACGAATACTACTGTCGCACATTGATAGAAAAATCGCAACTCGCCGGTGGTATCGACCAGCAGGCAATCCACCTCGCCTTCCTGAAACCGGGTACTGGCGTAGATGTCGTTGCGGTAGGCCAGTTTCACGCCCCGTTCCTGCAATTGGCGGCCGACTTCCTTGGCCCGCTCGAAATGCCGCGGCACGAGCACGAGAAACAGTTTGGGAAACCGGGCGCGCAACCGTTGCACAATCTCCGCCAGGAGCAGCTCCTCGCCGGCGTGGGTGCTGCCGCCAATCAAAATCGGCGCCTCCGGCGGCACGCCAAGCTGCCGGAGCAATGCGGGCACATCGAGGGTGCGGCGTTCGTCCAGCCGGGCCGCGTCAAATTTCAGGTTGCCTACGATGCGAATGGCCTCGGGCCGGCAGCCGACTTCCCGCAAGCGCCGGGCATCCTCTTCATTTTGCGCGCCGACACCGGCAAACGATGCAAAAATGGGCCGGAACAAAAAGCCGATCCGACGGTAGCCCCGGTATGAACGATCAGACAACCGGGCATTGGCCAGAAAAATGGGGATGCCGAGGTCGCGGGCGCGCCAGAGGAAATTGGGCCAGATTTCCGCCTCGACGAGCACGATGGCCATCGGGTTGATGACCGCCAGCGCCCGCCGGACCCATTTTCGCCGGTCAATCGGGTAGTAAATCTTGCTGATGTGGGAGGGCAACCGGTTGCGCAATTCGCCCATGCCGGTGGTCGTGGTGGTGGACACCACGATCTTGAGGTTGGGCACGCGCGGTTCCAGGGCGCGGATGAGCTGGGTGCACAAATTGACCTCGCCAACGCTGACGGCATGGATCCAGACGACGTGGCGGTTGGTCAGGGCCTGTTTGAGGCCACTGTGGTGGTGCCCGAACCGCTCGCGAAAACCGGGACGCCAGTTGCCCCGCCGCCGCAGCCGCCAGAAATAATAAGGCACCGACAGCAAGAAAAAAATGTTGAACAGGATGTTATAAAGTATGCGCACGCAAAATCCCGAAGCGGAGCGCGTTCAATTTCCCGCAATCACGCCCCCGATGCAAAGAAAATGTTTCACGCCGGTGACTTTTTCAACGGCGGAAGAAAACCAGCCAGAGGACCAGCAGCACCGGCAGCAGGAACGGCACGGTGAATTTGAACACGAACCCGGGGAAGGTCGGCGAGCGGACTTTTTGCTGGTCGGCGACGGCCTTGACCATGAAGTTCGGGCCGTTGCCGATGTAAGTGGCCGCGCCAAAAAAAACCGCGCCGATGCTGATGGCCAGCAGGTTGCCGGCGTGCTGGTTCAGCAATTCGCCGATGTCCTTCGTGCCGATCGCCCCGAACAGGGCGCCGAGGAAACCGAGATACGTCGGCGCATTGTCCAGCACGGCGGACAAAATCCCCGTGCCCCAGAAAAAAATTCCCGGGGAGGGATGGTTGCCGAGCCATTCCCCGGCGTGTTCACCAATGCAATCGAGAGCGGGCATCATGGTCATGAAAATCCCGGCAAACAGGATCGCCACCTCCTGGATAGGATGAAAATTAAAACCGTTGGCCGCGTGCACGGATTTCTTCGTCGTGAAATAGGAACCGGCCGCGGCGCCGAGCATCAGGGCTTCACGCAGGAAAACGGGCCGGGTCACGAAAACCGCTCCCAGCACGACGGCCAGAAAAAACAGGTTGGCCAAGCCGTCGAATTGCCACGTTTCCTGGGCGGTGTCCGATTCCCGCACCGCCCGGGGGGCGCGGGTGAAATTGAGCCGGTCCACGACGTAAAACATTGCGAGCAAAAGACCCACACCCAGCGCCCACATGGGCCAGCAATGGGTGGCAACCCACCAGAACGGCACGCCTTGCAGGTAGCCGAGAAACAACGGCGGATCACCGATGGGGGTCAGACATCCCCCCGCGTTGGCCACGATGAAAATGAAAAAGGCGATGTGATACGCCGTGATGCGGTAGCGGTTCATCCGGATCCAGGGCCGGATCAGCAACATGGCCGCGCCGGTCGTGCCCAACACATTCGCCGCCGCGGCGCCGATGAATAAAAAAACGACGTTGGTAAACGGGGTGGCTTCACCTTTGACCCGGATATGAATGCCGCCGGAAATGACGAAGAGCGAACCGACCAGCGCAATGAAACTGACGTATTCGTGGGCGGTATGGAACACGCGCGCCGAAGCCTGCAGCCCGAAGAGATAATAACCGAGAATGATGGCGCCGAGACCGAGCGATACCTTGGCGTAGTGCCGCAACCACCAGCGATCCGCCAGCAACGGCGCCAGTGCCATCGCACCCAGCAACAGCACAAACGGCACAATCATCCAGGGATTAGGCATGACGACCTCGTGATTCATGCCCCAGAAGATTGCTCGCACCGGCAAAGCCGGGTCAAATACAAACCGACCCGGTGTTTCAAATTCCGCCGAAATTGTTCCGCCAATGTATCGATGCGGGTCAAATTTACTTGTTCCCCACGGGCTGATTTGTTCCATTGCCTTTCATGACGCAACCGTCCGACGCGCCGCCACCCGCCCGCCCCCAACTTTTCCAGCGGCCCTGGACCTGGTGGTTCATGGTAGCGGTGCTGGTGATAGTCGCCGTCGCCCGGCTTCGTTTATTGAACTTGCCACTCGAACGCGACGAGGGTGAATACGCCTATGCCGGCCAGCTCATGCTGCAGGGCATCCCGCCCTACCAACTGGCCTACAACATGAAGTTTCCCGGCACGTATGCGGCTTACGCGGTCATCATGAAGTTATTTGGCGAGACACCCGCCGGCATTCATTTCGGCGTGTTGTGTCTGACCACGGTGACGGCGTTGATGCTTTTCCGGCTCGGCAAACAAATGCTGGACCGGACGGCGGGAGTGGTTGCCGCGACAACTTATGCAGTGATGGCCGCCAACCCGGGGATGCTGGGACTGGCCGGGCACGCCACGCATTTTGCGGCGTTCTTTGCCACCGCAGGTTTGTGCGCTCTCTGGCAGGCACGGCAAAATCCGGATTGGCTGGTGGTATTTCTCGCCGGCCTGCTCTTTGGCACGGGTGTTTTGATGAAACAACATGTCGCCTTCATTGGGTGGTGGGCGGCACTGGCTTTTTTGACCTGGCAGTTCCGCCGGGCGGAATTGCCGCCCCTCCGACGTTTCGGGCCGGTGGCGGCGCTGGGCGCGGGGATGGTTCTGCCGTTCGGTCTGTGCTGCCTGATGCTCTGGCATGCCGGTGTTTTCGGGAAATTCTGGTTTTGGACGGTTGACTACGCGCGCCAATACACCTCCCTCGTCCCGCTCAGCATTGCACCGATGATATTTTGGAAGACTTTTTGTTTTGTGACCAGGAGCGGTTTTTTACTCTGGCTGGTCGTCGCCGCCGGGCTGGGCATGGTGTGGTTCGATGAACGCCTGCGGCCCAACCGCTTCTGGCTCCTGGGATTCAGCCTGGCGTCGGCACTGACTATTTTTCCCGGCTTTTATTTTCGGAAACATTACTATCTTTTGACCTTGCCGGCGGCGGCGTTGCTCGCCGGATGTGCCGTCAGCGGAGCGTGCTGGCTCGGGCGCCGGAAGACCAACAGCTCCCGGCTGGGTGATTGGCCGGCTTGGTGCTACGCGCTGATGGTGGCAACGACGGTCATTGCCAAGAGCAGTGTCTGGTTCGTCCAGACGCCAGTGCAGGTGGCCCGCGCCACCTATGGCATCGATCCTTTGCGGGAATGTGAACTGGTTGCCAGTTACATCCACGACAACTCCCTGCCGGAGGCGCGCGTGGCTGTGCTGGGTTCGGAGCCGGCCATTTACTTCCTTGCCCACCGCCACTCGGCCACCGGCTATGTTTATATTTACGGTTTGACGGAGGAACAACCGTTCGCCCGGCAAATGCAGGACGAGATGATTCGAGAAATCGAATCTCGCCCGCCGGAATTCGTCGTCTTTGCCGACAACCCCCTGTCCTGGGGGCGCAAACCCGATTCCGACCTGAAGATTGTCAACTGGTGGAACTCCTATCAGACCAACTACACGCTCGCCGGACTGGCCGACATAATATCGGAGACCAACACGGTATATGTCTGGGGTCCGCAAATGGTGGCGCATTACGGCGGGGAACTTCACGGCAGCGGCCTGGAGGTTTATCAATGCAAATCCGCCGTGAATCCGGAAACGAACCGGCCCTGAACTGGCGAACATGGCCGGCTTGACGATTTCGCCTTCCACTGCGAAGGTGTAGCAGCTTGGCGCAGAACGCGGCAGCGGCAGCAGGCAACTGGTTCGCCGACATCCTCGCAGCTCCCGCCGTGCAATCCCTTGCACGGCGAGTGGAGAATGGCGGAGCGCTGTCAATTGCCGGAGTTTGCTCCTCCGCGCAACCGTTTCTGGCTCTTCTGCTCCGGAAAATTTTCCCCGACCGCCCCATCGTCATTGTCACGGATAATCTCAAGGCCCAGGAAGGGTTTCAACAGGACCTGGAAACGTGGTTGAAGTTTGAAATCCAAAATCCGAAATCTGAAATTGGCGGGCCAGGCTCCATTCTCCAGCCCCAATTCTCGCCGCTGTTTTACCCGGCCTGGGAAGTTCTTCCGCATGAAGGCAAACTTCCCCATGCCGACACCATCAGCGACCGGCTCCAGACACTGATCGCGCTGTCCCCCGGGCCCGGGAACCGGGAACCCGGCCCTCAAATCATCGTCACCAGTGTCACCGCGCTCCTGCAAAAGACTTTTCCGTCGGCCCGGTTGCAAGAGCGCACCCGCACACTTTCCCGCGGCGACAAGATCAATCCGCTCGACCTGGTGGAATGGCTGGAGGAACAGGGTTATGAGCCTGAAGCCCAAGTGACGCAGAAGGGTGAAATCGCCCTGCGCGGCGGCATCCTGGACGTCTGGCCGCTCACCAGCCCGTGGCCGGTGCGCCTGGAGTTCTTTGGCGACGAACTGGAATCCCTGCGGCATTTCGACCCGCTCACCCAGGTCTCCCGCGGGGAAACCGGTTCAGCCACCCTGCCGCCCGGCGGCGAATTCGGCCTTTTGAAAAAGTGGCAGGAAGCCGGCGCGGTTCCGACCGACAAAAATCCCGTCAGCTTGCTGGCTTACCTGCCGCGCCAAACCATCTTTCTCCTCTGCGAAGCGGAACAGCTGGCCATCCGCGCTGACGAATATGCGCTATCCGTTCCCGAATCGGACCCGTTTTTCATTCCTTGGGCCGATTTCCTCGCGCAACTCACCGCCAAAAAAGCAACCGCCATCCAGGTCGCCGAAGCCGGGGAAGCGGGCATGGTTGTGTTCGAATCTGCGATCCCGACGCTGCAATTTGAAAGTCTGGAACCCTATCGTCCACTGGCCGGGCGCCTGCCCGAGCTGCCCATCGCCGAGGCGCAACGCCGTGAATTCTTCGACCAACTCCACCGCTGGCTGCGGCAAAATTACGCGGTCCATGTCTTTTGTAACAATGAGGGCGAGCGCCAGCGGTTCACAGAGATTTGGGAGGAACTGGGACCGGGTCCGGAGCCGAAAGACGGGCGGCGCAAACCGGTTTTGGTTCAACCCCGGATCCACCTTGGCTCGCTCGCCCGCGGCTTCCTCTGCGCCGAGGCCAGCCTGGTGGTCGTTACCGACGCCGAAATTTTCGGCCGTTATAAAATCCAGCGTCCCCGCCGATTGAAATCCCCCCACGCGCTCGCTGCCCGTTCCGCCCTCGATATCGATTTCACCGATCTGGAGGAGGGAGATCTGGTGGTTCATCTTCAATATGGCATTGGCCGGTTTCTTGGTTTAAAAAATCTGCCGGCCAGCAGCAGTCGTCATCCCTCAACCCTCACCTCGCAACTGGCAACCGGCACGGAGTGCCTCATCATCGAATACGCGTCCGCCAATCCTGGCGACGAAGCCCCAAAACTATACGTACCCGTCACCGAGGCCCACCTCGTCAGCAAGTATGTCGGCGCCGGCAAGGCGCATCCGCCGCTGAACACCCTGGGCGGAGCCCGCTGGCAGAAAGCCAAGGAACAGGCTGAACGCGCCGTGCATGATGTCGCCGCCGAGTTGCTGCAAATCCAGGCGGTCCGCGAATCGCAACCCGGCCACGCTTTTCCGGCGGATGTGCCGTGGCAGCGCGAGTTCGAAAGTTCATTCATCTTCGAGGAAACTCCCGACCAGCTGCGCGCCATCGGTGAAACCAAGTCCGACATGGAACGCGCCAAGCCCATGGACCGTTTGATTTGCGGCGACGTCGGCTTCGGGAAAACCGAAGTGGCCATCCGGGCCGCGTTCAAGGCCGTGATGGGCGGCAAACAGGTCGCCGTGCTGGTGCCCACGACCGTCCTGGCCCAGCAACATTTCAACACCTTCCGCGAACGCATGGCGGATTACCCGGTGCGCATCGAACTGCTCTCACGCTTCCGCACCCGCCGCGAGCAACAGCGCGTCGTGAAGGACCTCGCCGCGGGAGCGGTGGACATCGTCATTGGAACTCACCGCCTGATCCAGAACGACATCGGTTTCAAGGAGCTGGGGCTGGTGGTGATTGACGAGGAGCAGCGGTTCGGCGTGTTGCACAAGGAAAAGTTCAAACGATTGCGGACACTGGTGGACGTGCTCACGCTCAGCGCCACCCCGATTCCCCGCACCCTTTACCTCGCCCTGACCGGCGCGCGCGATATGAGCACGATTCAAACGCCGCCCCACGACCGCCTGCCGGTCGAAACCATCGTCCTGCAATACGACGAACGCGTGATCCGCGAGGCCATCCAACGCGAGCTGAACCGGGGCGGGCAGGTTTTCTTTTTGCACAACCGCGTGGCGACCATCGAAAGCATGCGGTCGAAATTGCAGACGCTGGCACCCAACGCGCGCATCGTCGTCGGCCACGGCCAGATGGACGCCGACGAATTGGAGGAGGTCATGACCCGGTTCGTCAACGGCGAAGCGGACGTGCTGCTTTCCACGACCATCATTGAGAGCGGACTCGATATTCCGAATGCGAACACCATCATCATCGATCGCGCGGATCGCTTTGGCCTGAGCGATCTTTACCAGTTACGGGGACGGGTCGGACGCTACAAGCACCAGGCTTACGCCTACTTGTTGTTGCCGCGTCATGCGAGCCTGCTGGCCGACGTACGCAAACGCATCAGCGCCATCCGGCAGTACTCCACGCTGGGCAGCGGCTTCAAAATCGCCATGCGGGACCTGGAAATCCGCGGGGCAGGCAACCTGCTCGGCGCGGAACAAAGCGGCCAGATCACCGCCGTCGGCTTCGAGTTGTACTGCCAGTTGCTCAAACAAAGCGTCGCGTCGCTCAAAGGCGAAAAGGCCAGGCCCAGGGTGCCGGTGGAATTGCGACTGGATTTTTTGGGGATGAATGCAGCTGAGTCCGGCAAGATGGACAGTCCTTTGCGTGCCATCGCAGCCTTGCCGCACAACTACGTTACCGAACCGGCCCACCGCATTGAAATTTACCGCAAACTCGCGCAGGCAACGGACCGGGTTGCCCTTGAAAATCTGACCGGTGAATTGCGCGACCGTTTTGGCCCGTTGCCGCCACCGGCGGAATTGCTGCTGCAAGTGGCTGAATTGAAAATTCTCGCCGGCGAAAAGTCGGTGACCACCATTGAGGTCAGGGAGGACAAGCTGATGCTGACCCGCCAGGGCGATTTCATCACCCTCGCGGGAAAGTTCCCCCGCCTGACCCGGCCGGACGCCCGGGCACGGTTGAAGGAAATCAAGAAACTCTTGCTGGCGGTTTGAAATTCGGCATTGCCTTTCCCATCGCCGGCGGGCAGTTATTTGCGCGGGTTTCGGGTGCTGCGACGGAACTGTAGTTGGCGACCAAAAAGGAATCTATGGCCGAATCGATCATGGGAACAAAGCCGGCACGGCTGCGGCTGTCCCGACCGGGCGCCGAGACCGCCGCCGCCCTGGCCGGCACGGCGTTTACGACCGTCCTGCTGGTCCTGACGGCACTCTACGCCGGACCTCTGTGGCGCGACGAGATCAACACTCTCAACCTGGCCCAAATGCCATCGTTGCAGGAACTCTGGAACAACCAGATCTTCGAATCGTTTCCGCCCCTCTGGCCCCTGTTGCTGCGCGGATGTGGGTTGTTGGGCCTGGCCGGCAGTGACGCCAGCATCCGCGTCCTGGGGTTGTACGTGGGTTTGTTCTTCCTGGCTGCGCTGTGGTTATGCTCGCGTTGGACGGGAGGGCGCGCACCCATTCTGAGTGTTGCCCTGTTGGGCAGCCTGCCGGCCTTCATCTTCATCGTGGGAGCCAACCGGGCTTATGGCCTGGCGAGCTGTCTGTTGGTGCTCAGTTTTGGGATGATCTGGCGAATGGTGGCGGCTCCGTCATGGTCACGGTTTCTTTGGGCCGGCTGTGTCTGCTTTCTTTTCACGCATTGCGTTTACTACGACGTGGTGTTCCTGGGCGCGATGCTGGCCGGCGGAGCGTTGGTGGCGGTGCGACGCCGACACTGGCAGACGCTGGGGGCGTTGGTGGCCATCGGCGTCGTATCGGGTGCATCCCTGGCCATCTACCTGCCCATCATCCACCGCGGCTCGGTTTACGTGCCGATGATGCAGATTCCATTCTTCGATTTCTCAGTTCTGTGGCATCGATTCGGCAATGCTTTGGCACCTCGAAGCAGCGCTCAACTTGAGGCCCCCAATGGCCCCGAAATCTGGCTTTGGATCACGCTTCTGTTGGCCGGCTCGGTTGTGGCGTTCCTCATGCAACGGGCGCGCGGACGTCAGATGCAAAACCAGGAATCGGCTGCAGCCGCCACTGCCCAGGTTCGCGCCGACCTGGCATTGTTCTGTGTTGTGAGCATGCTTTTGGGAATAGCGGGGTATTGGTTTTTTCTGATGAAATTACAATATTGGACACAGACGTGGTATTACGTTGAAATGCTTTGTCTGGGAACCATTTCGTTGGACGGGCTGTTGGGTGCAAACTGGCCGGCACTACGTCCCTGGGGAATGCTTCGCATCGGGCTGATGGTGGTGATGCTGACCTGGGGCGCAAGATCAGCGTGGGAGGAGGCGCATACCCTGCGGAGCAATGTTGAGTTGATTGCCACCGTTCTTGGCCAGAAGGCTTCAGCGGGGGATCTCATCGTGGTGCAAAGCGCGTGGGAAGCAATCACGTTCGATCGGTACTATCACGGCCAGACTCATTGGGTAACCGTGCCTCCGATCGATTCGCATAAGGTACATCGCAATGATCAGATGGCGGAAAGGATGAGCCAGCCGGATCCGATGGCGCCAGTGCTGCGCGAAATCACCGATACCTTGCGCAGTTGCAACAGTGTTTGGCTGGTGGGAAACCTGTCAGTCCCTTATCCGAAACCGCCGCCGGCAGCGGGTCTGCCAATTAAATGGTACGGGCCGTATATGAACTACTGGAGTTCGCAAGTTACGTCACATCTGCTCGACCATGCGTTGCGAGGACGTTCCGTCAAAATACCTGTGAATGGGCCGGTGGACTGCCTTGAAAATCTCCCGGTGGAGTTGTTCTCAGGCTATAAATCCGGTGCAACCACCAACACGCCACCGACCGGAATTCACTAGCCGCAATGCACGATCACGTACCCTGAACAACTTGGACAGGATGCGGTATCGCGATGGGAAAGGTTGTAACAGAGGGCTCGACACAATTCCCTCGAAGTCGTTAACTGACGCGTGACCGTCCAACCGGCTCATCTGAAAACCACATACCGGCTGCGGCTGTCCCGACCGGGTGCCGAGACTGCCGCGGCTCTGGCCGGCACGGCGTTCGCAACTCTCCTGCTGGTCCTGACAGCGCTCTACGCCGGACCGCTTTGGCGCGATGAAATCAACACCCTCAACCTGGCGCAAATGCCCTCGTTAAAGGAACTCTGGAACAACCAGGCCTTCGAATCGTTTCCGCCGCTCTGGCCCTTGCTGCTGCGCGGATGTGGTTTTCTGGGCCTGGCCGGCAGCGACGCGAGCGTCCGCGTCCTGGGATTGTACGTGGGATTGTTTTTTCTGGCGGCGCTGTGGTTATGCTCGCGCTGGACGGGGGGACGCGCACCGATCCTGAGTGTTGCCCTGCTGGGCTGCCTGCCGGCCTTCATCTTCATCGTGGGAGCCAACCGGGCTTATGGTCTGGCCAGCGGTCTGCTGGTGCTCAGTTTTGCACTGATCTGGCGCCTGGTGGAGTCTCCATCGCGCTCCCGGGCTCTTTGGGCCGGCCTGGTCTGCCTGCTGTTTGCCCATTGCGTCTATTATGACGTGGTTTTCCTGGGCCCAATGCTGGCCGCGGGAGCGCTAGTGGCGATCCGCCGCGGCCAATGGAAGACCCTGGGCGCGCTGGCGGGCATCGGCATCGTCTCCAGCGCTTCCCTCGCCATCTATCTCCCCATTATCCATCGCGGCTCGATGTATGCGTTGTTGCTCCGGGAGCCATTCTTCAGTTTCGCCATCCTCTGGCATGAGCTTCGTAATGCCCTGACAGCCCAGAGCAGCGCTCAACCCGGGAATCCCGATGGCCCGGAGGTGTGGCTCTGGATGGCGCTCTTGTTAGGCGGCTGCGTTGTGGCCGTCAGGTTGCAGGGGGCGCGCCGGCGTCAGGCGCAGGATCAAGAGGCTGCCACCGCTGCTGCCATCCGGGTTCGCGCCGACCTGGCACTGTTCTGTGTCGTGAGCATGCTGCTGGGAATCGCAGGGTATTTGGCTTTTCTGATGAAATTACAATATGTGACGCAGACATGGTATTACGTCGAAATGCTCTGCCTCTGCACAATTTCGCTCGATGGACTGTTGGGGGCAAACTGGCCGGCGTTACGTCCCTGGGGTTGGTTGCGTATCGGCTTCATGGTGGCGATGATGTCCTGGGGCGCGCGGTCCGCATGGGAGGAAGCGCATACCCGGCGCAGCAATGTGGACCTGATTGCCGCGATTCTTGGTCAGAAGGCTGCAACCGAGGATCTCATCGTGGTACAAAGCGCATGGGAAGGGATCACGTTCGACCGTTATTATCACGGCCAGGCCCATTGGGTGACCGTGCCGCCGATTGACTCGCACAAGGTGCATCGCAACGACCTGGTATTGGAAAAGCTGATCCAGCCAGATCCGATGGCCCCGGTATTGCGTGGGATGACGGACACTTTGCGCAACAGCAACAGTGTCTGGATTGTCGGAAACATGTCCGCCACACGCCCGAAGCCGCCACCACCTTCAGACCTGCCGATTAAATGGTGGACATTTCACCTGGATTACTGGAGTGGGCAAGTTACGGCACAATTGCAGGATCATGCACTGCATGAATCGATCCTGGAAATATCCACGGATGGGCCGGTGAGCCAGTTGGAAAACCTTTCCGTGAGGCGGTTTTCAGGCTATAAACCGGCATCAAACTGACCCGCTATTCGCGCTGGTTTCGGGTACTGCACGAAATTGTGACTGGCGACCAAAAAAGAATCTATGGCCGAATCGATCAGGGGAACAAAGCTGCCCCGAAATCCTCCGGCCCGGAGAAAGCAAATTGACGCGTGATTGTTCCGGCTCATCTAAAAACCACATCCCGGCTGCGGCTGTCCCGACCGGGTGCCGAGACTGCCGCGGCTCTGGCCGGCACGGCGTTCGCAACTCTCCTGCTGGTCCTGACAGCGCTCTACGCCGGACCGCTTTGGCGCGATGAAATCAACACCCTCAACCTGGCGCAAATGCCCTCGTTAAAGGAACTCTGGAACAACCAGGCCTTCGAATCGTTTCCGCCGCTCTGGCCCTTGCTGCTGCGCGGATGTGGTTTTCTGGGCCTGGCCGGCAGCGACGCGAGCGTCCGCGTCCTGGGATTGTACGTGGGATTGTTTTTTCTGGCGGCGCTGTGGTTATGCTCGCGCTGGACGGGGGGACGCGCACCGATCCTGAGTGTTGCCCTGCTGGGCTGCCTGCCGGCCTTCATCTTCATCGTGGGAGCCAACCGGGCTTATGGTCTGGCCAGCGGTCTGCTGGTGCTCAGTTTTGCACTGATCTGGCGCCTGGTGGAGTCTCCATCGCGCTCCCGGGCTCTTTGGGCCGGCCTGGTCTGCCTGCTGTTTGCCCATTGCGTCTATTATGACGTGGTTTTCCTGGGCCCAATGCTGGCCGCGGGAGCGCTAGTGGCGATCCGCCGCGGCCAATGGAAGACCCTGGGCGCGCTGGCGGGCATCGGCATCGTCTCCAGCGCTTCCCTCGCCATCTATCTCCCCATTATCCATCGCGGCTCGATGTATGCGTTGTTGCTCCGGGAGCCATTCTTCAGTTTCGCCATCCTCTGGCATGAGCTTCGTAATGCCCTGACAGCCCAGAGCAGCGCTCAACCCGGGAATCCCGATGGCCCGGAGGTGTGGCTCTGGATGGCGCTCTTGTTAGGCGGCTGCGTTGTGGCCGTCAGGTTGCAGGGGGCGCGCCGGCGTCAGGCGCAGGATCAAGAGGCTGCCACCGCTGCTGCCATCCGGGTTCGCGCCGACCTGGCACTGTTCTGTGTCGTGAGCATGCTGCTGGGAATCGCAGGGTATTGGGCGTTTTTGATGAAATTACAATATGTGACACAGACATGGTATTACCTCGAAATGCTCTGCCTCTGCGCGATTGCGCTCGATGGGCTGTTGGGGGCGAACTGGCCGGCGCTACGTCCCTGGGGCTGGTTGCGCATTGGCTTCATGGTGGCGATGATGTCCTGGGGCGCGCGATCCGCATGGGAAGAAGCACATACCCGGCGTAGCAACGTGGACCTGATTGCCGACGTGCTCGACAAGAATGCCGCGGAGGGGGACATGATTGTGGTGCACACCGCGTGGGAGGGAATTACGTTTGATCGTTATTATCACGGGCGGGCCCATTGGTTGACCGAGCCTCCGGTGGATTCACACAAGGTGCATCGCAACGACCTGGTATTGGAAAAGATGAACGAGCCGGACACGATGGCGCCGGTATTGCGTGAGATGACCGACACCTTGCGCAATGGCAACAGTGTCTGGCTGGTGGGGCATGTGACCATCGTGCATCCGAGACCGCTGCCACCGCCACCGCCACCGCCACCGCCACCGGGCGTGCCAGAGAAGCGGTATTTGGGGTCGTATTTTTGGTACTGGAGCGCGCAAGTCACGACCCATCTGCTGGAGCATGCATTGCAGGAACAAGTCCTGGAGATGCCTGTGGATGCGCCGGTGAATAACCTGGAAAACCTCCCGGTGGTGCGGTTCTCAGGCTATAAATCCGACGCAGCTACCAACACACCACCGACCGGAATTTAGTCGCCGCAACGCATGATCAGATGAGTATAGGGCATGCGCAGCAGGTCATGCCGGAGATGGGGTTCCACCTTCGAAAAACGCGCCCGGGCCAGCCGCAGATATTCGTCGCGCGGGCGGACAAATTTCCCCCGGTCTTTGGCCAGCAACCAACGGGCGATTCGTGACTGTTGGGGGACATAACATCCATCATAGGTGACCAGGCGTCCGGAAGGGCGCAGAGCCAGGCGGGCCAAATCGAACAATTTGGCGGCTTGCCCGTCGTCCAGGTGGTGGATCACTCCGATGGCCAGGACCAGGTCAAAAGTACCTTGTTCCCCCTCGATTGTAGCCAGGCCGACATCACCGCAACAAAAACGTCCCCTGGATCCGAAGCGTTGCTTTGCCGAAGCAATATATTCCGGGCTGATGTCGAGCCCCGTGTAGTTGACCGCCGGCAGGTAATGCAAGACGTCCGCCGGTCCACACCCGATGTCGAGAATTTTTTCCCCGGGAACCGGTCTCACATATTCAGTCAGATAAGTTTTCCAGGCCGAGTCCCCTCCCACGAGCCGCTGAAAAAAACGGTAGCCGGCCGGGAAACTCAGAATTGTGGAAAGCTTGCCGATGATCTTCATATTAAATAAGTCGCGTCGAATGAGACGTTCCATATCAAACCGGACGTCGGTCCCTCAACCGCCGGGGAGCGTACAAAGTCCCGCCGCCCGGTCAATGATTGAAGTCCCGCCCGGCGCACCACCGGAAGGGAATACGGGCGGAGACAATGTCGTTTCAGGATTTGATTGAAAAGCAGCCGAATCACCCGGGGAATTCCTGGACGGCGCGAACGACTTTGTCCTGATCGTCCTGGCTGAGGCGGTTGTAAAACGGCAATCGCATCAGACGATCGCTCCGGTCCTCGGTGACCGGGCAATTCCCCTTGCGGCCGCCCATCCGCTCACCCATGGGCGAGAGATGAAGCGGAACATAATGGAACACGCTGAGAATGCCGCGCGATTTCAGAAAAGAAATGAGGGCCTGGCGTTTTTCCAGGGACGGCATGACCAGGTAGTACATATGGTAGGATTGCTCGCAGTGGGCCGGCACCACGGGGCAGCCAATCCCGTGGTCCTGCGCCCAGCCGCGAAGCTGCTGGTCATAATACTCCCAAATCCGCTGCCGTTGCGCCTGGATGGTTTGCCGCACTTCCAGCTGGGCGTAGAGAAAAGCCGCCAGGACGTCGCTCATCACGTAGCTCGAGCCAATGTCCACCCAGGAATATTTGTCCACCTGTCCCCGGAAGTACCGGCTGCGGTTCGTTCCCTTTTCCCGGATGATTTCGGCCCGCTCAATCAGGCGCGCGTCGTTGATGAGCAGCGCGCCGCCCTCGCCGCACGTGATATTCTTGGTTTCATGAAAGCTCTGGGTCGCCAGACAACCGAAAGTGCCCAGCCAGCGGCCGCGGAATTTGCCGAACAATCCGTGCGCATTGTCTTCCACCACGGACAAATTATGCCGGGCGGCAATCCCGCTGATCACTTCCATCTCGCAACCCACTCCGGCATAATGGACCGGGACCACCGCCCTGGTCCGCGCAGAAATGAGCCCTTCCAGCTGCCGC
The DNA here is from genome assembly GCA_964413165.1 of uncultured Bifidobacteriaceae bacterium. GTDB lineage: Bacteria > Verrucomicrobiota > Verrucomicrobiia > Limisphaerales > UBA11358 > UBA11358. Next base: position 30,396 of record CAYPSF010000015.1, read on the forward strand.
TCATCCAGGTTCAACGTGTCCGGCCGGATGTCGGCAAAAATAATCCGGGCTCCGCGCAGCGCGAAGGCATTCGCCGTGGACACGAAGGTAAAGGAAGGAACAATCACTTCGTCGCCGGGCTGGATATTGAGCAGCAGGGCGGTCATCTCCAGCGCGTGAGTGCAGGAGGTAGTGACCATTACCTTTGGCACACCCAGCACCTGTTCCAAAAGAGCGTGGCACCTTTTGGAGTAGGTCTGGTCGCCGGCAATCTGGCCGATGGTCATCGTCCGGGAGATGTGCTCCAGTTCCCGGCCCTGAAGCGAGGATTGGTTGAACGGGATGGTATAACCTTGGTCCATTTGATTCTGGTTTATCGTCCGGGCATGGCGGCTGATTCAAAACGGATACCACTTGTGATACCAGAGTTGCAACTCCCGGCTCAGAAAACCGCACTGCTGGTAAAGACGCTGGGCCGCCCGATTATTTCCCTGGGTAACCACCGTCAGTGTTTGCGCGCCTTGAGCCCGGTACCAATCCATTGCCGCCAAAACCAGGCTCTTGCCAATCCCTTTACCGCGAACCTCCGGACTGACCCCGACCAGGCCGATTTGACCTTCCCGATGATCGGGAGCCAGGTGGCAGGAGATATAACCCAAAGGTTGATCGTCGGTCGAAGCAGCCACCCATACGGTCTGCGCGCGACCCTGGGATTCCAGGGTAATCCAGGTCGAATAGAGATCTTCCGCCCGTTGACGCGCAAAATGTGAATCACTGAAAAAACGCGTTTCCGTGTGCCCCGCCCGGGCCATCGCCTGCAATCCCGGCAGGTCATCCGGTTGAAACGGCCGGATGCCGGCAGCCGCCGGGGCCGCCGGGCGGGTCGGCACAGGTGAAGCCATCGCCCGGCACTCAAAGGTGACCCGAATATCGACCAACCCAAAGCCATGTTGCTCGGCAGTTTGGATGGTCACCGGGTCATCTACCCGCGACAGGAAATACAGGGCCCGAACACGATTGCTCCGGCTCCACTCATCGATTCGTCCGGCCTGTTCCGGCTTCAGCGTATCACCCTGGACGCGGGCGATGCGACAGCGGAAAAATTCAGTGTCCCAGGGCAGCAACTCGCAAGGGGCAGAGTCGGACCCGCTCATGCCGCCACCTCGTCACGAGGGACGATTTGCTCACGGACGGTGTAAGTCGGCCGCTCCATCATGCGGAAATGCATCCGGGCCAGGTACTCGCCAATGATGCCGAGAGCCAGGAGTTGAGCGCCTGAAAAAATTGCGATGATGGACGCCAGAAAGGTGAATCCCTGGACGCTGCCATACAGCAGATACCGCCCAACAACGAACACGAGGATGACCCCGCCAAAGGCGGTGCACAAAAACCCCATCAGATTTGCCAGCTGCAGGGGCAGGGTTGAAAAACCAGTCATCATGTTCATGGCGTGCCGGAACAGCATGCCGAAAGTGTAGTTCGAAATGCCCGTCTGGCGGGGATCGTGCCGGACTTGAATGGCCACAAACCGGGTAGTGGCCCAGGTCAGTACGACATCGATGGAAATAAACGGGCTGTGATAGCTCGCAAAGGCGTCGCGGGCCTGGGTTCGAAACGCGCGGAAGGCCGACACATGGCGGGCCGTTTCAGCGCCCATTGATTTCTGGAGAGCCAGCTTGGTCAAGCCCGAGGCGATATCCCTGAGCAAGCCGTGCTGCTGGTGTTCGGGAAAACCATAAACGGCCTCGAAACCTTCATCCAGTTTGGCCAGCAGCTTGTGGATTTCTTCCGGTGGATGCTGCAGGTCGTCATCCATCGTCACCAGGGTATCAAACCGGGCCGCCCGAATGCCACAGAGCAGGGCATTATGCTGCCCGTAATTCCGCATCAGGTTGATTCCCCGGACACAGGGGAAGGAGCGCGACAGTTCCTGGATGACTTTCCAGCTCTGGTCCCGGCTGCCATCGTTGACGAGTACCACTTCGTACCGGCTGGCCAGGGAAGCCAGTGCCGGCGCCAATCGTTTGATCAACGCCGGCAGAATCAATTCGCTGTTGTAAACCGGCACCACCACCGAGATGAAACGGGCCACTTTCAATCCAGCATCCATTGAGTGGTCAATGCCCAAGATCGGGTCCTTTGTCACGTCAAAAAGAAAACCGGAACCGGTTGGAAAAAATGGGGAACGGTCGCCGCCGGCCGTTTTCGCATGACGGAAAATCGCCACTCCGCTGCTTGATTATTGCCCAGGCACTTTGTATCTCTGCACTCGCCATGAAAACCGTCGGTTTGTTCCTTGCCTTCGTCTTCTTTGTCCAATCCGTCCTGGCCGCCGACACCGGCCGGGTCGCGACCAAACCGCTGTACCGCGACCCGGTTTACGACGGTGCCGCCGATCCAACGGTGATCTGGAATCCTTTGGTAAAACGCTGGTGGATGTTTTACACGAACCGCCGCGCCAACGTGCCCGGATTGTCCGGGGTCACCTGGGTCCATGGCACTCCCATTGGCATCGCCGAGTCGGCGGATGGCGGGGCGCATTGGAAATATGTCGGCACCGCGCAAATCAATCTGCCGGCGGCATACGGCGGCACCAATGTCACCTGCTGGGCGCCGGACGTGACCCGCGCGCCGGATGGCACCTGGCAGATGTTTCTCACCGTCGTGCCCGGCATCTTCGAGGATTGGAAACATCCCCGCGACATCGTTCAACTGACAAGCACCAACCTGCTGCATTGGACGGGCCCGAAAAAACTTTCCCTGGCCTCTGACCGCGTGATTGACCCGAGCATCCTGCAAATGCCCGACCGAACGTGGCGGCTGTGGTATAACGATGAACGCACCGGCAAATCCATCCACTACGCCGACAGCCCCGACCTCGCAAACTGGACGGACAAGGGTCTGGCATTCAAAAGCCGGGGCGAAGGACCGAAAGGATTTCGCTGGCATGACAAATTCTGGGTGATCATTGACGAGTGGAAAGGTCTCGGCGTGTTCCGTTCCGACGATGCGAATGCCTGGGCCAAACAGCCGGCCAATCTGCTGACCACACCCGGCAACGGCGCGGATGACCAGGACATCGGGCGGCATTGCGATGTGGTGGTGAGCGGCGACCGGGCATTTCTGTTTTACTTCACGCAGCCGGGCCGGCACGGACCGGATGAAAAAAAAGATGGCCCCGAACAACGGCGCAGTTCCATCCAGGTCGTCGAACTGGGATTCAAGGACGGCTGGCTGACAAGTGACCGCGAACAGCCGACGGCGATTTCACTGCTGCCACCGAGGTGATAAAGTGAAAACCGGGCATTTTCCCTTCCGGCCACGCTGAAGAACGTAATTTCAGCATTGCCATTTGCGTCGTGGAAGGGCACTCTGCTTTACTCTGAGTCGGGGCGTAGCGTAGCCTGGCTAGCGCGCTTGTTTCGGGTACAAGAGGTCGTGAGTTCGAATCTCACCGCCCCGACCATCTTTCAATTGATGATTTTCGATTGCCGATTTCCGATTTGAAGACACCAACGCGCGCGCCGGAAAACCTGGTGGTGGAATTGCATTCCATCGTCGAGCCCCTTGACCTGGCCGAGCTTTTCCCCAAAACCCAGCCGCTGGAGATCGAACTCGGTTGCGGTGATGCTTCCTTCCTGGCCGAATACGCGCACCGGCATCCGGAGCGGAATTTTATCGGCGTCGAGCGCTTGCTCGGCCGCCTCCGCAAGCTGGACCGCAAAGGGCGCCGGGCCGGGCTGATGAACCTGCGCGGGGTGCAGATCGAATCGTCGTATTTTTTGCGGCATCTGCTGCCGCCCCGCTCGGCATCCGTATTGCACATTTATTTCCCCGATCCCTGGCCGAAAAAAAAGCACCGCAAAAACCGGCTCGTCAATGAAGCGTTCCCGTCACTGGCCCGGGCCGCCTTGGCACCGGGCGGAGTGGTGTATCTGCGCACCGACGATCCGGATTACTTTGCCCAGATGACCGCGGTGTTTGGCGCGAGTGCGGCATTTCAAAAAAAAGAAACGCCGACCGAACTGTTGGAGTTGCCCACGGATTTCGAGCGCGTATTTCGCGCGCGTGGAATCAAGACGCTGCACGCGGCTTACCCGGCGCGGGTTTGAACTTCAAACGTCAATCACCGGGCCGTCGTCCTTGCCGGATTTGGGCGGGCGAGTGCGGTGCGAGAACATGACCCGGGCGCTACCCATGCCCGTCAGGGCGTTCAACGCGATGGAAACAACGCTGATGATGATGGCGCCCAGAAACGCGAACCCAAAGCTGTCCACCTGGAAGTGCTGCCCCATCAAGACCCCGACGAAATAGAGCAGCAGGGCGTTGATGACGAGCGTGAACAGGCCGAGGGTAAAAATCAGCAACGGCAGCGCCAGGAGCATGAGGATCGGCCGGACGAAGGCGTTGAGGATACCCAGCAAAAAAGCCGCAAAAACCAGATCAGCTGGCTTTTCATAGCGAATGTGGCCGCGAAGAATGATGACCGCCATCACCACCGCGAGAGTGTTGATGATCCAGCTTCCCAAAAACCGCAGAATTTTTTTTGTCCCAGGCTGCATGGTCGCACGTTAAAAATCGGCGTCCTCCAAAGTGCGGCAGCGGACAGGGAAAAACAAGGGGCAAACTGGTCGGGAAAGCCAGCCTCCTCAACACAGGGATGCTTGTCAACAACCTGTGAATAACTTGCCGGCGGAGGATTCCCACCGAGGCACGCGAATTGCGGCCTTTCTTGAAAAATATGCGCAAAAACCCATCCGATGACCCTGCGGCCCGCGACGAAATTGAAGTCACACTAGATGGTCTGCCGGTGGAAGTGCCGCCTGGACGCAGCTCTCTCAATGCCATTCGCTGTCACCTTGAAACGCTGGCCCTGGAAAGCCGGCGCATTTTGTATTCTTTCAGCGTCGATGGTGACCCGGCAAGTCTCGCCCTGCCACTGCCGGGTCGGGGAACTTTTTGCCGCGTCGAGGCTGGAACCGTTGCCCTGGAGGAAACGTCGCTCCTGGTACTCAAGCAGGCGTATCAACAAACCGAGCACGCACGGGAGTGTGTTGAAACTGCCCTTACCCTGGTCCTCATCAACAATGGCCGGGTGGCCCGCGAAGTCTGGTGGAACCTGGCGTCGGTCCTCAAGGAGCCGGTGCTGACCTTGAGCTTGTTGCCGGACAATGTTTGCGGAACGCCCGATGGCCACACCTCGCTCACCCAGCTCCGCAAATGGCAATTGGAACAAATCGCCGCCATTATCAGGGACGTGAATGAAGCCTGCCACGTGGAAGACACGATCCCGCTCTCCAATGCGCTGGAAAACCGTGTGCTGCCCTGGCTGCAACATCTGAGCGAACTGATCTGTCTGTGGCACGAAACCGCCCTGGCGGGTTCGCGACTCGGAATCAGTAACGCGACCGCCTGACCTAAGGCTGCCCGGCCACTGCGCTCTCAAGTCAAGCCAGAGGCGGAGATTGTTTATCACCCCGGACAGGCGGCAGGCCGCCGGCTTCCGCCAGAGTGCGATGGGTCGGAAGCACCTCCGATTGCCGCGAAGCTTGCCCGACCGACCGGGAACGGCGGTGATGACGTGGCTGCCGCCGTTGGCGCTGCCGGTGATAAAGAATCGCCCAGGCGAATAACCCCAGCCCGACCAGGAAAAGAGCTCCGAAATAAATAAGAAACTGGGAAACGGTGGACCCCGAAGGAATCAACGCCCGAAGTGAATTCCTTGCGTTGATACCATTTATCCCGGCCAATAAAACTGGAATCATCATAAATTGAGGAATTTCCTTTCCGGCCGGGACGGCTCTATCCTGCCCGGCGCCGGCTGCGCTGATGGGCAAGCGTGAGATGCATTAAGTATGCCAGCCGATTTGCAACGATACCGGCGGTTTTCAAGCTGAAATTGCCGGCTCAGGCTCGGCCTGGACGCGCTTTCTTCCGATAATTTGCCGGCCGTGTCTTTCCCTCTCCGGCGGGCTGGCCGCCATCCATCATCCGCTTGAGTTCCTTGATCTGGTCGCGGAGCAGGGCGGCCTTCTCAAATTGCAATTCCCCGGCCGCAGCGAGCATTTCCTCTTCGAGTTCCTGAAGAGTCGTAGTGAGGTCAACATCCATGCCGGCATCCTTGAGCATGGCGCTGCCTTGCTTACGTGTTGATTCGTAGGTGGCCAGGCTTTCCTCGACCGCGCGGATGACACTGCGCGGTGTGATACTGTGCTCGCGGTTGTAATCCAGCTGCTTCTTCCGACGGTATTCGGTCACGGCAAGAAATCTTTTGATGCTGCCGGTCATCACGTCGGCATACAGAATCACTTCGCCATGGAGATGCCGCGCGGCGCGGCCGGCGGTCTGGATCAGGCTCGTCTCGCTGCGCAAAAAACCCTCCTTGTCCGCGTCGAGAATCGCCACCAATGAAACTTCCGGCAGGTCCAGGCCTTCGCGGAGCAGGTTGATGCCGACCAGCACGTCGAATTCGCCCTTGCGCAACGCGCGCAAAATCTCGACCCGTTCAATGGCGTCAATCTCGCTGTGCAGGTAGCGGACATTCACGCCAATGTCCCGCAGGTAATCGGTCAATTCCTCGGCCGTCCGCTTGGTCAGCGTCGTCACCAGTATGCGTTCTTTCCGGTCGGCGCGCCGGCGGCATTCCTCAATCAGGTCGTCGATCTGGCCCGCGAGCGGCTTGACGGTGACCTTCGGGTCGATGAGCCCCGTCGGGCGCACCACCAGCTCAGCAACCTTGCCGTTCGACCATTGGATTTCACGCTGGGCCGGCGTCGCACTGACATAAATTGTCTGGCTCTGCATGGATTGAAATTCCAGAAAATTCATGGGCCGGTTATCCAGCGCGCTCGGCAGCCGGAACCCATGATCCACCAAAACCGTTTTGCGCGAACGATCGCCTTCATACATGCCGCCGATTTGCGGCACGGTGACGTGTGATTCATCGATGACGAGCAGATAATCCGGCGGAAAAAAGTCGAACAGCGTGCCGGGCTGCGAGCCGGGCGCACGCCCGGAAATAGGGCGGGAATAATTTTCGATGCCGGAGCAAACGCCCATTTCCTCCATCATCTCCAGGTCGTATTCCGTCCGTTGCTTGATCCGCTGGGCTTCCAGCAGTTTGCCCTGCTTTTCAAACCAGGCAATGCGCTCGCCGAGTTCCTCGCGAATGGCGAGGATGGCGCGTTTCATCTTATCGCCGGTGGTGACGAACTGTTTCGCCGGGAAAATAGTGACGGCGTCGAGCGTTTCAATTTTGTTCCCGGTCAACGGCTCGAAGCGGGTCAGGCGCTCGATCTCCTCGCCGAAAAATTCCACCCGCAGGCCGTCTTCGCGCCCGGCCGGGCGCAGCTCGATCGTGTCGCCGCGCACGCGGAACTGGCCGCGGGCGAATTCGATGTCGTTCCGATCGTACAGCAGGTCCACGAGGCGGGTCAGGAATTGTTCGCGCGACAGTTCCAGGCTGGTGCGCAACGGAATGATCATCGCCTCATAGTCCTCCTTGCTGCCGGTGCCATAAATGCACGACACACTGGCGACGACAATCACGTCACGCCGCGAGAACAGCGAACTCATCGCGGAAAGCCGCAGGCGCTCGATCTCCTCGTTCCGGCTCGAGTCCTTTTCGATGAACGTGTCGGTGCGCGGGATATAGGCTTCCGGCTGGTAATAATCGAAGTAGCTGACGAAATATTCGACGGCATTGTGGGGGAAAAAACCCTTGAATTCGGCGTAAAGCTGGGCGGCGAGCGTCTTGTTGTGCGAGATGACCAGGGTGGGCTTGTCCACGTTCCGGATGACGTTGGCCATGGTGAACGTTTTGCCCGAACCGGTGACGCCGAGGAGCGTTTGATGCCGGGCGCCGGACAAAATGCCGTCGGTCAGCTTCACGATCGCCTGCGGCTGGTCACCGGCCGGCTGGTAGGGCGCAACGAGTTCGAACATCTCCTGCGAAAGTAGGAGTGGAATTGCCGGCTGTCAACGCGGGCTTCGGGATTGAAACGAGCGGGCATTGGTGTAAACTCCGCACTGATCAAACCATGAAAACCTTTTTGCCAGCGGTGATTCCGGTCCCGGCCCGATTTTCGCCCAACCGGCCCGGACTATGATTCGTTCCTTTGCCTTCACCACGCAGGGACGACTGCATACCGAGAACATTGATCTGTTCCTGATGCCGACCTTGCTGGCGGACACCAACCTTTTCCTCTGGGTGGACCTGGAAACACCGACGGCCGAAGAAGTTCGGGCCATTCTGGCGGACGTGTTTCACTTTCACCCGTTGTCCATCGAGGACTGCGTCAAGGCCAGCCCGTCGCCGAAGGTGGAGGAATATTCGCCGAAGGAGGGGGATTGGTTCACGCCCTATCTGTTCATGGTCATCCACGCCGTGGATTACAGCCGCCAGAACGGGCAGTTTGCCACGAATGAACTGGATTTCTTTCTCGGCAAAAATTTTCTCGTGACCTATCACGAAAAACCCATCCGCAGCGTGTTGTCGCTGGAGGAACGCTGTGTTAAAAGCACGGTGTTGATCGCCCGCGCGCCCGACCGGCTGGCGCACGGGCTGCTGGATTCACTGGTGGACAATTACAAACCCGCGCTCGATGAACTTTCCATGGAGATTGCCGAACTGGAACAGCAGGCTTTGCAGTCCCCGAGCCAGAAGACCTTGAACAAAATTCTCCAGATCAAAAAGGAGGTGCTGCACTTGCGCCAGATCATCGGACCGCAACGCGAGGTGCTGGCGCGTTTTGCGGCGGGCGAATTCAAAATCATTCGCGCCCATATGGTGCCGTATTTCCGTGATGTCTATGATGCGCTTTTTCATATCAGCGAAATGGCGCAAGCCTACACCGATTCGCTCACCGGTATTCTGCAGATCTACCTGAACATGTCGTCCAACCAGACCGGCGAGGTCGTCAAGCTGCTCACGCTCATCACGGTTATCACCACGCCCCTGATGATGATCGGCACCTGGTACGGCATGAACTTCCAGCACATGCCGGAATTGAGCTGGCAACATGGTTATTGGGTGGCCGGCCTCACCATGATCCTTTCCACCGGCCTGACTTACTGGTATTTCAAGCGGAAGAAATGGTTCTAAGCCCGATGCACAATGAAAACTCTGTTTACCCTGGCGCTGGCGGTTTCCTTTCCGGTCTTCCTGCACGCTGAAATGCAAACCCCCATTCCCCTCTGGCCGACGGGCGCGCCCGGCGCGCTCGGCACCACCACCAACGACATTCCCACCCTCACGCCGTATTTGCCCGACCCCGCCAACGCGACCGGCGCGGCGATGGTGATTTGTCCGGGCGGCGGGTATGGGCATCTGGCGGCGCATGAAGGCAAAGATTACGCGCTGTGGCTGAACCAGCACGGCGTAGCCGGCTTCGTATTGCAATACCGGCTGGGCTCGCACGGCTACCGGCATCCGGCGATGTTGCAGGACGCGGCGCGCGCGGTACGCCTGGTGCGGGCGCGCGCGGCGGACTGGAAGATTGACTCGAAACGCGTCGGCATCATGGGCTCATCGGCAGGCGGGCATCTGGCTTCCACCCTGATGACGCATTTCGAAGGAGGCGATCCGAACGCCGTCGACCCGATTGAACGGCAAAGCTCGCGGCCGGACCTTGGTGTTTTGTGTTACGCCGTCATCACCTTTGGCGAGTATGCGCATCAATCGTCCAAAGACCTTTTGCTCGGCACCAATCCGTCGCCGGAACTGGTTCGGTCGCTTTCCAGCGAACTGCAGGTGACCACGAACACGCCGCCCTGCTTCATCTGGTGCACTTACGAGGACAAGACCGTGCCCATGGAGAACAGCCTGATGTTCGCCGCCGCCTTGCGCAAAAATCATGTGCCGTTCGATCTGCACATCTACCAAAAGGGCAAGCATGGTTTGGGGCTCAACGACAAACCGCCATACTCAAATCCACATCCGTGGGCTGGCGACTGCCTCTTTTGGTTGAAGGAGCAGGGTTTTGTGAAGTAAACCGCGACCCGGACACGGGCCAGGCCGGCGCTCGCCGGTGTCTCAGTTCAGGAATTGGACAATTTGCCCCGGAGCAGGGCAAGGAGATTGGGCCTCCCTGTATTTGCCAGATTTTTGGCCGGTTTTTGTCCCCGACTTTGGCACCGGCTATGCTTGCACTTTGTTGTTAAGTTTTATGAATATTATGAACACGTCAAACCCCTTTCAGGTTCCGGTTTGTTTACAAAGGGCTGATAGTCAACAACGTCGCAGGGAACGCTTCAAAAAGGGGTTTATCGCTGCCGTAGCTGCCGTCGTGGTCCTCCTGGTCGGGCTTTTAATTGAAGGCTGCATGACTGAACAGAACACCAACACAACTTCGAACCCAAAAGTAACCGATTTGCCGGCTGCCCGGCCGAATCAGCCTTTTGCGGCTGCTCCGAATCCGGATTCGCAACCGAATTTAAACTTGACCCGTCAACCCGCCGCGTCCGTTTCGATTGAGGAAAACGCAACGGCTGTCAGCCATGGCAAGACTACTTTGTACGTGATCAAATCCGGCGATACGTTGACCCGCATTGCCAAGACCCACGGAACAACGGTCAAGGCCCTCAGAACGGCCAATAGTCTGGAAAACGACCGGATTGTGGTCGGGGCAAAGTTGAAAATACCCGAAGCTTGAAAGCCGGGAACGCCTCCGGGCTTCCCTTGGAGAAGCATTGGTACACACGCTTCCCAGCCGGATGATTTGATTTAGTTTGGAGGGTGGGGATATAGAAAATGAAACGGCGCTATCACTAGCGCCGTTTCTTTTTTTGCGCTCATGGCAGGCAGTCCGCTTTGATCTGAGCGGCCGGTTTGGCGCGAAACTTCCCGCTTGCGTTTCCCGGGGTTTTCCCTATTATCCATCCTGCCTGAACGCCGCGTGTGCGGATGTTCATTGAGGCTGAGAAAAAACAGTCAACAAACAACCTAACCTTCAACCTCCGTTGCCGTTTGCAGCGTCTGGTTTGTTAGGCAATGGAGTCTTCGAAATCCCGCCCGCCGGGAGGACCAAGTCTCCCCTGGTATCATACAGTAAAGTTATGCTCACGATGGAAGAAGCCATGAAGCAAAGCGGTTCGCTGCCGTTTGCTGCCGGCAATATTGTCAAAGGCACGATCATCGAACTTCGCCCCAAGGAAGTCCTCGTGGACATCGGCTACAAAAGCGAAGGCGTCATCCCCACCAATGAATTTATCGACACCAATGCCCTCAAGGTCGGTGACGAAATTGATGTCCTCATCGAAAAACTCGAAAACAAGGACGGCACCGTCGAACTCTCGCACGAAAAAGCGGAGTTCAAGAAGAACTGGGAGCGCATCCTCACCATCTGCAACGAGGGCGGCACGATCCAGGGCAAGGTCAAGTCGGTCGTCAAAGGCGGCCTGGTCGTCAACATCGGCGTCGAGGCGTTTCTGCCCGCGTCCCAGATCGATGTCATCACGCCGAAAAACCTCGCCCAGTTCGTCAACAACACCTACGAATTCAAGGTCGTCAAAATCAACCAGGAGCGCCAGAACATCGTGCTCTCACGCCGCGAATTGATCGAGCAGGAACGCAACGAAAAACGCGCCAAACTGCTCGCCGAAATGGTGCCCGGCGACATCCGCAAAGGCACGGTCAAGAACATCACCGATTTCGGCGCGTTTATCGAACTCAACGGCATCGACGGCCTGCTCCATATCACGGACATGAGCTGGGGCCGCATCAATCACCCGTCGGAAATCCTCAAGGTCGGCCAGGAAATCGACGTGGTCGTGCTCGACGTGAACAAGGAAAAGGAACGCGTCAGCCTCGGCCTCAAGCAGAAGATGGCCAACCCGTGGGACAACATCGAGACCAAGTATCCCGTCGGGCAAAAGGTCAAAGGCAAGGTCGTCAGCCTGGTCCCGTACGGCGCGTTTGTGCAGCTCGAAATGGGAGTCGAAGGACTCGTGCACGTCACCGAATTGTCGTGGACCAAGCGCGTGGCCAAGCCCAGCGACGTGCTCAAGCAGGACCAGGAAATCGAGGCCATCGTGCTCGGCATCAATCGCGAGGAACAGAAAATTTCCCTCGGCATCCGCCAGCTCGAATCCAATCCGTGGGACAACGCCGAGGCGAAATACGCCGTCGGCGCCCGGGTCAAAGGCAAGGTGCGCAACCTCACCAGCTACGGCGCGTTTGTGGAACTGGAAGAGGGCATTGACGGCATGATTCACGTGTCCGACGTCTCGTGGACGCGCAAAATCAATCATCCGTCCGAAATCCTCAAGAAAGGCGACGAAGTCGAGGCGGTCGTGCTCGAAGTGGACCGGCCGAACCAGCGCATTGCGCTCGGCATGAAGCAGCTCGCGCAGGACCCGTGGGCCAACATCGACCAGCTCTACAAGGTCGGCGATGTCGTCTCCGGCAAGGTCACCAAGCTCGCGAGCTTCGGCGCGTTCATCGGCTTGCAACACGACATCGATGGACTGGTGCATATCTCCCAGGTCAGTGAAGAGCGCGTGGACAAGATCAAGAACGTGCTCAAGGCCGGCCAGGATGTGACCGCGCGCGTCATCAAGATCGACAAGGGTGAACGCCGCATCGGCCTGTCCATCAAGGCCGCCAGCTATACCGACGAACAACTCAAGGAAGAGCAGAAAATATTCGATGCGCTCAAGCCCGGCGAAGATCTCGTGGCGTTGCAACACGCCTTTGACGCCGCCGACGAGGCGCGCGCCGACGAAAAGCCGGAGTAATTGCTCCGACCACTGAATTCACACGCAGGCGGGCCGGCAACGGTCCGCCTGTTTTGTCGGTAGCGGCGGTCTATGACCGCCATGAGTTGAACGGCATGACATCACGGCGCTCACAGAGCGCCGCTACAGCAAGCTACGATGCCGGTAATGCAGGATTTTGAACTCCGGCGTGTCGCGGATTTCTTCGGCCAGCACGAACCGGTCCTCAAACGGCGGAAAGAGAGCATCGCCACCCTCGACCTCGCGCTTGACCAGCGTGAGATACAAATCGGAACAGCGCGGCAGCGTCTGCGCGTAAATCTCCGCGCCGCCGCAGATAAACATGTCGGTTTGAAAATCGGAGGGGTTCAACTTCTCCACCGAATTGAATATCAAAATCTCCGTCTCCGGACCCTTCCCGGATTTGGTGAATAAAAATTTAAACTGGTAGGGTTGCTTCAGGATGCCGCCGACCTTGATGCCGCCGCGCCACTCGTGATAGTCGCCAAAGATCTCCGGGTGACTTTTGATCAACCGTTGCGGATGATGGGTCAGGATGAGGTTTTTCCGGTTCGGCAACGGCCGGCCCAGGCTTTCAAACGTCTTGCGACCCATCAGGATGACGTGGCCCATGGTCATTTGTTTGAACCATTTGAAATCCTCCGGCAGATGCCACGGGATTTTGCCACCCACGCCGATCACGCGGTTTTGCGACATCGCGGCGATAGCTTTAAAGTATTTCATTGGGCGGTTCGGATATTCATCTTGGTATAAGAGAATGAGTGGCCCCAGCCAATAATTGGTTTTTCAAGGAATCGCCATGAAATGGCAGCGATAAGCAGCGTTGTCAAGAAAGCCACGGCGGTCACCACCACATCGAGAGCATCTTTTATTTCAGGTTCTTTGCCTAAAATGAGGCCATAGGTCAGATAGAGGATTGAGACATGCGTTATGTAGACACCATACGCAATGGTTCCAAGCTGGCGCAACCAGCGAAGGCGCATGACCCCGGCAATCAGCCCTTTTTGTGCAATGACCACGCCAAGCAATAAACAGGCATAAAGCATGGCCAGCCAGGTATAACCGAAGGTCGCCAGCTCAAAAGAATTAAAGAAAACAGGATTGGTTTGCTGCTTGGAGAGGACGGTCAGGCCGCCTGCTCCCAACAGCAGAACAACCAGCGCCAGATGAAGTTGGCCCCGCCTTTTTTCGAGCCAGCAACGTGAGCGTTCCTGCCGGACCAGGCAGGCGCACAAAACTCCCAACAATAATGTGTCGGCACGGCAAGGCAGCAGCACATACGTAAAAAGTGCGGGGTGATAGAGGTAAAAATAGACCCTGAGTGCGGGCACCAGCAAAATCAGGGCAATAAGCGTGCCGGGAAGTTTTCGAACCGGTACCAGCCATATCATCAGCGGTAAGAGCAAATAAAACTGTTCTTCGATTGCCAGAGACCAAGTGGGAGCCATCCAAAACGGACCGAAAAGAGTCGTTTGGGCGACGTAAAAATTCTGTAAGAAAAAGAAATAACCCCATTGGGGGAAGCGGGGGATTTGCTCGCTGAAAACGGTCCTGTACCAGTCGGGTGGAAAACGAGGCGCGAACAACCACGGCAAAATAAAAAACAAGGACAACCAGAGAAAATACAATGGGAAAATCCGGCAAACGCGGCGAAGGTAGAACGTCCTGAAATAGTTTTCCGTGTTGCGGCAATCCATCAAAATTCCGCCAATAAGAAAGCCGGACAACACGAAGAAAAGGTCAACCCCGGTCCAGGTCAGCGGAAAAACGTTGCGGATGAATCGGTCGAGCAAACCGCCCGGCGGCGCGAAACCGCTGGCAATGTAATGATAAAATACAACCGAAAGGATCGCCAGGCCCCTAAGGCCGTCCAGCTCGGGGATGCGAACATTCGACTTTATGTCGAACCGGAGGTTCACACTGCAATCGGCGCCCTGATGGCCGGGTGCGGGTCGTAGCCAACCAGTTCAAAATCCTCGAACTTGAAGTCGTGGATGTCCTTCACGGCCGGGTTCAATCTCACCTGCGGCAACGGACGCGGCTCGCGCGAAAGCTGCAACTTCGCCTGCTCAAGGTGGTTCTGGTAAAGGTGCAGGTCGCCGAAGGTGTGGACGAAATCGCCCGGCTTGATCCCGCAGACCTGCGCGACCATCAGCGTGAGCAATGCGTAACTGGCGATATTGAACGGCACGCCGAGAAACAGGTCCGCGCTGCGCTGGTAAAGCTGGCAACTCAACTCGCCGTCGCTCACATAAAACT
>CAYPSF010000016.1:0-24397 GCA_964413165.1 uncultured Bifidobacteriaceae bacterium
CGCTGTCTCCAGCATACTTTTCGGCTGAGACAGCCGACACTGCCCGAACGTGACTCTGAAATTCCTGCAAAAAATCTTGAAGTAGCTGCAAGGCCAATTTCGTTTTCCGGGGCTTGGGGAACAGTGGATGGCCGGTTTGGAGGCCGTTTATCAATGGCTTTGATGACACGGGAGGAAGTCACGATGGATGGTTTCAGTTGGACTGGGGGATCGGGAGAAAACGTTTTGAAATCCCGGTGCCCGGTTATAGGATTTCCACTGACGATGCGTGTGTTTGTCCTGTCATTACTGGTCGCATTGACCGGCGGAGCGATGGCGTTTGGTGCGGATAGTAATTCTGCGCCGCCTGTTTTCCAAGGAACAGTCACTTGGGTAGATGCGCAGCGCAAACTGGTGGTTTTGCAGGAAGGAACGAACGTAGCAACGCTCCGAGTAGACTTGCCGCAGTTCGATCTGGTTCCGGGAGAGAAGGTGATGTTGGCCGGGCAAACGGCACCCAAGATCGCCGCCTTTCCGGATTATCCGGACCAGCCCACCGGCAGTGAAATCTATCGTTCGTTCGAAGGGCCGACGAATTGGGCTGAATATTATTTGACGCGGATGCGTGGTTTTCTATGTCCACCGGTCACTGGTTGGTACCGGTTCTGGATTGCCAGCGATGATGCTTCGGAGTTATGGCTTAGCGAGAATACCGATCCCGCCAATGCGAAACTGGTGGCGTCGGTGAGTTACAGCACCTGGACCGACCCCCGGGAATGGGGAAAATTTCCGTCGCAACAATCCAAGGAATTCAAGCTGGAGGCAGGGACGGACTATTACGTCGAAGCCATTGCCTACAACAGCTGGGGGAGAGATTGTCTGGCGGTCGCCTGGCAGGGGCCGAGCCTTGAGCGGTCTGTGATCGACGGGCGATACCTTTCGCCGTGGCGTTCCGGAAATGGTGTTCTGCAAGATGCTTACGTTTCCGGGACGAATGGAATCCTGCGGGAGTACTGGCGAAATTTTTTCGCGAGCGACCTTTCCGTATTGCGATCTTCGGACCCGTCCATTCTGAACCTGCGCCACACACGGATTGTGCACCGGCAGAAAGGCCGATTGCTGGAGCCAACCCGAATTCAGGCCGGGCAGGTTTTGAGTCCGGAAGAAAATTATCATTGGGTGGAAGTTGAAGGACGGGTGAACTTTTCGGCGAGGTCCGACGAACATCTGGATCTGGAATTAATGGAAGGCCAGGCACGCATGAGCGTCCACGTTGTCGGGGTTGCGGGCGAAAATTGGGTGTTCCCGGACCGGTCTTTGGTACGTGTGCGCGGTGTTTGTGAGGCGGTGCTGGATACAAATAGCCAATTGCGGGCTGGAATTCTTTGGGTCAGTGACGCAACGAACATTCTCTGGCTGGATAGTGAAGAGAACTGGTCGCAGTTCGAATCTCTGCCCATGCACTTGCTGACGGCATCGAATCCCGGCCTGGCCGTCGGTCAGTTGATTCGAGCGCGGGGACGCGTGGTCCGACAGGAATCGCCGGGTCTCTGGCGGCTGCGAGGGGACGACATTTTTGAGGGTTACCTTTCCAGCGACGGGACGAATTGGAGTTCCATCGGCCCGCCGGTGGAATTCGCCATGAGCAATTCCGCTCTCGCCGGATTGGCAGTGGCCTCTCACTCGACCGGAGAGTTGGCCGTGGCGCAATTCGACCACATCAGCGGTTTATCCGGAGCGTGGCAGGGAACCAACATTGGCGGACCTGCCCGCGCCGGCAGTTTTGATTTGAACGGCACGGCCGGAACGGTACGCGGATGCGGGGAGGATATCTGGTCTGGGTCCGACCAGTTTTTCTTTGCCTACCAGGTGTTAGAGGGGGAAGGTGAGATTGTGACCCGTCTTGCGGGTCTGAAGAGCGCGGACCCTTTGGCGAAAGCCGGCGTGATGATTCGTGAAGTCCCGGCGAGCACGTCAACCTGGGCAGGCATGTTGGTCATGCCTACGCATCGAATGGGCCTGCAGGCGCGGCGAGAAACCGGCCGGAATACCGCCGGCGCGCTTTCAAGTCAACCGGACGATTGGCTCAAGTTGACGCGCCACAGAAGCTCTTTCCTCATGCGCGCCGATAGCCGGAAGGAATTCAGTTCAGGACAGATGCTGGATGTTCTGGGAATTCTGGCCTGGGAAAAGGAAACCCCGGTGTTGACGGAGGCACGTTATCGGGGGATTGCCGAGTCGGTTTCGAATTCGAGATCGCCAGTCTCCCATTCGCCCGCTCCGCCCATCGTGCGGGACGTTTTGATCAGGAACATGGCGGCTCAGGAAGAAGCGGCGCGGCTGGCAGGGTCACTGGCCCGCTTCCGGATTCGCGGAGTGGTGACCTTCAATGACCAGGTCGCCGGCGAGCCATTGTTGTTTGTTCAGGACGTCAGCGGTGGGTGTCTGGTTCGATTGCGGGCGGGCGCGGTCCGGAAGGCGATTAAAGCCGGAGAAATGGTGGAATTGACCGGCGCATCGATCCTGACCAATGGTGTGCCGGAGTTTGCTGCCAGCGGCATTGCCTCGATCGGGGTGGGGAGCCCACCGCAGCCGATGCAATTTCCATTTACTGCGGCTGACAATGGCCCGCCAGACGGGCAATGGATTGAAATCAAGGGAGTGGGAAGGTCAGTCAACGGAAACAGCACGCTCATGGTGATGACCAAGGGTGGCATGTTTCCCGTATGGGCAGGAACAGTTGCGGCTGGCCGACTGGCCCGATACATGAATGCCCGAGTGCGAATCCGCGGCGTGTTTTGGAGGGCAACCGCTCCGATGCTCTTGATTTCCTCGGAGAGTTTCGTTGAAATCGAAGAACCTTCGCCACAAGATCCTTTCGACATCCCGGTATTTCCGATCGACGCGTTGCGCGCCTTGGATGTAAAACCGGAGTTCGCGCGGCAAATAAAGATCGCCGGTGTGGTGACCTGCCGGCGCGATGAGTTCTTTCTGGTGCAGGACCGATCCGGGGGCGTTCGGGTTGACACCAGGCTACCATCCAATGTGGAAGTAGGTGATGCAGTCGCGGTGGCCGGATTTCCGGCGGAAGAATCGTCCAGCCCGGTATTGTCCGAGGCGGTCGTCAATCGACTAGGTCCGGGCAAACTCCCCCGGTCTGTGACGCTATTGTTGGACGACGTTATGGACGAAAGAAACAACAATCGGGTGGTGAGGCTGGAGGCGGTGTTGCTGGAACAACGCCGCTGGAGCGGGATGCAGTTTTTGGATCTGCAGGTTGGGCAACGGGCCTTTCGCGCTGTGTTGCCGGTCAACGCGGGAGCTTTGCCGGCCATCGCCGTCGGCAGCCGCATTCAAGTGACCGGGGTGAGCCAGATCGAGCGTGCGGAATCCTCGCCGGGCGACCCGGTTCGCCGCGAGAAACCCCTGGTGACCTCGCTGGAACTGTTCCTGCGCCAGCCCGCGGATGTCGTGGTGCTGCAACCGCCGCCCTGGTGGAACTGGAAGTACACGGCGGGCTTAATCGGATTTTTCGTATTAGGCCTGGCCAGCTCGGTAATTTGGATCCGGATGCTACGTCGGCGGGTGGAAGAACGCACGCGCGAGTTACGCGAAGCGATGGGCAAACTGCAGAAAGAAACACAGATTTCGGCAACTCTGGCCGAACGAGACCGGCTGGCTGGCGAAATCCACGACAGTCTGGAGCAGGGGTTGAGCGCGATCATGATGCAGACCGATGCGGCGGCGAAGCAGATGCACCAACCGGAGGAAGTGAGCCGTTTTCTGGCCGTGATCAAAAACATGGCGGGCTTCAGCCGGGCGGAGGTCCAGCACGCCGTTTGGGACATGCAGTCGCCTCTGCTTGAGAATGCGGATCTAGGCACGGCTTTGCACCGCATCGCCCGCGAAATCAGCGCGGGCGACCTGCCGAGGGTGTCGGTGCAAATCTGTGGGCCAGCGTGCGCATTGCCTTCGACGGTCGAACACCATTTGTTGCGCATTGGGCAGGAGGCCATTACCAATGCAGTGAAACACGGACAACCGAAAACGATCCAGTTGACTTTGAATTATGGAACAAAAGGGGTGACACTGACGGTGCATGACGACGGATGTGGGTTCTATCCGAACATGGTGGCAGTGGGGAACGGCCATTTTGGCCTGCAGGGATTGCGGACTCGCGCTCGAAAAATCAACGCGTCGTTGACTATATCCAGCAAACCCAATCAAGGGGCCACCATTGAGGTGGTGCTGCCATGGGATGCAGTCGGCTCAGCCGAGAATCTACCGTCGAGAAGTTCTTAAGTTATGAGTCCCAAACCTAAAAGCGAATCAAAAATCCGCCTCTTGCTGGCGGAAGACCACATTCTCATGCGCATGGGACTTGTTTCCGCCACCCGGAACGAACCGGACTTGTTGGTGGTTGCGGAGGCGGAAGACGGACGGCAGGCGATTGAGCTGTTTCGCAAGCACAGGCCGGATGTGGTCATCGTCGATTTACGGTTGCCCGGTATGGACGGAATTGAATTGATCAAAGTCCTGCGTCAGGAGGACGCCGCGGCGCGGATCGTGGTTTTAACCAGTTTTGCCGGAGGCGACGACGTGATCCGCGCCATTCAAAGCGGAGCATCGGGATATGTGATGAAGAGTATGCCGTTGGAACGGGTCCTGGAAGCAGTACGTGTAGTTCATGCGGGTGGACAGTACATTCCGCAGGAAATCGCCAGCCGCATGTGTGAGCGCATTCATTCCGACTTGTCGGTCCGTGAGTTGGAAGTACTGCGGCTGATCAGTAAGGGAAGGAGCAACAAGGAAATTGCTTCTGCTTTAGGCATCGTCGAAGGCACAGTCAAGGCGCATCTCACGAATATATTCACGAAACTTGGTGCTGCCGATCGCACACAGGCAATTACCATTGCGATCAAACGGCAAATTCTACAGCTGGAATAACTTCAGGCAGTCTTCTGCGGTTTGAAATGGCGGCTATGACTAAAGTCATAGTGTGGTTAGGACTTCAGATGAATAGTTTTCATTCATCCCAAAGTTTAACCTGACTAGGTGGCTCGTTTTTTACCCCAATACTCGCACTTATCACTGGTGTGAGATTTATTACCATGAGGATCAGGCCACCGCGTGTTTTATTGGTCTTAGGTTGGTATGATTATCGGTTGCATCGTGGTGTTGAAAAGTATGCACAGGAGCACGGCTGGCAACTTTCCGAAGATTTGGCACGTGAAAAAGTCATTCCCTGGGGTTGGGATGGCAACGGGATTCTGGCCTGGTTGGGGGCGGGTGATGACTTGGCAGATTTTGTATCGCAAGCCCTAAAACCAACAGTGGATTTTAGTTTCCGCAGGCCAGAGTTAAAATTCACACGCGTTCTTGAAAATACAACGCAAACCGCACAACTGGTGATTGACCATTTTCTATCCCGCGGGTTCCGTCATTTTCTTTTTTATAGTGATGCGCCCAACTGGGTTTATGACGAACGAGGCAGTGCTTTCGTTGCTCATTTAAAGCATGCCGGCCGGACTGCGACGTGGCTTCGCTGGCATGAATCTTCTGCATTTTGTACCGATCGCAAGGCCTGGAAACGCAAACGCGCCTGGCTGGCTCAGGAGATGAAACGCGTCTCCAAGCCGGTTGGGGTCTTCGCCGCCAGCGACGGCCTCGCTTTGGAAGTTCTGGAAACTTGTGAAGCCGCTGGAATTGCTGTTCCCGAAGAAGTTTCAATCGTAGGAGCTGGCAATTCGCTCTTGGGTGTTGATGCGATGCGCACTCCGATTTCAAGTGTTGACGTGAATCTGGAAAAGGTCGGCTATCAGGGAGCAGCCTTGTTGGGCCGGTTGATGCAGAGGAAGCCGGCTCCTAAGTACCCGGTTCGAGTATCGCCTTTCCGTTTGATCGTTCGAAAGAGCAGCGATTTGATTGCTGTGAAACATCCTGGTGTGGCCAAAAGCTTGCGATTCATGTGGGACCATTATCACGAACCAATCGGGGTAAATGATCTGGCGACAGCTGCCTCGATGTCCGTACGCAATTACTATCATGCCTTTGTTGACAACGTCGGCCGGCCGCCTGGCAATGAAATCCAACGAATACGAATCGAACGAGCGAAAAGGTTGCTTTTAGAATCCAGCGATAAAATTGAAGTCATTGCCAAAATGTGTGGTTACACAAGTGCCAATAGCTTTTGGGTTGCTTTCAAACGCTCAGTAGGCATGCCGCCTATGACTTACAGTAAGTTGCAACACCAGAAAAACTTAATTGTGGCTTGATCAAGATTCCAGAGGCAATGGGTTAGGATCTGCAACTATTACCAGAACCAGAATTTAAGATACCCTCCAAACATTATGGTGACGATATACGGTCGAGTTTCTTTGCGCAGCGTAAAATCGGACATGCTGCCGGTTAAAGCCACTGCGGCTTGCAACGATATTGCCCCAGGCCGACTTGCAGGAAATTCATGTCGTTTCGCCAAAACTCGGTGAAGCCAACAGTAAAGACCATGATAGGGTTTATTAATCTCAAGTAGCAAATTAACACGAGCTTGTGCCATCGCATGAATCTGAAACGAAATGAATCCATGGTTTTGACCCCTTTGGGTTGCAAGGGATGCGGTGCGGTTTTAAAACAAAAGCGAGCCTTCACTCTGATCGAATTGCTGGTGGTGATTGCGATCATTGCGATCCTCGCTTCATTGCTGCTGCCAGCCTTGGCGCGCGCGAAATTGAAGGCAACCCAGTCCGTTTGTCTTGGCAATCAGAAGCAGATGGCTACGGGCATGATGTTGTACGCCGGGGACAATTCAGATCAGGTTGTGCCGATGAGTGACTATAATGACGCCACCATTCTGCTGAATATAGCCGGCGGCTTTTGGGGGGGGAAGAGCGGGCCAAGCATTCCCACGGTTAGTGATGACCAAAAAATGCTTCAGGCAGCACAAGCCGAGTTGATGACGAATAATCCACTGGGTCCATCCTTGCAGAATCCTGGTGTGTTTGCCTGTCCTGGTGATACACGACTTAAGCTGTCTGACAAGGCTTCGGGCTGGGCTTATGGCAGTTATTCTAAAACCGAAAATGTGGGCGGCGAGGCCGCTTCCAGCTTCTTTGGAATAAAGGATACCTATAGAAAATTTTCAGACATGAAAGCGGCAGTAGATACTTTCATGTTTATAGAAGACGCGAACAGCAGCGGTTCGACCGGTGGAACCAGCAAAGGTTATAACCTGGGAACCTGGGAGGTGCGGTGGGATTGGTCGGCAACCTATTTTACTTGGGATGATCCTCCCGCCATGTATCACGGAAACATCGGCACTTTCGCCTATGCGGATGGTCATGCGGATTTTCACAAATGGGTAAGCGCCTCCATCATTAAAGCCGGACTCGCCGCCGCAACCGCAAAGGCATACGCCACCGGTTACATAGTAACCACATCCGACCAAAGTTTTATTCACGATCATTATCGTTTTCCCGGCTGGAAATAATTTAATTTTCCCAAATACGCGCAACTCAACGGCCTCATTTTACCCATCGACCCGATCAACCCTACCCAAAACTACAACCAAATCAGTCATATGAAAAATAGTCGAACAGGACAAAGTATTATCCGTTTAATTATTGGTGTCGGCATCTTGCTTTTGGCCGGCGCAGTGACATCACGCGCAGCCGACGGCACATGGACCAATACCGCCGGTGGCAATTGGAGCACCACGGCAAATTGGACTAACGGGATCGTGGCCGACGGCTCGGGAAGCACCGCATTCTTCAACGTGCTTGATCCAACCGCGGACATCGCGGTTGCCTTGGATACTACCCGCACCATTGGCAACTTGGTCTTTTCCGACGTGGACACCAACACGGCGGCTGGCTGGACTTTGTTCGGTGGGCCGCTGACGCTGGCCGGGGCAAGTCCGACCATTACCGTCAGCAACCTGGCCTTCGGCAAAACCGCTACGATCAGCGCGGTGTTGACCGGCCAGGGCTTTTTGAAGCAGGGCGACGCCGGTTTGGTGCTGTCAGGAGCCAACACGATGGTTGGCCCGAATGAACTCGATGCCGGAACGGTTTTCTATGGCAATGCAACGGCATTCGGCGGCAACAGCAATACCTTGGCCTTCAATGGCGGGGCAATTCAATTCCTCTCAGGCGCTCCGTCGCTTGGTCTCACAAACATGAATGTGTTGACGTCAGCAACAATAATCGTGACCAACGGCAACTATGACAGCTATATGGCGAATGGGGGACGCATTTCGGGGGATGCCAACTCCGTGATTTACATCTACAGCTTCAACCGATTCACACCGGGAGGAACCGGAGGTGCCGCCTGGGACCTGTTTAAAGGATTCAGCGGGACCATTGATCTGACCGGCAGTTCGAGCGCCATGGTGGCACGCATGAATTTGGGCTCCACCAATATCTACGATTTGAGCACCGTCACGCTTAACAGCGGTACCAATGGCGGTCGCTTTCAGTGGCGCACGACGACCTCCGGTACGGTCGTCAGGATTGGCGCGCTCACCGGCGCCGGCGGCCGGTTGCTCGCCAGTGAACAGGCCGGCAATCCGCTTTTGACATGGCTGATCGGCTACAAAAATCTCTCAACAGTTTATGGCGGCATTATCGCAGACACCGATGCCAGCCGGCGCGGGGCGCTGACCAAAGTCGGCACCGGGACGCTGACATTGACCTCGACCAATACTTATACGGGGGCGACGGTAATCAGTAACGGCGTTTTGGCGCTCACCGGCAGCGCTCTTTTGAGCGCAACTCCCAGCATCACCGTGGTCAGTCCGGGAATATTCGACGTTTCCGGCATGACTGCCGGGACGTGGTCGATAGCGACCAACGCCATTATCAGCCGGACCTTGGCTGGAAACGGCACGGTAGCGGGCAGTGTGACAATGACCAACGGGATCATCAGCCCCGGCGCCAACGTCGGTACCCTGACGTTTGCCAACGACCTGTTGCTGGGAGGTACAGCGACCAACGTCTTCGACATCGTCAGCCCTGCCGTCAGCGACCGGATCGTCGTGAACGGCAACCTCAATCTGAGTTCACCGGTTGTCTGTCAACTGGTCCCCAACTTGTCCAACGTTATCATCACCAACGGGACTTATGTACTCTTCCAATACGGCACTTTGACGGGCGATTGGAGCAACAACATCGTGCTCAGTTCTCCTTCGCAACTGGGAACATTTGCGATCAACACCAACGCCAGCTCGCAGATTGTGCTGACGGTTTCGGGCGCACAATTGATTGATTTGACCTGGCGCGGAGACCACGGCAGTGATTGGAGTACCGCCAATAATTGGCGGGATACCAACGGGGCTCCAGTCACCTGGTCAGATGGCCGGGTTGCCCATTTCGACGATACGGCAACAACCAAGTCGGTCACGTTGTCGGTGCCACTCAGTCCGGCCCGGGTTTTGTTCAATAATACCACCGCGTATGATTTCACCGGGGCGGGTTACATCACGGGCTTGGGCGTCATGGTAAAAGACGGCAGCGGCAATGTGGTAATGGCTGTCGCCAATAATTATTCGGGGTCCACCACCATCAGCAATGGCACCCTGCAGGTTGGCAATGGCGGGTCGGCAGGTTCCATCGGCAGCGGTCCCCTGATAGACAATGGAATCATAGCCTTTAATCAACCGATTAATATAACATATGGTGCCTCTATTTCCGGCACGGGCGGGCTGATTCAAATGGGCCCTGGTCTGTTGACGTTGAATGCTATCAACAGCTACACCGGGAATACGATTATCAGCAATGATGCGACACTTTTCGTTGGCGACGGAGCGATCAATGGCTCAGTTCTTGGCGCGGTGACCGTCAATAGTAATGCGACAATTCATTACTTATTTAACAGTGCAGGCAGTGTGTTCATTGACAACGGTCTCATCGGAACGGGCAATGCGATCTATGAAATAAACGAAGGCGGGACAACGACAAGTCCGCGGACCATCACCCTTACTACCCTGGCAACCAATACCGGTTTTTCCGGAAATGTTGATATCAAGGCAGGCACACGATTGGAAGTGACTACAGCGTATGGGTTGCCGGGAACCAATATCACCGTGGAATTGACTCCCGACCCTTATTTTTCAGGTTCGCTGTATGTTCATGGCGGGGCGGTTACCAACACGGCAGCCATCTCGATCATTGGGCGAGGCCCGGCTACGGGGGTTGACACTCCGCGCGGTTTTGGAACGTTGCGCCTGAACAATGGCTGGGCAGGCCTCATTACCATCGCCGGCGTGGATCCCCTTAGTGGCTATACCACCATTGGCGGATCGAGCGGGACCGGCACCCTTCTGGGCAACATCGCCGACGGCGGGAATGGCTATCCGCTCGAATATTTCGGCGGCACGATTCAGGTCGGGCCGGCAACCGGAGTGAACAGTTATGGCGCAACGCTCATTTCCGAAGCGCTGACCGGGAGTGGCGTTGGGGTATCCGGCAATACCACAGTCGTGGCACTGAACACCAATGCCTTCAGCACCAACGCTCTGCACATGCAAGGCCAGAGCACACTGCAGTTGAATGGAAACAACCTGGCGTTTGCCAACCTGATTGATGACAGCGCGTCGCTGGCTGCCACCAACCTGTATGCACCGGTCATCCTGAACAATAGCACCAGCGCACCTGCCACCATCACCGTGGGAAGAGACAACAACGATTCGACCTTTAATGGCAAGTTTGGAAATGGCACGTCCTCATCCTCAAAGCCTCTGAACTTTACCAAAACCGGCGTGGGTACTCTTACGTTGAGTGGAGACAGCACCAACACCGGTACGGTCAGGGTCAGCGGCGGCACTTTGTCACTGGCACAGGTGTCAGGGACGTACCTTTCGGTGTGGCAGAACGGTCCTTTGTTCGGAGGTTCAGGCTCGTTCAGCAACGCCGCGCTGATCACGGTTGACAGTGGTGGCTTCCTGAATGTGGTTGGCCGAACTGATGGAACTCTGACGCTCAACAGCGGTCAGACCTTGGGTGGTAATGGGGTAGTGCTGGGCAATGTGATAGCCCTGGCAGGATCTACCATCAACCCTGGGAGTTCAATCGGTACGCTAGCCTTGGGGAACAATTTAACGCTCCAAGGCCAGCTGTTGCTGGAATTGAACCGCACCAACGGCCAAAAGAACGATCTGCTGACGGTGTCGGGCGCAGCTTCATATAGCGGCGGAACCCTGGCGGTAACCAATATTGGTCCGGTCTTGCAGGTGGGAGATTCATTCACCTTGTTCGGCGGCGCGCGGACCTTTGGTTCGTTTAACCTCCAGACCAACGATTACGTGAACAACGTGAAGTACACCTGGAACAATACGGTTGCTTCCGATGGCAAAATCACGGTGACGGGCGTGAACCCCTTGGTTAATCTCCTATCGCCGGCCATTCAGTTGTCCAGAGCCGGCAACACCTTGAATCTTGCCTGGCCCACCAACCTGGGGTGGACCTTGTTGACCAACTCAGTCGGTTTGAAGGCAACCGATCAATGGTTTCCGTATCCCGGATCCACGTTGTTGACCAACGTGAGCATCAACCTGGATTCAACGAAGTCGAACGTATTCTATAGGATGGCTTATCCGTATCCCTAAATCAGGCCGTTAAACTTGGCGGTGGAGGGGGGTCGCCGTGGAATGCAGATGGAAACAGGCAGGGGCCGGGCAAAGGCTGCCCCTGCCTGATTTCCCATCAGGCACCATGATCGGTTGCCGTCCCGGGGCCATACAAAAACATGAACCAATTGCCAACGCAGCTAACGCGGATGAAACCAGGCCGTCCAATCAATTATTCGCGTCGGTCAGGAGTGTTCGCCGGCCGGGGCGGCCAGTTTGCCGGCGTACGCTACCCCGGCCTTGTCCGGGGTTTCCGGTTCCTGTTGGAACATTGTTATGAACCCGTCAACATCTGCGACGTGGTGAACGCGTCAGGCATTTCACGGCGCGGATTCCATTATGTTTTTTTCAAATGCCTTGGCGTTCAACCGGGGCAATTTCTACGCGACCTCCGCATCCAACGCGCCAAGCAACTGCTTGCCGGGTCGGATTTGAAACAGGAGACGGTTGCCCTGATGTCCGGATACGAAAGAGTCAATAGTTTCTGGGTCGCCTTCAGGAAAGCAACGGGCCTTTCGCCTGAACAATTCCGGAAACGGGTTCATTGCGGGTCGCGGGTGCAACCGGTTGAGCCAACCCGCTGGATTTCAACCGCCGTTTTGCCCGCGCTTGAGCCGGGGTCCAACCGCACGAACGTCAATTGTTTTGGCGGAATCATGTAATAGCGAACCCATGGCCATAAAGAATGATAAACCGTTTTCAACGGATGTTTCATCAAAATGATATCCCAGCCACAACCGCAATGTCTTTATGATGATCCGTAATCTGACGCAAGTGCTCGGGCTCGCCGCGCTGACGTTTCTTTCGAGCGCTCATGCACAAAACCTCTTCGTCAATATTCGCACCAGCGGTAGCACTCCATCCATTTCTACGATTGCCGCGCCTGCGGGCTTTTCCTATAGCGCCGCCGCGCCTGTGCCTGGCACGACTTGGAATAATGTTGGTCGCACGGTGACGGTTCCGGGGGACACCACCGCAGGTTCCACGTCACCGCTTTACAATGGCTTGGCGTTGTATAATTCCATCGGCACCGGCACTTTGCAGACACTTTCGGTTGCATACTATTCCGCGGTCACGACCGGCTCGCGGACAGAACCATCCACGGCATCCGGTGAAAATGCGATTCAGCCGGGAGGGGTCATGGCCGAAGCATGGCGAAACTATCTCAATGGGAGCGGAAACTATTTTGTCTTTACCATTTCCAACCTCACCGCTTCAACGCCCTATGGAATTTATTTTTACGGCGGCACCGGAACGGGCGGGCAAGCTGTCGGTTTGACATTGCCCAGCGGATTCGGATTGACAAATAGTCCAACCGACGCTTTTACCACCAATAACACCGTCAATAGCAGTGGCACCTACGGCTCGCTTTGGACGGTTCCCGGTGGCGTAACGAGTCTCATGCCGCAAGGCTCCACGTGGAATACGCTTTATGGCAAATCCGACGCATCGGGCGTTTTCAAGTTTCTGTTCAACGGCCCGAGCAGCCATGCCTATTTCAACGGTTTTCAAATTGTTCCTTTGTCAGCACCAGGCCTGAGTGGAGTGACGAATCAAACGGCTGTCGCTGGCAATAGCCCGGCGTTGAGTGCGGTGGTCACGGGTTTGCCGGCGGCGAACCTGCAATGGCGGTCCAATAATGTTGCTATTACCGGTGCGACCAATCCCTCGTTGACGTGGAACAACGTCCAATATGCACAGAACGGTACGGTCTATTCGCTCGTGGCCAGCAACATCATTGGAGCAGTGACGAACAACATGACCTTGACGGTCATTGTGACGCCGAGCATTGCCGGCTTGAATAATCAAGCCGCACCGGTTGGTGCGACCGTGACCATACCAGCAACGGTTTCCGGTGTTCCTGATCCCACGACCCGCTGGCAATTCAATGGGAATGATTTATTCAACGGTCCAACGGGCAATGGTTCAACCGTTTCCGCCAGTGCCACCAGCACGCTCGTCATTACAACTGCGCAAGCTGCGGACACCGGTACCTATTCGCTCATCGCCAGTAACAGCGCCGGGATCGTCACGAATGGCATGACGCTGACGGTTTCATCCGGCAACGTTTCGCCCACCATCACCGGACCGACGGATCAAACGGCGGTCCAGGCCAGCAACGCGACGTTCAGCGCATCGGTTTCCGGTCTGCCGGTGCCGACCTTGCAATGGCGGGTAAACGGGACCGATATTCTCGGGGCAACCAGTTCTTCGCTGATGGTGAACAATGTCCAATATTCGCAGAACGGATTCTTTTATTCGCTGGTGGCCAGCAATCGTGCCGGACTTGCGACCAATAGCGCCACATTGTTTGTGCTGGTCCCGCCGGCGATTTCGCAACAGCCGACGAATCTTGTGGTGGCGGTCAGCAATTCGGCAGCCTTTAGCGTTACGGCCAGTGGCATTCCGGCCGTGGCTTATCGGTGGTACCGGAATGGCAATCCGATCGCCAATGCCACCAGTTCGTTCTATTCCATTGCCAAAGTTTTGGGCGCGGACAACGACGCGGTCTTTTCCGTGACGGTCAGTAACAGTGTCGGGGTGGTGACCAGCAGCAACGTCACGCTTACGGTTTTGTCCACGACGCTGACCGGAACTTTTCTGCCCACGAACGGAGCGGTGAATATCAGTCCTGACCAGCAGTTGCGCATCGTCTTCACCGGTGACACGCCGGTGCTCGCCTGTACGGGCAAGAAATTGTATGTGCGCGCCGCTGCAGACGACTCCTTGTTTGCCATGATTGATACCAGCCGGTTCCAAACCTATTTGACGGACAGCGCTACGGTCAGCAATGCCTTTGTCCGTACGTCGCAAGGGCAAAGTTTCTTTTATATGCCCATTGCAATTTACGGCAAGGAGGCGTGGATCACGCTTAACCCGACGAATCGCCTATCCTACGGCAAGACCTATTATGTCACTTGCGATGCCGGTTTGTTTCTTGATTCAAACGGCGCGGCGTTTCCAGGTATCACCGGCACTAACACTTGGAAATTTTCCACAAAATCGGCTGGACCGGCAACCCCGACCGCTTCCACCGGCCCGACCAATATCACCGTCGGCCTGGATGGCACGGGCGATTTTGCGACATTGCAAGGAGCATCAGATTGGGTTCCCCAGAACAACACGCTCAAGCGCATCATCACCATTCAACCGGGCATCTATCACGACTTTGCCATCTTCACCCAGAGCCGCAACAATGTGGCGGTGGTGGGCGCCGGGGCGACCCGCGATGACGTGCAGATCATTTATCCCAACGCCGCTTACACCAGCGGAAGCTCCTGTGGCATGTTGCGCTTGGAATCGTCGGATCTGTATATCCGCAACCTCACACTGGATAACCAGGTTTACCTGACCAACAGCCTTGACAATTACGGCCCGTGGGCTGGTCGGCTCAACACGCTGGATACGACGGGCCAGCGCCTGATTTTTGACAATGTGATCGTCAAGGGTGGTCAGGACACGCTTTTCGCCGTCGGTGGAAGCGCCTATTACAATCGCTGTGAAATCTGGGGCAGCACGGATTTCATCTACGGCGGAGCGCTGGCCGTGTTCGACCAGTGCAAAATCGTCGAAATCAAATCAAGTGGTGGACCTTGCACCGCCCCCAGCACACCCTACGCGCAGCCCTTCAATCTGGTGTTCTTGAACTGCAGTTTTCCACAAGCCAAGGTTGCCAATGGCTATCCTTATGATGTCGGCAATGCCAGCACGACCTTCATGCGCCCGTGGGGGCAGGATGGCATGACCGCCATCATCAATTGCACGGTGGGCAGCCAGATTTCCTCGGCCGGTTGGGGCGTATTTGGTAGCGGCACCGAAACCACCTGCCGAGCACGGGAAGTTGGCACGACACTCATCGGAGGTGGGGCAATCAATATACCCCAGGTTCGCTGGAACGCCGGCGCCTACTGGGTTAATACATTGGATCCGGATTACACGAACAATCCGTCGCTTTCGCCGACCGACCCGTTACTCGCAGTGCCGACCGGCACCAATAACCGCGTCGTGGTAACGGTGGACACGAACAATTACACTCTTTCGGGGATTTTCGGCAATTCGTATTTCAATTTGAACGGCTGGCAGCCGACGGTGATCCCAACCATCACGTCCCAACCAGCCAGTGAGACGGTCAATCTTGGAGATACCGCCACGTTCACAGTAGCGGCCACCGGCCTCCCGTATCCGGCCTATCAATGGCTGAGGGATGGCGCAAGCCTCACCGGAGAAACCAACGCCTCATTATCCCTTCCCGGCGTGCAGTCGGGTGATGCCGCAACCTATTCTGTCATCGTCTCGAACCACGCCGGCTCGGTGACCAGCAGCAATGCTCTGCTCTCCGTCGTTGTTCCCGTGAATACCACGCCGACAAACATAGTGGCTGGGGTCGTCGGGAACAGTCTGCAACTCTCGTGGCCGGTGGACCATCTTGGGTGGCGTTTGCAATATCAAACGAATGCCATGAGCAGCGGCCTTGGCAATAATTGGATGGACTGGCCCGGTTCGACCAACGTTATTCAAACCAATATCGTCGTCAATCCGTCTCCCGGAGCGACCTACTTCCGACTCGTTTATCCATAATCTCGTTTGCTGAATTATTTATGAATCTCTCCCTCCAATGTTCTCGAATTCGCTATCGCAGCGTGGTAAGACGAATCGTCTTTTTATTATGGGTATTAAGCGGTTGCACAATTTTAGCAGCCATTCCGCTTCCGCAAATCAACACCAACAATATTCTTAACATCACCGATTTCGGAGCTGTCAGCAGTACAACATTGACCAACACCACGGCCATCCAAAACGCGATCAACGCCGCCGCGGCCGGGGGCGCCACCAATGGGTTGAGCGGCGGAACGGTGGAAGTTCCGGCGGGAGTTTATTTGAGCGGGCCACTCACGATGAAGAGCTTTGTCAACCTGCAGATTGACGCTGGGGCGATGTTGCAGATGCTGCCCTATGGCAGTTATCCGGGCGGTACGTCGCCGACGGATTTCATTTCCGCTTCAAAGCTTCACGACATCGAAATCAGCGGCAGTGGAACCATTGACGGACAGGGCGCGGTTTGGTGGGCGACAAACAATGCCACGTCGGGCGGCATCAATCGCCCCAAGGCCATGTTCGCGCCCAGCACGTGCACAAACGTTCTCGTGCGAGATGTGACCCTGCAAAATCCGCCGAACACGCACATTTCTTTTCGTTCAATATGCAACAACGTGACGGTTGACCATATCAACATCAATACGCCCAATGGCACCCCCAACACTGATGGTATAGATTGTTCCGGCGTGAATGTGTTGATCGCCAACAGCCACATCACGGATGGCGATGATTTTATAGCCATGGGCGACGGGCATGTGGGCTCGTTCAATCACGACTTTACGATCACCAATTGCCTCTTTGGAACCGGGCACGGTGTTTCGATCGGCAGTTTTACCCAGGGCGGCTTGAGTAATTTGCTGGTAATCGATTGCGTCTGGACCAATGGGACCTCCGGCTTTCATCTCAAGTCAGATGATAGTCGCGGTGGACTGGTGCAAAACATCAGATTGATCAACCTGGCAATGACGAACACGCAAATCCCAATTTTTCTATATAGTTATTACACCAACAGCGGTACCTCTACCGGCGTAACGGTGGACAAGGCGGCAGCGTATCCCGTTCTTCCGGTGGATAGCACCACGCCGATATGGCGCGATATTCTCATCAGCAACCTCACGGCGGTCGCGGCCAGTGGCTTTCCCGCAGGCATCATCTGGGGCAAACCTGAACTGTCCTTTAGCAACGTCGTGATGGATCACGTCAATATCACCGCGACAAAGTATTTTCAGCTCTACAATGCACAGGGAGTTCAATTGATTGATTCGCAAATTACCGTACCGTCCACGAACACGTTTGCGCTCTACAACGCCGAATTGGTCATTACCAACCGCGCACCCACTGCAAATCTCGTCAAACTGGAAGGCATTTCGACCAATGGTTTCAGCAACGCGTTGCGCCTTTACAATGCGCAAGTTACTCTGGCTAAAACCAATATGCTTGCCACCAATCGCGGCCTTACCTTTTCCGGCAGCGTGATGACGGTGAGTAATAATTTGACCCTGTCTTCCTCAAGCTTGGTTGGTTTCGTTGTGGGCACAAATGCGGCCACCATTGCGGTTAATGGCAATCTGACGCTGGGCGGCACCAATAACATCATCGCCGGCAGTGGGCTTGCTGCTGGAATCTATGTGTTGTACGCCTACACCGGTAACTTGGGCGGCAGTCCGCCGATATTGGGCGTGACTCCAGCGGATTTCAGCTGCGCCTGGGATACCAATACGGGCGGGCAGGTAAAGTTGGTTGTCGTTGCCCTGCCGGGAATTCCCGCCAATCTGACTGCTTTGGGAACCAACCTGCTGATCAACCTCAGCTGGTTTGGCGCTTCCAATGCCACCAGTTACAATTTAAAACGGTCCACCACCAGCGGCGGACCCTATTCGACCATCGCCAACCTGCGTTCAACCGACTACGCGGATGCTGCGGTTGATCCGGGCACGACCTACTTTTACGTTGTGACGGCGACGAATTCCGCCGGCGAAAGCGCGCCTTCCTTTCAGGCGAATGCAGTAGCGCTGCCGTCGTTGATCTCGACGAACGTGAACGTTCAGACGATGGGAAATCAGCTGCAATTGTCCTGGCCGGTGGACCATATCGGGTGGCATTTGCAGATTCAGACCAATGCGTTGACCCAAGGCTTGGGCCCAAACTGGATCGACGTGTCGGATTCACAATCAACAAACAATGTTTTCGTTCCCATCGACCCCAACAACGGCAGCGTTTTTCTGCGTCTGACTTATCCATAAAAAGATGAAATCGCCTGGCCGATCCTGCTTTCAACTCGCCGGCATTGGTTCACATTTGGGAACGATTTGCGGGTTTAGTATCGATTACTGTCAACTTTTGAAAGACATGATGCGGAATTTGCATTTAATGACCATGGCCCTCAGCAGCTTTTTGCTGGCCGGTGCAGTAAGTTTGCGAGCCAACACGACGGAAACAACAATGCCGATGGCATTCACGGCCTACTCCAAGTTTTATGAATTGAAAACTCCGGCGTTGGAAACGGCCGATGATGTCACTTTGGAAGCACGGATAAAAATTGACCCGGCTTGTCCGGAGGGTGCGCGCATAATCGATAAATGGGCGACGGGTTCGCAAGGCGGCTGCCGGCTGGAAGTCGGGCGCAACGGCGGCTTGCGATTTGTCACGACTGCGCCGGAAGCGACTGAATATCAATCCAAATTACCTGCTGATAAAATGTCGCAGGTGGTCGCCGTTTTCAGCCCGCGTGGTTTGCAGGCAAATATTTATGTGGATGGAAAACTGGTTGCGTCCAATCCATCCGAATCCGGCCGCTGGCCGGTCCCGCGCACGACCATTCCATTGCGCATTGGCGCGGATCAGGAAGGCGGGAACCGTTTTGTCGGCAGCATTGGTCAGGTGGCTGTCTTTAATCAGGCGCTCTCGGCTGATCAGGTGACGCAGCGCTTCGATCTAAGGAGCGAATCAATCAATCCGATAGGCGAGTGGCAGTTGACGAGTAACGCCATCAATGTCATCAGGCCGGTCGCTGACCACGCCTCATTGGCTGTTCCGCTGGAAATCAAATCCGTGGAAGCCGGGCCGACCAATGCGATGACGCTTTGGTATCATCAACCCGCGCGCGAATGGGTCGAGGCGTTGCCGATTGGCAATGGCCGGCTGGGCGCAATGGTTTTTGGCGGCGTGGCGGAAGAGCGGCTGCAGTTTAACGAAGATACGATCTGGTCGGGCAGTCCCTATAATCCGGCCAATCCGGCCGCACTTCAGGCATATCCAAAGGCCCGTGAACTGATTTTTGCTTCCAAACAGCAGCCAGCGGAAGAATTGCTCAACCAATCCGGAATGGCTATTCCCATTGGACAAGCAGCGTATCAAACGCTTGGGAATCTTATCCTGGATTTCGACGCAAAATTGCCCGCGACGGATTATTTCCGTTCACTCAATCTCGACACGGCTGTTGCGACGACCCGTTTCAAACGCGGTGATGTCACTTTCACGCGCGAAGTTTTCAGCACGGCGGCGGATCAAGTCATCGTGGTGCGGTTGACTGCCGACAAACCGGGCAGCATCAATTTTTCCGTCTCCATGAACACACCGCAAAACCCCTCGGAAATTGTGGCGGAAGGCAAGCAGTTGAAACTCACCGGCACCGGGGGTAAGCATGCGCAAAATCCTGGCGCCGTGAAATTTGAATCCCTGGTGGAAGTTCAAAATGGCGGGGGTTCGGTCACCGCCAGAGATAAGTCCCTCACCATTGCCAGTGCGGATTCCGTTACCCTGTTGGTTTCCTGCGGCACGAGTTATGTGAACTGGCAGGATGCCGGTGGCGATCCTTCCATCAGTGCCGTGAATGACCTCAAACTGGCCGCTGAGAAAACCTATGTCCAACTGCTCACGCGGCATTTGGGAACCTATCAACCGTTGTTCCGTCGCGTCGCGATCGACCTCGGTATCGGCGACCGTGCCAGGCTTTCCACGGACGAGCGCGTAAAACAATTCGGTGACGGCCAGGACCCTTCGCTCGCGGCGTTGTTTTATCAATACGGACGTTATCTGCTGATCTCCTCGTCGCGGCCCGGCGGACAGCCGGCCAATTTGCAGGGATTGTGGAACGATTCGACGAGTCCGCCGTGGGGTGGCAAATATACCGTCAACATCAACACGGAGGAAAATTACTGGCCGGCGGAAACGGCAAATCTTTCAGAGTGCGCCGAACCGCTGTTCCAGATGGTTCGCGAAATGGCGGCGTCCGGCAAACGCACGGCACAGACAATGTATGGTGCGCACGGCTGGGTCTGCCATCATAACACGGATTTGTGGCGTGCGACCGCGCCGATCGATTTTGCAAGCGTTGGTATCTGGCCGGTCGGTGGCGCGTGGCTCACCACGCACCTGTGGGAACACTACCAATTTACCGGTGATAAGAATTTTCTCGAAGGCTCGTATCCGATTTTTAAGGGAGCATGTGAATTTTTTCTGGATACATTGGTGGAAGAACCGACCCGGCATTGGCTGGTAACATGTCCTTCCGTGTCCCCTGAGCATGGCGGTGTGGTAGCTGGGCCGGCGATGGACAGCCAGATTCTCCGCGACCTGTTCGCACAAACGGCGAAGGCCTCGGAAATTCTCGGAGTTGACCTCGCCTTCCGAAAAAAACTTCTCGAAACCCGTGGCCGCCTCGCGCCGGATCAGATTGGCAAATACGGCCAGTTGCAGGAATGGCTGGAAGACAAGGATCGCGAATTCGATTCGCACCGCCATCAATCGCACCTCTACGCGATGTTTCCCAGTGCGCAGATCAATCCCACCACCACAAATCTGTTCAAAGCGGCGATCAAATCGCTCATTGGCCGCGGCGACATTAGTACCGGCTGGTCCTTGGGCTGGCGCATCAACTTGTGGGCTCGCGCTTTGGATGGCGACCACGCGCTGCGCCTGCTGAGGGCGCAATTGACCCCACCTAAAGGCGGCTCGCAAGGCGGCGGCACATATCCAAATCTGTTCGACGCGCACCCACCGTTCCAGATCGACGGCAATTTTGCTGCGACTTCTGGCATCACGGAAATGCTGTTGCAATCACATCTGGGTTCGATTGACCTTTTGCCTGCCCTGCCCAAGGCTTGGCCCAACGGCAACGTGAAGGGCTTGCGCGCCCGTGGCGGGTTTGAAGTGGATATTTCATGGCAGGATGGAAAACTTTCCTTCGCCACCATCAAATCATTGTTGGGTAACCCTTGTATCCTGCGCTACGGCGGAATAAAGCAGGTTCCGCTCTTAAAAGCCGGCGAAACCTTCACCTGGACTGAAATTTCAATTAATTCCGACCAAAAATGAAGGCCAACCTCAAAATATTCTACTACCGCATCATTTTTATTTTGGAACTCATCCGTACAGCCGCACCAAATCGAACTGGGTGGCTGAAACGAGCATCCGAATCATTCCTGTCAGCGACTCCACCATAACTGACCACGCGGGCTGCAACAAAATTCCTGTCAATTAGACGATCGGCTTGGACATTGGACATGCCAAAACGAAACAACTTATCGGACAATCTACCTCGTGTGACTCAAGGCCGCGCCCTGCTGGAACTTCCGTTGGACGTCCGATACCCATGTATTTCCAAACTGCTTGGAATTACAGTGCTTACGGTTTGGAGGCGAGGGTCGGAATCGAGCGCCTTTGGGGGCGAACGACAGGGGTATCGTGCCCGATTTTACAGGGTATTCAACCAGATTGTGTCACGATTGGTGACCTCGGTTCCCAGTTGGTCTGTTAGCCATTTTGTTAGCCATCGTTCATTCCCAGGATTATTCGGCAGTCTTCACCAGATCATTGGGAATTGGTCCGTTGCCGGGAGCAGACTTTTGCAAACCAACAGCATAACTTCGAAATTTAGTCGCCCCACTCTCGCCCATTTTTTAGTTCGTTGATTTCAGTTGGTAGCAACGAATTTGGACGTCAAACGCTGACGGCACGACTGCATTAACTGATCAACGGTTTCAGCGAATTTCCGGTCAACCGTCATTCGATCTTTTACGCTCCGGTGTCCATAGAGCACCGTGCCGTGGCCTTTGTGGAAAATACTTCCCAATTCAGTCAGGCGGATATCGCTCAGTTCGCGGGCGAGATAGAACACGACCTGCCGTGGAACGGAAACCGCATTCTCGCGGCATTGCATCGTCAGACGGTCGAATGTTACACTGAACTTTTGGCAAACTTCGATGGCGACGTTTTTTACCGTCTCCGCGTTGTTGCTGGCGCGCAGCTTGTTCTTTTCAAGTTTGCACACATCGCGCCTTAACCGTGCCAGTTTTAGCAGCTGGAATTTCCTGTGCTTAAGGGCCTTGATTTCAAGGTCGATATCCTCATCTGTTTCTTTCATTTCTAATGACGTGTTGCGTATTGCGTTTGTGGGGGATAGTCGCCACAGACGATTGACCGAAAACGGGTTTCTCTCTTCAGTCGATAGCCGCCGGTGCATCAAGTTCCGCAGTCTCTATCCCCCACCTTAAATCTTGCTCTCATTATCCATTGCCATCTGTCTTTAGCAGTGTCTGTGCCGCGTTTCCGAATTGGCAGAAAACCGCGCCAAATCGGGAGATTTGCGACAGTCACGGGAAAGAACGAATAAATAATGCTGTCGCTTATTTTCCAGCATGGCTAAAAATTTCTATTTCTTATTTCGTCCGCGTGGGGTGGGCTTCCCGGATTATACGGAAGATGAATTGAAGTTGAGTTACTTGTTTCCCATAGCTGACGCTTGATATTTCAACCGATTGTGATTTAATTCCACAACGAAATGATTTGGTTGGGGCGGAAAAAGGAGCCGCCCAGGAGGTTATGACCAACTTTGATTCCAGCGTCAAATTGCCCCGCGATTGTACTTTTATCGAATCGGATTGGCGCGCGTTGGCGCCATTCTGGTATCCGATCGCCTTTGCCTATGAAGTCAAAGAAAGACCATTTGCGACCAAGTTATTGGACGAGCGGCTCGTTATTTTTCGTATCCAAGGTCAACCCGTCGTCATGCGCGATTTATGCCTGCATCGTGGCGCGCCGTTGAGTGCGGGCTGGATTGAAGGAGAAGAAATCGTCTGCAAATACCACGGCTTTCGGTACAACCGCGACGGCCAGTGCTCCTGCATCCCGGCGCATCCCGGCGCGCCGATCCCGCCGAAATTGAAGGTGCAGACTTTTCCGGTGCAGGAACGGTACGGTTTGATCTGGACCCGGCTCGTGGACAACGGCCCATCGCCGTTTCCTGAATTAAACGAGTGGGACGATACCAATTACCTGCAGGTGTTGCCCAACAGCGTGGAACTGGACGCGGCCGCCGGCCGGCAGGTGGAAGGCTTTCTGGACGTCAGTCACTTCGCCTTCGTCCACGTGGAGACCTTTGGCGAGCTGGACAACCGGGAGGTGCCGAGTTATCCGGTCGAGCTCACGCCTGCCGGATTCCGGGCCGATTACATCAGCACGGTCAGCAATTATTCGCGCGGCTTCAAGCATCTCAATCCGCCTGGCTTCCAATGGCGCCGGCTGTTCGAAGTCTGGCTGCCTTTCACGGCCAAGCTCACGGTTTTTTTTCCGAACGACGGGCAGTTGCACATTCTCAATGCCGTTGCTCCGGTCTCCGCCCGGAAGTCCCGCGTGTTCGTGCCCATCTGCCGGAATTTCGACCGGGATGCGCCGTTGCAGTCCACCCTCGATTTCAATCATCAGGTCTTCGCCGAAGACAAGGCGATTGTGGAAAAGCAATTCCCGGAGGATTTACCGATCGACCTGCAGGAAGAAGTCCACATTCGCGCGGACAAAAGTTCCATTACCTACCGGCAAGGTCTTGCCCGGCTCGGACTCGGCCGTATTTTCACGGCCTGAACGACGGACAAAATCGTTGTTTTGCCAACAAATTCCGGCATTCTTCCCGGCCATGGAGATTCCAAAAGCATTTGAGCCACCACCGCGGCGGCTGATGGGACCGGGGCCAAGCGATGTTGCGCCTGCCGTTTTGCAGGCGATGTCGCGACCGCTCGTCGGCCACCTCGATCCCGCATTCGTGAAGATGATGGAGGAGATCAAAGCCATGCTGCGGCAGGCCTTCCTCACTCAAAATGAAATGACGTTTCCTGTCAGCGGCACCGGCAGCGCCGGCATGGAGTTTTGTTTCGTCAATTTGATCGAACCCGGGGATGAAGTCATCATCGGGGTCAACGGCGTGTT
>CAYPSF010000016.1:24497-44404 GCA_964413165.1 uncultured Bifidobacteriaceae bacterium
CAAAGCTGGTATCTGGATGTGAATTTGTTGGCGGCGTATTGGGGACAGGAGCGGGTGTACCACCATACCGCGCCAATCAGTATGAATTATGCGTTGCATGAGGCCCTGCGGCTGGTGTTGACGGAAGGCCTGGAAAACCGCTGGCACCGGCACGAGCAAAATCATTTGGCCCTCCGCAGCGGCCTGGAGGCCATGGGCATGAAAATCATGTCGCAAGCCGGCCATCAACTCTGGCAGCTCAACGCCGTCAGTGTACCGGAAGGCGTGGATGAGGCGGCCGTACGCAAACAATTGCTGGCCACTTACAACCTCGAAATCGGCGCCGGCTTGGGCCCGCTCAAGGGTAAAATCTGGCGCATCGGGCTGATGGGCGAGACGTCCCGGAAGGAAAATGTGGACGCAGTGCTGGCGGCGTTGCGCGAAATCCTGAAAGGGTAGGGATGCCGCGCTGCGGCGGCCGGTCGGTGCAGCACGCCGACCCTACCTTGCCACCGTTCCCTCAATTTGTCCGTGCGGCTCGTCGGTCGGGACAAAAAGTTCGTTTTTGTTTTCGAGGCCGAACGGCTCAAGATTGATGAGCAGGCAATGCTGGTTCGGCATCGCAATGTGAACCTTGGAAATCTCCGGCGCCGCTTTCAACGCCGCTTCGCCCATCTGGAGCAGCGTTGCCTGTACGGACGGACTGTAATTTTTCGCAAACACCGCCAGCATCGCGTTGAGAATTTTTGTATTCGTACGGGAATAGCTGCGGGGCTTTCTCCGAAACGTCCAGACCGCCTCCAGTTTCGTTGCCAAAATCCGGTCTCTGGTCTCCGGCAGAGTGGTGAATTCATCGCGCAGGAAATTTTCAAATCCCGAGGCGGTGGTCTTCAGGATCAGCAGGTCCTTGATGCCGGACTCAACCCGGTAGCCTTTGCGCGTGCAGGTGATCCTCACGAACGGCCTGGCTGCGCTCTTTTCGCTGAACGAATGGGCATGCGGTTTTCCACCGACCGGAATCCTCGCCCAACTATGTTCTATCAGGCTGACCTCGACCTGGCTTACGTGCCGATAGGTTTTGATAAAATGTGCACCCAACGCCAGGCCGAACTCCTCCGTTTCCGCGCCCAACTTTTGTTTGGCGAAAACGTTGACGGTGTTTTTCATCGAGTCCGTCGCCACCACGAGCCGGTTGTCAGCCCGGGCGTAGGACGCGTTGAAATTACCCTGCAACATCACTTGCACGTCCAATTCCTTGACGGAATGCTGCGCGCCGGCCCGAAAAACCTTCAGCACGCGTACCCGCGCCTTGCCGTATTGGTGCTGGATCAATTTCATGGCGGGAAACTTAGAGCGCACCGAACGATTCGTCCAAAACTTCCAGCAGAAAATCCGCATCTGCCCGGGTGAGGCACATCGGCGGGGCAAAACGGATCGTCTGCCCCCATAAACCGCCTTTGCCGAGCAGCAGACCGAGTTCCCGCGCGTTTTCCACGGCCTGGGCACACTCGGACTTGGCCGGATCCTTGGTCGTGCGGTCGCGCACCATCTCGATGCCCAGCATCAGGCCCTTGCCCCGCACGTCGCCGATGATTTTGTGTTTCGCCTTTAATTTTTCCAGTCCAGCGCGAATGTGGGCGCCAAGTTTGAGTGCATTCGCCTGTAAATTGTCTTTTTCGATGACTTCGAGCACGGCCTTGCCCATGGCGCTGACAACCGGATTGCCGCCGAACGTGTTGAAATGGACTTTGCCGACGAGCGCTTGCGCGATTTTGTGCGTTGTCACGACGGCCGCCAGCGGACAGCCGTTGCCAATGCCTTTTGCCATGGTGACAATGTCCGGAATCACGTCCTGCGTTTCAAAGCCCCAGAAATGAGTGCCCGTGCGGCCAAAGCCGGTCTGGACTTCGTCCGCGATACACACGCCACCCGCAGCGCGGATGTATTCATAGGTCTGCTTGAGATAACCTTGCGGAAACTCCACAAAGCCACCGACGCCCTGAATGGATTCCGCAATGAAGCCAGCGACCTTGCCCGGCGTGGCGTAGTCAATCAACTCCTTCACGTCATCGGCATATTTCCTGCCCGCGTTTGCATCGTCGTAGCCAAACGGCCCGCGATATTGATACGGTGCGAGTGCATGATGCACGCCAAAGCTGTGCGGCACGTTGTATTTCCAGGTGCTGTGGGCCGTGACGCCCATGCCGGACGCATTGCCGCCGTGATACGCATTGCGCAAGGCGATGATGTCGTAATTTTGCGTGTGGGCGCGCGCCATGAGCAACGCGAGGTCGTTTGCCTCCGAGCCGGAGTTCACAAAATAGCACGCCTTCAGGTCGCCCGGCATTTTCGATGCAAGCTTTTCAGCGTATTGGGCAACGTTCGGGTGCAGATAAATCGTCGTCGAGTGTTGGTAGAGCTCGCTCTGCCGGTTGCCCGCCGCGATGACGTGCGGATGGCAATGTCCCACGCTGACGGTCACGATGCCGCCGAGACCATCGAGATAGCGCTTGCCCGTTTCGTCCCAGACGTATTGCATCGAACCCTCCACCACCATGAGCGGCTTTTTATAGTAGAGAAAAATGCCGGGATTCATGAACTGCTTGCGCAAGGCGAGCACTTCGTCGGCGGACGGCCCGGCGTATTTTTTTGGTTGGTGATTTGTTGGGGGCAGCGGGATGCTTTTCATAATAAAATCCGGTTACAGTTTCGGTGCGGACTTGCGGAGCGCAAGATAAACCGTGAACGCCACCGCAAAACCGATGAACCATGCGTAGTTGTACAGGTGCGCGAGAAACGGGGGAACGCTGTCGGTGTTAAGCAGTTTCACATTCACCAAAAAACCCGGCAAACTCGGTAACGCGCCAATCGCCAATGAAAACAGGGCGACGACACTGAAACCATTCGTGAAACGATACTCGCCTTCCGTCTGGTAAAGCGCGGCGACATTTAATTTTCGGCGCCGATACACAAAGTAGTCGGCAATCAAGATGCCGCCAATCGGCCCCAGCAACGCGCTGTAAGCGATAAGCCAGGCGAAGATGTAGCCGTTCGGGTCAGCCACCAGTTTCCATGGCATCATCAGCACTCCGATAACGCCGGTGATGAACCCGCCAATGCGGAAGGTGATTTTCTTTGGAGCGAGCTGGGCAAAATCGTTCGCCGGCGAAACCACATTGGCGGCGATGTTGGTCGCAAGCGTGGCGAGGCACAGTGCGAACAGGGCGATGACGAGCGTGATGGGATTGGTGAATTTCGTCAGTACGTCGACCGGGTTCCAGAGGGTTTCGCCGTAAATGATGATGGTGGCCGAGGTGACGGCAACGCCGATGAACGCATATAACGCCATTGTCAGCGGCAGGCCGAGCGCCTGGCCCAGCACCTGATCCCGCTGCGATTTCGCGTAACGCGAGAAATCCGGGATGTTCAGCGAGAGGGTTGCCCAGTAACCCACCATGCCCGTCAAGGCCGGGAAGAAGTAGATCCAAAACCTGCCCGCCTGCGGTTGTCCGGGGTCGAACTGCGACGGTTGTGACAAAATCGGGCCGAAACCGCCCGCCTTGCGATAAGCCCACCACAACAGCAGCAGGCCAAGCGCGATGAGCAGCGGCGCCTTGATGTTCAATAAAAAACGGATCGTATCGATGCCGCGATGGATGACCCACATGTTGATGCCCCAGAAAAACAGGAAGCAGAGGAATTGCCCGCCCGTGATGCCCAGCCAGTTTGTTGCCGGTTCGGGATGAAGTTGAAAAATGACGTCACAGATTTTGTAGATTGCTTCCCCGCCAATCCAGGTTTGGATGCCGAACCAGCCGCACGCCACCAGCGCGCGGAGAATGGCCGGAATATTGGCGCCCTTGGTTCCGAACGACGCGCGGCAATAAACCGGAAAGGGGATTCCGTAACGCGTCCCCGCGTGCGCGTTCAAAACCATCGGGATCAGCACGATGAGGTTCGCCAGAAATATCGTCAGCACGGCCTCCCACCAATTCATGCCGCCGCTGATGAGTGATGACGCAAGCATGTAGGTCGTGATACACGCGGACATTGAAACCCACAGTGCCGCAAAGCTCAACATGCCCCACTTACGCCGCGATGCCGGCACCGGCGCAAGGTCGGCGTTGAACAGCCGGCTCTGCTCGATGTCGGCCTCGACATCGGGTGCATTGGCGGCCAGGCCGGCTAAACTCGAATTCATGCTCAAAAATGGCCCGGCTTGCGTTGGAGAAATTTTCCGCGGCCAGATTTACCAACGAACTTTCCCTCGCGCACGGCGACCTGGCCGCGCACGGTGACGACGCTGGGGCGGCCCTCGATTTTCCAGCCGTCGAACGCGCTGTAATCCACGTTCATGTACTGCGTTTTGGCCGAGATTTTGCCGCGATAGTCCGGGTCGAACACGACGAGGTCGGCGTCGGCTCCGGGCTGGATGGTGCCTTTGCGGGGGAACAGTCCGAACGTCTTTGCGACCTGAGTGCTGGCGGCGTTCACGAATGTGTGCAGGTCAATCCGGCCTGCTTTCACGCCGTACGTGTAGAGCAGGTTGATGCGTTCTTCCAGTGACGGAATGCCGTTGGGGATCTTAGTGAAATCGTTCTTGCCCATCGACTTTTGCGTTTTGAAATCAAACGGGCAATGATCCGTCGCCACGGTTTGCACCAGCCCGTCGCGCAAGCCATTCCAGAGAATATCCTGGTTCCGTTTGTCGCGCAGCGGCGGGGACATGACATATTTCGCGCCTTCGAATTTCGGCCTCTCAGCGTAGGTCTTGTCGAGCACCAGATATTGGATCAAGGTCTCGACGCTGACCCGCACACCACGTTGCCGTGCCGCAATGGCCTCGGCGAGCGCCTCCCGACAGCTCAAGTGGACGATGTAGGTCGCCGCGCCGGTCAGTTCGGCGAAGGTCATCAAGTGATGGACACCCTCGGCTTCGACGGCAGGCGGGCGGCTCTCGTGATGTTGGCCCGGATCGGTTTTGCCTGCGGCGAGCAGTTCCTTCTGGCGTTCCGCGATGAGCGTTTCGTTTTCGCAGTGCGCCGTGACGATGACCCCGAGTTCCTTCGCCAGCTTGAGCACTCGGTAAAGCTCGGTGTCGTCGACACCGAACGCGCCTTTGTAGGCGAGGAAGACCTTGAACGAGCTGATGCCGCGCTTCACGATCTCCCGAAGTTGTTTCTCGGTCTGGTCATCGAAACGCGAGACGCCCATGTGAAACGAAAAATCGCAGGCGGACTTGCCGACCGCCTGCTGCATCCATAACTCGAAGCCTTCCAGCGCGTCGTCTTTGCGCGCCGGACAGCACATCTCGATGAGCGTGGTCGTGCCGCCGACGAGGGCTGCCTGGCTGCCGGTAACGTAATTGTCCTTGGAAAACGTTCCCATGAACGGCAGGTAAATGTGGACGTGCGGATCGATGAAACCCGGAAAGACAAATTTGCCTTTCGCGTCAACGACTTGCGCGCCCTTGAGCGGCTTGATGT
Organism: uncultured Bifidobacteriaceae bacterium; assembly: GCA_964413165.1. GTDB lineage: Bacteria > Verrucomicrobiota > Verrucomicrobiia > Limisphaerales > UBA11358 > UBA11358. The sequence continues at coordinate 29,963 of CAYPSF010000016.1, forward strand.
CGCGATCGATGCGCGTGATGGTTTCGTTTTCACAAAAGATGTCGGCGATGTAACGTTCGCCGGCTGTGACAATTTCACCGTTCTTGATCAGCAGGCTCATAAATCATTTGTGCCAGATGTCCCCTTCGCCGTAGCTGAACCAGCGGCTGGTGGTGACTTTCTGCTGCGTAAAAAATTGAACACCTTCCTTGCCTTGCATATGCAGATCGCCGAAAAACGAGTCGTTCCAGCCGTTGAACGGAAACCACGCCATCGAGGCGGGCACGCCAATATTGATACCGGCCATGCCGCAATTGATGCGATGCTTGAACTCGCGCGCAGCCTTGCCGGAACGGGTGAAGATGGAGGCGCCGTTGCCGTACGGCGAGCGGTTCGCCTGCTCGATGGCCTGCTCCAGGTCCTCCATGTGCATCACGTTCAGTACCGGGCCGAAAACCTCCTCCTTGGCCACGGTCATGTCATGGTTGACATGATCGAGGATCGTCGCGCCAACGTAGAACCCGTTGGGTGCCTCGCTCACCTTGACTCCGCGGCCGTCGGCGGGAATTTTCGCGCCCTCCTTGACTCCGGTTTCAATCAGTTCCAGAACGCGATCGCGGTGCTGAGGAGTGATGACGGCGCCCATGTCGGGCTGCGCTTCGCGGTCGGTCGGGCCAACCTTGATTCTGCGCGTGGCTTCGATGAGTGTCGGCAAAACGGTTTTCTCCGCGCCGCCAACGATCACGGCAGTGGACCCGGCCATGCAACGTTCGCCCGCGCAGCCGAAGGCCGCCTCGATGAGGCCGCGCGTGGAGTTCTCCGCGTCGGCGTCCGGCATGATGATGGCGTAGTTCTTCGCGCCGCCGTTGGACTGAACACGTTTGCCGTGTTTCGCTCCCACCTCGTAGATATGACGCGCAATCGGTGTCGAACCAACGAATGAAATGGCTTTCACTTTGGGATGCGTGAGCAGCGCATCCACGACGTCGCGTCCACCGTGAACGATATTCAGCACCCCCTTGGGCAGGCTGGCCTTTTCGAGCAGCTTGGCGATCTTGATCGCGGTGAGCGGAACCTTCTCGCTCGGCTTGAGGACGAAGGTGTTGCCGCAGGCAAGGGCGATGGGATACATCCACAACGGAACCATCGCGGGAAAGTTGAACGGCGTGATGCCGGCGCAGACGCCCAGTGGCTGGCGGATGGCCTCGCAATCGATACCGCGCGCGACGTTTTCCAGGATCTCACCCATTAACAACGACGGCACGCCGAGCGCGAATTCGACGACTTCCATGCCGCGTTTCACATCGCCACGCGATTCGCCTAGCGTTTTGCCATGCTCGCGCGTGGTGCAGCGGACAATGTCTTCAAAATTCTCTTCGAGCAACATTTTGAACCGGGCGAGAATGCGCACGCGTTCGACTGGCGGCGTTTCCATCCAATCGGGAAATGCCGCTGCTGCAGCTTCAACGGCGGCGTTCACCTCGGTCAATCCGCCGACAGGACATTCCGCAATGACATCGCCGGTTGAAGGATTGTAAACCGGGGTGGTGGACAGTTTGGGATGAAGCCATTCGCCGCCGATAAAAAACGGGCAGGGATCAGGTTTGGTCATGTCAGAAATACTTCGAGTTTAATCGGTGGTTTCACCCCGCGACAGGGCGTCGGATTGTTTCACAAATTCATCTCCACGCCATTCGCCGTCGGCTTTGACTACGCTCTTTGCAGTGGCGGCCTTTTGGGCAGCCTTGCGTTCGGTCTGGCGTTTAACGAGGTCGGCGTGCGTGGTGAAATAATCCAGGCTCTTGCCTTTAAAATCGGCGAGCGTCTCGAACTTGTGCCGGGCCATGAACGCCAGCAATTCGTCGCCCATGGGTTTTACACATTCGTAACCGGCCTTCATCACGCCGGTACAGACTTGCACGGTGTCCGCGCCGAGCAGAATGAATTCCGCGGCGTCGTTGCCGTTCTCGATGCCGCCGAGGCCGGATAGCGAGCGTCCGGGAAATTCCTTACGGATTACCTGGGCAATTTCCATGACCATCCGGAGGGCAATGGGTTTGACGGCCTTGGACGAATAGCCGCCTGGGGTGGTGTAACCTTCAACGGCGGGTTCGGGTCGCAATGTCTCGAGATTCACGCCCATGACGCAGCGGATGGTATTGATGGCACTGACGCCATTCGCACCGGCACCAAGGGCCGCACGGGTCGGGTCTTCAATGTGCGTGACGTTCGGGGTCATTTTCGCCCAGACCGGTTTTTTGGCGGCGCCCATTACCCAGCCCACCACTTCCCTGAGAATTTCGGGATTCTCCCCCATGGCCGCGCCCATTTTGCGTTCGGGCAGGCCGTGCGGACAGGAAAAATTCAATTCAAATCCATCCACACCGGCCGCCTGACAGCGTTCGACGATTTCAATCCACGCGTCCTTGCGGTATTCTTCCATGATGGACGCAATCAGGATGCGTTCAGGGAACAGGTCTTTGCATTTTTTGAATTCGTCCTCCCAAATCTTGAACGGCCGGTCGCTGATGAGTTCGATATTTTCCCAGCCGATGATTTCGCCCTCATCGGCCAGAAGTTTGGCGTAACGTGGCGCCACGTTGACGACTTTCGATGCGTCGAGACTGACCGTCTTGGCGATGACGGCACCCCAACCTTCCTGGAACGCCTTGGTGATGACATTGAGATTGGTACCCGGCGGCCCCGAGCCAATCACGAACGGGTTCGGCAGCTTCAATCCGTCCACCGTGGTGGTCAATGTCGGCATAACGTATTCCTTGTTAACGCTGGCTATTTTTAACTGGCTTTGAGCACACTGACCACAATAATTTTGCAGAGGCAGGCATGCCGCCGCACATCATGAATTCATCGCTGAACCCGGAACGAACTATCGCCGAACTCAAGGAACTTCGTGCGCTGACGGCGGATGAAAACGGGGCCCAACGGGTCGCCTTCACGCCGATGTGGGTGAAAACCCGCGCGTGGCTGAAGAACAAACTCGAGGCGTTGCCCGTTGAAATTCACACCGATGCCGCCGGGAATCTTTGGACGACGTTGCGCGGTGAATCGGAAAAGGCGTTGCTGATCGGCGGCCACATGGATTCCGTGCCGAACGGCGGCTGGCTGGACGGCTGTCTCAACGTGCTGGCGGGGGTTGAAATTCTCCGGCGCATCCATGCGCAATATCAGGCCAGACCACCGATTACAATCCGGCTGGTTGATTGGGCTGATGAGGAAGGTGCGCGTTTCGGCAAAAGCCTGTTCGGCTCATCCGCTTGTTCGGGCAATCTCGACATGAACGAAGCCCGTGGTCTGAAAGACAAGGACGGCATCCGTCTGCCCAATGCGCTCAAAAATGTCGGCGTGGATTTCGAGCGCGTGAAGGACAGCAGCAAGGAACTTCAGAACGCCGCCGCGTATCTGGAGCTACACATCGAGCAAGGTCCCGTGCTCCTCGATCTTGGTTTGCCGCTTGGTGCGGTGCTCGGCACGTTTGGTGTCGAGCGGCATGCGATTACCTTCCACGGTCAGGCGGCGCATTCCGGCAGTACACCGATGAACCGGCGCAAAGACGCCTTCCTCGCCGCCGCGAAAATGAGTCCGGAAATTTATAAAATCGCAGAAGATTATGGCGGGGTTTGCACCATCGGTGCGTGCACAACCAAACCGGGAATCGTTACGAGTGTGGTGGAGGAATGTCGAATCACGCTTGACCAACGTAGTCTGGGTCGAGCTGAACTGGCTGGCATGCTAAATGACGCAAAAGAGGCCAGTGAAAAATTTGCGAAAGAAGGCAATGTGAACGTCTCGTGGGAACGTCTGTGGCAAATTGCGCCACGCCCGTTCAACGACGAGCTCATCGCGCTATGCGACGAGGCGATCAGGGAAACCTGTGGCCAGGCCCATCGCCTGCCATCCGGTCCGTTGCACGATGCCGCGGAAGTAGCGAGCGCCGGGGTGCCCACCGTGATGATGTTTGTCCAAAGCCTTCATGGTATCAGCCACAACAAAATCGAGGATACGAAGGAGGAACACTTGGCATTGTGTGTGACCGCATTTGACAAACTTGCGGAGAAGACAATCAAATGGATATCCTCGAGACATTGAAGACCGGCGCAGCCAGAATTTCATCGGGGATCGCATGAACGACAGGCTTGAGAAAATCTTCAAGCTGTCCGAAAACCACACGTCCGTCCGCACGGAAATCCTCGCTGGAATCACCACCTTCCTGACGATGGCCTACATCGTCGTCGTCCAGCCGGCGGTCCTGTCTGGGGCCATGTTTGGCATGCAAACGGGCATGGACTTCGGTGCGGTGATGACGGCGACCTGCCTGTCCGCGGTGCTGGCTACGGTATTGATGGCCTGGCTCGCCAACTATCCGATCGCCCAGGCGCCGGGCATGGGCGAAAACTTCTTCTTTGTCTTCTCCGCCATCCCCGCCGCCACCGCCGCGGGTTTTGCCAACGGCTGGCAGGTGGCGCTCGGGGTGGTGTTCATTTCTGGAACGCTGTTTCTGATCGTATCGCTGATCGGCCTGCGCGAGCTCCTGTTCAACGCGGTTTCCCCGGCCATGAAATGCGGCATCGCCTCCGGCATCGGGATCTTCATCGCGTTCATTGGCCTGCAAAATGCCGGCGTCATCGTCAAGGATCCCGGTTCGGCCGTGAAGTTGAATGCACACTTCGCGTCGCCCGATTTGATCGTGTTTTTCACGGGCCTGATGACGACCGCGGTGCTGCGGGCGCGGAACACCCGCGGCTCGATCCTGTGGGGCATCGTGGTGACCACCGGGTTTGCGGTCGCCCTGAAGCTGATCCTGCCCCGGATGCTGCCGGATTCGACGCTCGTTGCCGGTTCGATGCTGATGAAGCAATTTCAATTTGCCCATGCCGTCGTGGCCCCGCCGCCGTCGTTGTCGCCGACCTTCCTGCAAATGGACCTGGTTCATGCGCTGTCGCCCCGGATGCTGCCGTTCATTTTCGTATTTCTCTTCATGCTGGTGTTCGACACGCTGGGTTCGCTGATCGGCGTGTGTGAACAGGCCGGCTTCATGCGTGACAACAAGTTGCCGCGCGCGAAACAGGCGATGGTTTCCGACGCCATCGGCACCGTGGCGGGCGCGGCCCTCGGCACCAGCACCGTGACGAGCTTCATTGAAAGCGCCGCGGGTGTAGAGCAGGGTGGACGCACCGGCCTGACCGGCGTGGTCGTGGCAGGATTGTTCCTGCTCTCGTTGTTTTTCAGTCCCATGATTGCCATGGTCGGGAGTTATCCGCCGATCACCGCCCCGGCTCTGGTCTTTGTCGGTGCCATGATGATCCAGAATATTGCTAAAATTGACTGGCGTGATTTCACCGAATCATTCCCGGCGTTCCTGATCTTGATCGGCATTCCGCTGTCCTATTCCATCGCGGACGGGCTCGCGCTCGGCTTCATCAGTTATCCGCTGATCAAATTGTTCAGCGGTCGCGGGCGGGAAATCGGCTGGTTGGTTTACGTGCTGGCAGCGGTGCTGTTGATTTATTTTATTTCGGTCCGTGGCCGGATGGGCTAGGTTGCCGTCCGAAGGGGAATCATGCGCAACATCCAGCAAAAACTTGCCGTCGCGCGTGGCGAACGGCCGGCGGAACTCCTGTTCAAAAACGCGCGGCTGGTCAACGTGCTCAGCGGCGAAATCCATCCGGCCCATGTCGCGGTGGATGATGGCCGCGTCATCGGCTTTGGCGATTATAAGGCGCGAAAAGTGATCGACCTGAAGGGCGCCTATCTGGCCCCGAGTTTGATTGACGGGCATTTCCATGTCGAAAGCTCCATGCTGACGGCGGCGGAGTTTGCGCGTGCTGTCGTCCCGCATGGCACGGGGGCAATGGTGATTGACCCGCATGAGTACGCCAACGTCCTCGGCCTCGACGGCATCCGGTATGTCCTCGAATCCACCCGCAAACTGGCGCTCGATTTTTTCATCATGCTGCCGAGTTGTGTTCCCGCGACGCCCCTCGAAACTGCCGGGGCACGGCTGTCGGCGGACGATCTGAAGCGGATGATCTCCGACGAGCGTGTGGCCGGAATCGCGGAGCTGATGAATTTCCCCGGCGTTTTTCTCGGCGTGAAAGGCGAGCTGGCAAAAATTGAGGCGGGCAAAGGCAAGGCGATTGATGGTCACGCGCCGGGTTTGCGCGGAAAGAACCTCAATGCCTACGCGCTGGCCGGCGTGCGCTCGGACCACGAATCGGTCGAGGTCGGGGAGGCGCGCGAGAAATTACGGCTTGGCCTGCACATCCTGTTGCGTGAAGGCAGCACCGAACGGAACCTGGAACACCTGGTGCCGCTCATCAACGCGCACAACGCGCAAAACTGCTCCTTTGCCACGGACGACAAGCTTGCAGGTGACCTCGTGAACGAAGGCCACATCGACCATTGCGTCCGCAAAGCCATCCGGCTCGGGGTGCCGCCGATGACCGCGATTCAGATTGCCACCATCCACACCGCGCGCCACTACCGGCTGCGTAACTTTGGCGCGATCGCGCCGCGTTATTGGGCCGACTTCATCGTGTTTGACAGCTTGAAGAAATTTTCCATCCGGCAGACGTACAAAAAAGGTGTGCTGGTGGCTGAGTTGGGAGAGTTTCTCGGCAAATCGCCCGCATCAACGTCCTTGCCGCGCAGCACGATGAATCTGCGCTATCACCCGGGGGATTTCGCAGTCCGGGCAACCGGCCGGAAAAAGATTAAAGTCATCGAAATCGTTCCGCGCCAGATTGTGACCCGGCAAATCATCGCAACACCAAAGATTGCGGGCGGGGAAATCATGGCCGACCCGGCGCGGGACATTCTGAAGCTGGTGGTGGTGGAGCGTCATCGCGCCACGGGGAACATCGGCGTGGGTTTTGTGCGCGGATTCAACTTGAAACATGGTGCGATCGGCTCGACCGTCGCACACGATGCGCACAACGTTGTCGTTGCCGGGACGAACGATGCCGACATTCTATTTGCGATCCGGGAATTGGAACGGTTGCAAGGCGGGCAGGTTGCCGTCGTGTCCGGCCGGGTGAAGGCGGAATTGGCGCTGCCGATCGCCGGATTGGTTTCCGACCGGCCGCTCGCGGAAGTGATGCGACGGATTGACGGGCTGAACCGCGCGGCCCGGTCGCTCGGTTGCCGTTTGGAATCACCTTTTATGACGCTTTCATTTTTAAGTCTCTCGCCGATTCCCGCTTTGAAATTGACGGATCAGGGCTTGATCGATGCAGCGAAACTTCAGAGGACCAGCTTGTTCGTGTGAAACAAAATGAAACTGCTCACCGTCACTGAGATCAATTTGCTCTCCCGCGACGAATTCGTACGCGTCATCGGCCCGGTGTTTGAGCAGTCTCCGTGGGTTGCCGAGGCCGCGTGGTCGCGGCAGCCGTTTGCCAGCCGCGAGGCGCTACATGCTGTCCTTTGTATGACCGTGACCGGGGCCAGCTTGGAAAAACAACTCGCGCTTATTCGCTTGCATCCGGACCTTGCCGGCCGGCTCGTGGCCGCCGGTGCGTTGACGCCCGAGTCCACCCGTGAACAGGCTCTGGCCGGTTTGGACCGGCTGACCCCGGAGGAAATTGAACTGTTTAAAAAAAACAACGACGCCTACCGCGGGAAATTTGGTTTCCCGTTTGTGATCTGCGCGCGGCTCAATCGGACGGAAACCATCCTGGACGGTTTTCGCACGCGACTGCCGAATTCCCGGGAGCAGGAGATTCAAACCGCCCTGCGGGAAATATTCAAGATTGCCGGACTGCGCCTGAACGATTTAATTTCTAACTGACATGCCTGCCAAAATCAGCACTCACGTTCTGGACACCACCCATGGCTCCCCCGCCCAGGGGATGAAGATTGAGTTATGGTCGCTCGACGGCGATGACCGGACGCTCGTCACCACCGCCAAAACCAACGCCGATGGGCGGACCGACCAGCCGCTGTTGAGCGCCGACGAAATCAAGGCCGGGCAATATGAAATCGTGTTTTTCGTCGGCGATTATTTCGCGACCAGGGGTACGCCGCTGCCGAAAACCCGTTTCCTCGACAGGGTTCCGGTGCGTTTTGGCATCGCCGACGCCGGCGCCAGCCACCACGTTCCTTTACTCTGTTCGCCCTGGGCATATTCGACATATCGCGGAAGTTGATGAAGCCCCTCCTCCCAGGCGCGCGTGTTCACGGAAACCTGCGGTTTCTTCGCACATGATTGCCAACCCCGCCAGGCTGATTCTGCATCGTTGCGACGAACTCGCCCGCATCACCGACGAACCCGGGCGGCTCACCCGCACGTTTGCGTCGCTGGCCATGCGCCGGGCCAACGCACTCGTGGGTGTGTGGATGCGCGGGGCGGGGATGAAGACGCGCGTGGATGCAATTGGGAATTTGATTGGCCATTACCCCGGTACCGAACCGGGATCAAAAATTCTCCTGCTGGGATCGCACCTGGACACGGTCTGCAATGCCGGGAAATTTGATGGTCCATTGGGCGTTATTCTCGCCATTGCCTGCGTCGAGAAACTGCATCGCCAAAAAGTCCGGCTGCCGTTTGCCATTGAGGTGATTGGGTTTGCGGACGAGGAAGGCGTGCGGTATCAAACCGCCTATCTCGGCAGCAAGGCACTTGCCGGCTGTTTCGACGGAAGCGATTTGCGGCGGAAAGATACGGCCGGCATTTCTATGGCAGACGCCATCAAATGTTTCGGTGGCAAACCGGCAAAATTAAAATCCGCGCGGCTGAACCCCAAATATCTGCTCGGCTACCTCGAAGTGCATATTGAACAAGGCCCGGTGTTGGTACGAAAAAATCTCGCCGTCGGCGTGGTCACCGCCATTGCCGGTCAATCGCGCTTCGAGATCTCGTTCACCGGCCACGCTGGCCACGCTGGCACGGTGCCGATGGGGCTGCGACGGGATGCCTTGTGCGCGGCGGCGGAGTTCATCGTGGCTGCGGAAAAATTCGCCTGCAAAACAGACCGCCTGGTGGCCACTGTCGGCCAGGTTTGTGCGGAGCCCGGCGCCAGCAATGTGATCCCCGGCGAAGTCAGGCTGACGCTGGACGTACGACACCAGCTGGATTCCGCCCGGCGCGCCGGTTGTGCGATGCTTCACAAGCTTGCACGGCAGATTGCCCGGGCGCGCAAGGTAAAGGTTGACTGGCGGCCCGTTCAACAAACAGCCTCCGTTTCCTGTTCGCCGCAACTATCCCGCCGGCTGAAACGCGCCGTAAATAAATATCAGAGTAAAGTGGCCGTCTTGTCCAGCGGTGCGGGACACGACGCCACAGTGATGGCCCGGATCACCCCGACAGCGATGCTGTTCGTTCGCTGCAAAGGCGGAGTCAGCCATCACCCGGATGAATCGGTGAGCTGCCCGGACGTCCGCGTGACTTTTGAGGTAATGAACGGCTTTCTGCGGCAACTGGCCGAAGATTATGCCTGATCTCGACCTTCTTTTGCGCGGCGGAACGGTTGTCACCGAAAAGGCGTTTCACCCGATGGATGTCGGTGTGGGGAATGGAAAAGTTGTCGCCCTCGGGCCGGATTTGTCCGCAACCGCCCGCACGGAAATTAACGCCGCCGATCTGCACATTTTCCCTGGTGTGATTGATGCGCATGTGCATTTCAACGAGCCGGGGCGGACCGATTGGGAGGGCATCGAAACCGGGTCCCGGGCCTTCGCTGCCGGCGGCGGCACGTTGTTTTTCGATATGCCGCTCAACGCGCATCCTCCGACGATTGACGCGGAGGCGTTTGACTTGAAACTGGCCGCCGCGCGGAAAAATTCATTCACCGATTTTGCGCTGTGGGGCGGACTGGTTTCGCAAGATGGCGGCCAGCTGGAGGAACTCGCCGCACGGGGCGTCGTCGGTTTCAAGGCGTTCATGTGCGATAGCGGCATAGGTGATTTTCCTGCGGTGAACGAGGCCGAGTTGCGCGAGGGAATGAAACGCGCCGCGCAATTGAACCTGCCGGTGGCCGTCCATGCGGAAAGCGAATCGCTGACCCAAGACCTGGCGCGGGAAAAAATGACGGGCGGCCGGACTTCCATTCGTGATTATCTCGACTCCCGCCCCATTGCGGCGGAACTGGAGGCGATTCGCCGTGCCTTGGACCTCGCAGGTGAAACCGGCTGCGCCTTGCATGTCGTCCACGTCAGCAGCGGTGAAGGCATCGCGTTGATTGCAGAAGCGAAGCGTCGTGGAGCGGACGTTTCGTGTGAAACCTGTCCGCATTATCTGCTGCTGACGGAAGCCGACATGGAACAACTGGGGGCCGTCGCCAAATGTGCGCCGCCACTACGGACCACGGTTGAACAGCTGAACCTCTGGCAGCGTGTGCTCGCCGGGGAAGTGACCACGGTTGGTTCGGACCATTCACCGTCGCCGCCGGGGATGAAACTGGATCGTGACTTTTTCAAGGTTTGGGGTGGTATTTCCAGCGTGCAACACACGTTGTCGCTGCTTCTGTCCCGTAGCGGTCCGGGTGACGAGGCGCTTCCCTTGCTGGCTGGTTTGCTGGCTGCCAATGTTGCCCGCCGGTTCAAAATTCCGGCCAAGGGGCGCATGGAGGTCGGCTTTGACGCCGATTTTGCGCTGGTGGATTTGCGCCGGGATTTTCAGGTGTGTGCGAAAGATCTGCTCTTTCGCCATCGGCAAAGTCCCTACATCGGCCGGACATTGCGGGGCAGGGTGGTCCGGACCATTTTGCGCGGCCAGACCATTTTTCTGGACGACAAAATGGTGGCCAAACCCGCCGGCTGTCTGGTAAAACCTGCGTCATGAACGACTTGTTTGGATTCAGCCGTGACGTCGTCAAGGAACGTTACGCGCTGCGTACCCCGTCGGGTTTCGTGCCCAGTGTATTGAACGGCTGGACTAACGCGGTTTGCATCGTACAGATTTCACCGGCCATGGGCGCGGATTTTTCCCAATGGCTCGTCACGTTCGAAGCGAAGGGCAAAGGCCGCGGCAACACCGGGGCCACTGAATATTTTGTTTACGTGCTCTCGGGCAGGTGCGAGGCGAAAGTGGCTGGTAAAAAACAGGTGCTGACGGGAGGTGGCTATGTTTATCTGCCACCGCAAATGGATTTTCAATTCAATGGAGATGGAAAGGGGACCCAATTGCTGGTTTTTCAGAAAAGATTCGAGCTCGGGGCCGGCGCGAAACAACCGGACGTCATCATCGGTCATGAAAAGAAGGTAATGTCCAAACCATTCATGGGAAATGCCGGCGCTCGTTTGCAGGTATTATTGCCCGACAGGCTGGAGTTTGACCTCGCAGTGAATATTTTTACTTATCAACCGGGTGCGACCCTGCCGTTGGTTGAGACCCATGTCATGGAACACGGCTTGCAGATGTTGCGCGGCCAGGGAATTTATCGGCTGGATGCGGACTGGCATCCGGTCAAGGCAGGCGATGTCATCTGGATGGCGCCCTATTGCCCGCAGTGGTTTGTGGCCATGGGCGGAACGCCTGCGAGTTACATTTATTACAAGAACGTGAACCGTGCGCCGATGTGAACGTTTCCTGACTTGCGCTGCATGAATCCACTAACGATTGACATCCAAAGATTGCAGCGCGAGATCGATGAACTTTCATTGATCACCGAAGCCGAGCCGCCGGTCGTCACGCGCGTGTTGTTTTCGGAAGCCGATCTCCGGGGGCGCGAATTTGTGAAAGAGCTTTGTCGTGAAGCGGGGCTGGCCCTGCGCGCCGATGCGGTCGGAAACATTTTTGCGCGCTGGGATGGCGCCAACGGAAAACTGTCCCCGGTAGCCACCGGTTCGCACATTGACGCGATTCCGAACGCCGGGCGATACGACGGCGTGGTCGGCGTCCTCGGGGCGATCGAAGCCATCCGGGCACTGAAAAAGTCCGGTCATCGGCCACAGCGGGCCATCGAACTGATTATTTTCACCGCGGAAGAGCCGACGCGCTTTGGCATCGGTTGCATCGGCAGCCGGCTTTTGTCCGGAGTGCTGACGCCCGACCGGGCGGCGACGTTCCGCGACCGTGATGGAAAAAGCCTGGATGAATGGCGGCGGGGTGCCGGCTGCTCCGGTTCATTGGATTCCATTCGCCTGCCCAAGGATTGCTATGCGGCCTTTGTAGAATTGCACATTGAACAGGGCCCGATTCTGGAGCAGGAAAAGACGGCGGTCGGCATCGTGGAAAAAATAGCCGCGCCGAGCACGCTGCGGATGCAATTGACGGGTGTGGGCGGACACGCGGGCGCAGTGCTGATGCCGGAGCGCCGCGACGCGGGGCTTGCCGGGGCGGAAATCGCGTTGGCGGTGGAGCGGGCCGTGACCGGCACGGGCAGTCCGGACACCGTGGGCACTACCGGGGTTTTCCGCATCGAACCCGGCGCGGTGAACAGCGTGCCCTGCCGCGCATTGCTGGAAATAGACGTGCGCGACACGAAATTGGCAACCCGTGATGCAGCCCTTGGGCTGATTGAAACTGCCGCGGCTGAAATCTGTAAACGTCGTCAAGTGGCTTTGCAGACGAATCGGCTCAATGTGGATCCTCCCGCCATTTGCGACGGGTCGCTCGTGGCAACAGTCGCCGGCGTTTGCCGGCAGTTGGGGATATTGCACAAGAATATGATCAGCCGCGCGTATCACGACACGCTGTTCATGGCACAGGTTTGTCCGAGCACAATGATTTTCATTCCCTGCCGCAATGGTGTCAGCCATCGGCCGGACGAGTTTTCGTCACCGGGACAGATTGAACCGGGTGTGCACGTCCTGGCACAAACCCTGGCGCAGGTGGCAGGCTGATAGCAAATTCCTTTTGAAGGGAACAGGTTGGGTGCAATTCAAACCAGGATTTCCAGCACAAACATTTGCCGGGAGCCGACCCGCAACTCTTCAGAAAACATCCAGTTTAATCAAACATCGACTTATTAGCGGTTCAGGGTGAAAGGTTAGGGACGGATGGGGCATCGCGATCAATGGGGAGGCGGATTTTGAAACGGGTTTCGCCGGGGCGGGATTCAAATTCGATTTCACCGCCATGACGATCGGCAACGATGCGGTTGCTGATGATCAGGCCAAGTCCGGTGCCGGTACCGACGGGTTTGGTGGTAAAAAACGGCTCAAATAGGTGTGACTGAATATCCAAGGGAATGCCAGAACCGTTGTCCAGGATTTCGACGACCAGTTGATTGTCTTCCAGGCAAGTCCCAACGCAAATCTTACCGGCGCCATTGACGGCGTAGACGGCGTTGTCGATGAGATTGGTCCAGACCTGGTTGAGTTCGCTGCCGTAAGCCATGATACGCGGTACCGAACGATCATATGCCCGGACCAGCGTCACGTTTTTCAGTTTATGGCCCAGCATGGTCAGGGTGCTCTCAAGTCCGTCGTGGATGTCCACCTCCTGCATCGGAGACTGATCCATGTAGGAGTAGGATTTGACGGCTTTGACCAGCTCCGCAATTCGGCCGGTGCTCTGCTCCACTTGACTGAGCAGCGATTTCAGGTTTAAGCGTGCTTCCAGCCAGCCCAAGGCATCCGCGTGGCTGTCCGCCGGAAGTTTGCCCGCGAATTCCCCGAGCCAAGCGGTGTCCAAGCCGGCGTTGGCAAAGGTTGGAGCGAGTTCCCAAGCGGCTGCCACGCCGCGCGTTTCAAGCCAGGCCACAATCGCATCTGCGCGGTCACTGCGATCGAGGTGGTCGAGTGCCGGCGCCTTTACCAAACGCTCCAAAGCATCTTGCGATGCCCCCACCAAATGACGCAGATGCTCGTGCTCAAGCGTTTTCGTCAGTTGACAAAGAAGGGATTGCACTTTGTCGGTGGTCTCCTGTAGATGCGCGGCCGCCCGGCGTGCCGCCGCTGCCGGATTGTTGAGTTCGTGCGCCAGACCGGCTGCCATCGTGCCGAGGGATGCGAGCTTTTCCCGTTGCTGGGAGTAACCTTCCAGGTTCCGCACTTTGTTCGCCGCGCTATGAAAAATTTCCCGGGCCACTGAACGGCAGGTGCCCATCATATGCCAGAAATCTTCTTGGCCGAGTCGGAACAACTTGGCCGGTTTTCCCACCCGCGCCGTGGACATCCACGGAACCTGCAATAGCAGTGTGACCTCCCCAGTGAAATGGCCGGGTTTAATGATGCCCATCAGGACCGTCTGGCGGTCATAGGTCCGGGTGAGGCGGACTTCGCCTTCGAGCACCACGAAGAAGAATGGGAACCGGTCTCCTTCAGAAATTAGAACGGTTGCGCCGGGTAGGTTGATGACTTCGCCGGGCTCGATGCAGCCAAGTTGGGTGTCGTCCAATCCTGAAAAGAGAGGGATGGCACGAACTTGTTGGAGAGTGGCCGGATCCATAATTACAAAAGGCCAAGGTATTCGTGCACCAGTTTCACGGCCATCGCCCCTTCGCCGACGCCGGAAGTGACGCCTTTGGCGGACCGGTGGCGAACATCACCCGCCACGAAAAT
>CAYPSF010000017.1:0-43729 GCA_964413165.1 uncultured Bifidobacteriaceae bacterium
CGTTCGTGTATTCCTGCAGCGTATAATTCGTGGAGCTGTCGAACGCCGACCGGCTGCCGTCGTAATCCACGCCCAGTCCGCCGCCGACGTCGAGATACGAGATGGGGAAGCCCATTTTATGGAGCTTGGCGTAAAGCCGCGCGGCTTCCTGCACCGCCTTTTTCACCGTGAGAATGTCGGGCACCTGGGAACCGATGTGGAAATGGAGGAGTTTGAGGCAGTGGCCGAGATTTTCTGCCTTCAACATTTCCGTCGCTTCCAGCAGCTCCGCCGTGCTCAGGCCGAACTTGGCGTTTTCGCCGCCGCTCTCCGCCCAGCGTCCGGCGCCCTTGCTCAACAACCGGGCGCGAATGCCGATGAGCGGCTCGGCGCCCACCGATTTGGAGATGGCGATGATCTGCCGCAGTTCCTCAAGCTTTTCGACGACCATGATGACCGTCTTGCCGAGTTTGATGCCGAGCATGGCCATTTTGATGAAATCCGCGTCCTTGTAGCCGTTGCAGATGATCAGGCAGCCCAGCTGGTTTTGCAGCGCCAGCCCGGCGAACAACTCCGGTTTGCTGCCGACCTCCAGGCCGAACTCGTACGGTTTGCCGGCGTCGAGAATCTCCTCCACCACCTCGCGGAGCTGGTTGACCTTGATGGGAAACACGCCGCGGTACTTGCCCTTGTAATTGTATTCCGCGATCGAGCTGCGGAAAGCGAGGTTGATGGACTCGACGCGATGGCGCAAAATGTCCTGGAACCGGATGAGCAGAGGGAACTTCAGCCCGCGGGCTTTGGCCTCCTCGGTGACGTCCGTCAAATCCACCGCCACGCCGGCGTCCTGCAGCGGGCGCGCCACGACGTGCCCGGCCTCGTTGATGTCGTAGTACTTCGCGCCCCAGCGATGGATGTTGTACAGGTTGCGCGCCGCTTCAGTATTCCAGGGCGGCGCGCCGTCGGTTGAATTGCTCATCTTAGTGCTTCTATGGAACGAACTATAAAATTCCCGGCGCAGAAATCAACAAGGGTAATGAAAAATTTTTGCGCGAAAATGTCGTGGGCCCAAAATTTACCAGTCCACGATGCATCGTTCCCGGGTGAACTGTGAACTTTGGGCGGTGTACTGCTGGAACTCCACGTCCGTTCCGTCCGGGTCCTGGCACCAGAATTGCCAGGTCTGGTCGCACCCCTTCTTTTTGGGTTTCACGGCCACGCCGTGCCGGATCAAGGCGTCCCGTACCGCATCCAGATCCTCCACTTCCAGGCAGAGATGATGGATGCGCTGGTGGCCGGCCTTTTCTTCCGCGCCGGCCTTGAAGATTTCGATGAATTGATTGGCATTGATCGCGAGATAGAATCCATACAACTCGCCGTCCTTGAAGAAATCAAAATGCCGGCGCAATCCCAGCGCCCCGCAATAGAAATCCAGGCTGCGGTTCAAATCCTTTGAAAAAAGGCACACATGGGCCAGGGTCTTGATCATAAATTTACGCTAGAGCCGGGCGCACTATAGAACGCGGTCCGGAGAATTCAATCCGGAGGATGGATTTTTTTTCGTTACCCGGTCGGCTGTTTCGCCGTTTTGCAACCGGACATGTGTTGACAAAACCGCGGGTCTCCTTAGCATCGCCCAGTGACCCTGATGTCACAGATGGCATCCAACGATATCTGGCGTTTGTGCTTTCGCTATGATTTTCCCCTCCCTCCGGTCGGTTGCCGTCCAGTTGTTCCAAACCGGTCCTGGTTACCACCCATTCAACCCTGAAAAATCATGAAAATAAAACTCCTTATTCTGCTGCTGGCCGGCCTGATGACCACCCTGTACGTCGGTCGTGCGCAGGACGATGCCAAAACGCGCGAGGAAGTCATCAAGCTGGTGAAGGGGTTGAAATATCAGCAAGGCGAAATCGCCTTGAAAGGCGGCCTGGCCCGGCTGACCGTGCCGACGGAGTTTAAATATCTCGGGCCGGACGATGCGGAAACGGTCCTGGTCAAACTTTGGGGCAACCCGCCTTCCGGCGAGAAGACGCTGGGACTGTTGATGCCGGCGAGCGTGACACCGTTGAGTTCCAATTGCTGGGTGGTGACCATTGAATACGTGGAGGACGGCTACGTGAGCGACAAGGACGCTGGCAAAATCAATTATGACGATCTGCTCAAGCAAATGCAGAAGGGCGCCGTTGAAAGCAATAAGAAGCGTTCGGAGAAAGGTTATCCCACCGTGGAATTGCTCGGGTGGGCGGCTACACCCCGCTATGACGCGGTCACGCACAAGCTTTACTGGGCCAAACGATTGAGATTTGAGGGGGAGACCGGCGATACGCTCAATTACGACATCCGCATGCTGGGGCGACGCGGCGTATTGGTTCTGAGCGCGGTGTCCTCCCTGGATCAACTGGGTGAAATCGAGAAGGAAACGCCGCAAATTCTCGGCATGGTGGATTTCAAAGAAGGCAACCGGTATGCCGATTTTGATCCAAAGGTGGACAAAGTGGCCACCTATGGCATCGCGGCGCTGGTTGCGGGCGGCATCGCCGCCAAGATGGGCTTCTTCAAACTGATCTGGGTCTTCGTGCTGGCCGCCAAGAAATTCATCATCATCGCCCTGGTGGCCATCGCCGCCTGGTTCCGGAAAATATTCGGCAAAACCAAGAACGCGGATCCCACCGCTTGAAGGACCTATCCCCGGCCGAACGGTGGCTGACCGGATCGGGGAGTTACAAAAATGGTTCGCCAAAAGCTGAACCGCGGCAATAATAACGCCTGCATGCCGAAAGTTTCACTCACTGCCATCGTCAAACATTGCGACCGGATTCTTCGCACCAAAGAGATCGGCGATTACGATGGCGCTGTAAATGGTTTGCAGGTGGAAAATCATGGGACGGTCGGCCGCATCGCCGCCGCCGTGGATGCGAGCCTGGCTACGGTGGAACTGGCCATCGCGGCCCGGGCCGATTTGCTGCTGGTGCATCACGGTTTCTTCTGGGGGCCGGCGCATCCCTGGACGGGCAGGAAATACGCACTGCTCCGGCGGTTGTTGGAAAACAACCTGGCCGTTTACAGTTCACACCTGCCGCTGGACGCGCATCCCAAACTCGGCAACAACGCGCAGCTTTGTGCGGCGCTTGGCTTGAAGCCGCTGCGCCCGTTTTTCGTCAGTCACGGGCAACCGATCGGTTTTCAGGCGCGGGCCAGCATCTCCCTGACGGAACTGGCCGCCCGGCTCGCACGGGCCACCGGCGCGAAACCGCGCGTTCTCCCAGGTGGCCAAAGCCGGTGCGAACACATCGGCATTGTGACCGGCGGGGCGGGCGGTGATTTGAAACAGGCTGCGGCGGGAGGCGTGGACACGTTCATCACCGGCGAAGGCCCGCACTGGACCTACGCGCTGGCCGAGGAATTGGGATTGAACGTTTTATACGGGGGCCATTATGCGACGGAGACTTTCGGCGTGAAGGCGCTCGCGGCGGAACTGTCGAAAAAATTCAAAGTGCCGTGGCGGTTTCTGGATCATCCTACGGGGCTTTGAGCCCGCGCTGCGCCGGGATCATTTCGCGTAAAATTCGATGAAAGCGTCCCAGGCCTTCTGCTCGTCCCAACCCGGCACCAACCGGCTGGCGGGTTCCGTGTTCGAACGGGACAGGGGTTCGCTGAAATCCTCCTGCCGGGCCAGTTTCAATTCGCAAACCCAGCCGAGCCGGGCTTTAGCTTCCTGAGCGACGCGTTGGGCAAATTCGCCCTGTTTCCCCACGTAACCGCTGGGATTGGTTTTGACGCAGCCGGCTTTCAGTTCGCTGACGCGCTGGACAAACTGACCGAAAACTGCCGCGAGCAGGTCCACGTGAATATTGTCACGCAAATAATCGGGAGTGATGACTTCAACGGGTTTGCCTTCCCGCCAATTGCGCATCAGATAGGCGGTGAAGCGCGGTTCCTCGAACGGGCCGAAGGGATTGGGGATGACGAATTTGCCGAGCGCCAGCCCGGCTTCGTGGCAGTAATACCGGAACAGCTGGAAGGTCATGGCTTTCGACAGGCCATAGGGCGAGAACGCGCGGAGCGGTTCATCGCCAGTGCCTTCGTCTGGTTCGAAGACCGTGCCCGTGAGAACGACCGCTTTCAAGCCGCGCTGTTTCAACAGCGCCAGCGCGGCGCGCAGATTCAACGTGTTGTTTTGGAGCGCTCGGAAGGCGTCAAAATCGGGGCTTTTATAATTCCGGACCTCGGCCGCATGGTGGCAGAGCAGGTCAAAGCGGTTTTCGCGGACGGCCTTTAGGAAATTTTCCGAGCCGAAGGGTGCCTGGGGAATAAAACGGCACACGGATTTTAATTGCTCCACGCGCCACAACCGGAGGTCCGCGTAGTCCACCAGGTCACCCGTGACTGGGCAGACGATTTCGTGCCCGGCGGCCGCCAGGGTTTTGACAAACCAATATCCCGTGAAAGAGCTCGCGCCGGTGAAGAGGATTTTCATAGGTGAATTAAAATGGCGACGCAAAATCGCGCAGGGCGGGGAATTTCCGGTCACGGTCGGAAACCACCGGGTCCGTCACCGGCCAGCGAAAGTCAATGGAATCCCAGGCAATGCCCGTGTCGTGGGGGGGAGAGTGAACCGGGCTGGCGAGATAGACCATCACGCTGGCCTCTTCCAGGGCGAGGAAGCCGTGGGCGAACCCTTCCGGGATAAAAAGCATTTCCCGGTTGGCGGCGCTGAGTTCATGGCTCAACACGCGGCCGAAGGTGGACGAGGCCTTTCGCAGGTCAACCACCACGTCGAGCACTTTGCCGGTTACGCAATAGACCAGGCGCGTCTGCGTGTGCGGGGGCAACAGCACGTGAAGGCCGCGGATGACGTTCCGGCGCGAGACGGAGAAAAATTCTTCCTGCGGCTGGAAAGCCAGGCCGGCTTCGCGGAGGCTTTCCGCGTGATAAGTTTTGACGAAACTGCCGCGCGCATCGTCAAAAACGCGCGGGCGGATGATTTGAACGCCCGCCAAGGCTGTCGCAATTGTTTCCATCGGGAACCGTTCAGAATTTTTTCACAAACGCCCGTATCGTGTCCACCATGTAATCGAGCATCGGCCGGGTCAGGCCCGGATACGTGCCGATGAACAGCGCTTCGTTCATGATTTTGTCCGCTCCCGCCAGGCTGCCGACCACCCGAAAGGCGTCCGGCCGGGCCTGCCGCAACTGGACCAGCACCGGCTGGCGCACGAGGTTGCCGCCGAAGAGCATGCGGTTGCCGATTTTTTTGTCTTCGAGATGTCGGGCAAAGGCCAGCCGCGCAAAGGGTGCCGTCGGTTTGACACGCAACATGAAGCCGAACCAGGAACATATGGTGCGGTGCCCCGACGCGTCCCAGGTGAAACCGTCCGGCGTCCAGCCGGTGGCGTGCGTGGGCAGCATGAAATCGAAAAATTCCGAATACGGGTCGAGGCCGCGCCGCAGATACTCCCAATTATCGATGCGCGTCTGGATGAATTGCGGCAGTTTTTCCAACTGCACACAACCGATCGCGGCCTGGATGTCCAGCGGTTTCAGGTTGTAACCGAGGTGGGAGTAAATATATTTATGGTCGTAGCCTTTCGGCAGTTCACCGAGCTGCCAGTCGTAACGTTTCCCGCAGGTGTTGTCTTTGCCGCTGGCGCACCAGCAGTCGCGCCCCCAATCGCGAAAACTCTCGACGATGACGCGCAATTTCTGGCTTTGGACGACGTTGACGGCACCGCCTTCGCCGAGGGTCATGTGGTGCGGCGGATAAAATGATTGCGTGGACAGGTCGCTGAAAGTGCCGGTGAGCCGGCCGTCATACTGGCAGCCAAGCGCGTCGCAATTATCCTCGATCAACCAGAGATTGTGTTGGCGGCAAAAGGCGGTGACCGCGGCAAGGTCGAAGGGATTGCCCAACGTGTGGGCCATGAACACGGCCTTGGTTTTGCCTTCGACGAAGGCGGCTTCCAGCTGTTCGGCGCGGCCGTTCAAGGTGGCCTGATCGTTGTCGATGAACACCGGCACAAAGCTGTTTTGCAGGATGGGCGTGACCGTGGTGGGAAAACCCGCGGCGCTCGTGATGATTTCATCGCCGGGTTTCAACTGCCGGTTGCCGAGGCGCGGGCTGGACAGGGCGGAAACGGCCAGCAGGTTGGCGGAGGAGCCGGAATTGCACAGCACGCTGGTTTTGACCCCGAGAAAGGCCGCGAACTTCTGTTCAAAGGCCTCGCCTTCCCGGCCAAGGGTCAACCAGAAGTCGAGCGTCGCAGACACGGCGGCGGCGACTTCGTCCTCCGTGAAAACGCGCCCGGCGTAGAGCACGGGTGTCTGGCCTGGAACGAACGGCGGCTGCTTTTCCGGCAACCAGGCCGGGCGATTGGCGACGTGGGCTTGACGGGAAAATTCGCGGGTCAACCGGAGAATTTCGGCTTTGAGGTCAGCAGGTGAGTTCGGCATGGGATTTCAAATGTTCGCCCAGGCGATGCCCGCGGTCCGGGCACCTTGTTCATATTCCTCGATTTGGACGCGGGTCAGATCTTCGGCCAGCGCCGGCCCGCGCTCATGAACGTCGCGATACCAACCCACCGTCCGCGCAATGGCCTGGCTGAAATTCCACGCCGGTTGCCAACGTAACAGGCGCCGGGCCTTCGCCGTCGAGAGCATGAGGAGCCTGGCTTCATGGACTCCATGCGGGTCGCTTTTATCCTCCCAATGTCCCGGCCAATGCTTCAACACCTCGTGGACGAGTTCGCTGACCGGCCGGTTGGCTTCCTTGTCCGGGCCGAAATTGAATGCGGTGGCGAGATCTTTGGCCTCCTGTTTCACGACGTCGGGCCGGGTGAGAGTCGCTCCCAACCAGAGGTAACCGCTCAGTGGCTCGAGCACATGTTGCCATGGGCGGGTGGCGGACGGGTTGCGAACAGAAATCACCTCGCCCCGTTGCAGGGCGCGGATGCAGTCGGGCACGATGCGGTCGGCGGCCCAGTCACCGCCGCCGATGACGTTGCCGGCGCGGGCGCTGGCGACGCGGACGGGATGTGAGCCGAAAAATGAGCGGCGAACGGCGCTGATGACCAATTCGGCCGCGCCCTTGCTGGAACTGTAAGGGTCATAGCCGCCCAACGGCTCTTCCTCGGCGTAGGCATGGTCCTGCTCGCGGTTTTCGTAGCACTTGTCCGTGGTGACCAGCACGGCGGCACAGGGCTTTTTGAGCGACCGCAACGCTTCGAGCACATGCGCCGTGCCCATGATGTTGGTGGCGTACGTTTCGAGCGGATGTTCGTAGGAATAGCGCACCAGCGCCTGGGCGGCGAGATGGAAAACGAAGTCGGGTTGAACGTGCAAAATCGAGCGTTTCACCACCTCGAAATCGCGCACGTCGCCGATTTCGTGTTCGACGCGCTTTTCAATCTCGAGTTGGTCGAAGATCGCCGGCCGGGTTGCCGGCGGCAGAGAGAAACCGTGGACCCGAGCGCCCAGTTTCAACAACCAGCGGGCGAGCCATGCGCCTTTGAAGCCGGTGTGGCCGGAGAGCCAGACGGTCTTGCCTTGAAATGTGCCGGCAAACATTGCCATAGATGCGCTTGATTTCAACGGGCGCGGATTTGCCCGGCCGGCCCCGGAACCGGAAAACGTTCGCCGCCGGGCATCCCGGGCCCGGGCCATAACCCGGTGGCTCCCCCGCGGCGGATGCCCCGGCCGCCACACAGGATGAAGACGGAAATAACCACTGTGTTCATGCGGCTATGCTGGCGGAATCTCCGCGGCAATGAAAGCCTGAACTTGTCCACCGGCGCCGTTTTCGCCTAATCTGCCCGCCCGTGAAGGCAAAAATTATCACGACTGTGCCGGTTTTCAACGGTGAGCCGTTTATCGGGCAGACGCTGGATTCCATCACGCGTCAGACGCTGCGCCCTGACCGGGTGATTGTCCTGGACAATTGTTCCACTGACCGCACGGAGGAAATTGTGCGGAATTTTGCCGGCATCCAATGCGAGTTCATCCGCAACCCGACGAACCTCGGCCTGTTCGGCAACCTGAACCGCTGCCTGGAATTCGCCGGGCAGACGGAGTTCCTGCAGCTGCTGCACGCCGATGACCTGATTGAGCCGCAGTTTTATGAAGTGATGACGACGGTGCTGGCAGAGGGCAATGGCCGTGGACTGGCATGGTCGCTTGACGAGCGTATCGACGAAAACAACCGACACCTGAGTTTGTCCGGCAAACCGGACGGGAAGATTGAGGTGCTGACGCGCGACCATTTTTTGCAGCGCAAAGCGGAGATTGGCAACCAGGCCTTTTGCGCCACGCTGCTGAAAACCAATTTTCAGCCCGCCCCCGGCCAGTTCCCGTTGGACTGCCCGATTCTCGGCGACATGATTTTCTGGGCGGCGTTCGGCGCGCACTGTGAAAAAATCGTCCACGTTCACCGGGCTTTGGCAAAGTATCGCTGGCATGGTGGGAACGAAACGGTTTTTCATGCGCCCACCATCCAGGCGCTCATTTTGGACGAATGGCGGGCCATGGAGACGAACGAGGCGCTGCGCGGAAAAGGCTGGAGTCGGCATCGAAAATTGAAACTGCAAGGCCTGCTCGCGGTGCGCTCCGGCATCAAAGCCAAGCGTGTCCGGCAGAATGGCAACACCGCCTATTCCCGGGAAATCGCCCGGGCTGCGCGCAATATCACCGGCTGGCCGCTCTGGCTGGCCGGGCAGGTTCTGGTCGAACTGCGCGATCTCTATCTGTTCCGGATTCTGGGCCGGACCCGGCATCCGAAGAACATTTACGGTTAAGTTTTCGGCCCCGGATTGCGGCGTTCGGCAAAAACGAGAATGCCGCATAACAGAATTCCAACCCCGATGGCCGTCAGGCTCACATAGAGCGGGCCGTTCGCGATGGAGAGTCTGAATTCCACCGTATGGGGGCCCGTCGGCAGGTACACGCCGCGCATGATGAAATTACAGCGCAACAATTCCGCCGGTTTGCCGTCCACAAATACCCGCCAGTGCGGGTCAAATTTGTCGTTGAGCAGAAGCACCGTCGGCGCGCCGGCCCGGGTGTCGAGCACCAGATCCTTTGGCCGGTAGCTTTGGTATTCAACGGTACCGGAATTTTCATTGGTGGCGTTCGCCGCCGGGGCGGTGGGCACCGCGGTCGAAACCAAAACGGTTTGCCAGGCGTCAAAGTTTGTGCTGGCGAGAGTTTGCAGCGTGGCGGTGTCGTTCGTGTTGATTTGCCAGTGGGAATAAAGCCTGGCGCGCGGCAGGGCACCGGTGAATTCGAAGAGGGCCAGGGCGCCATCGTTGGCGGGCACGGCGGTCATTTCTTCGAGCTGGGTTATTTGTTGCAGTCCCGGCTTCGGCAGAAGATCAAATCGTTGGACAATCCGGAAACGATGTTGCTCCGGGTCCAGAAACCCGTTCAAATCGTCCAGAAAATTCGTCGGTCCGAGCAGATAGCGGGTATTCGTCAATTGCCAGCGCCGCGCAATCAGGTAAGCCGTGTCCGGCGTGTTCTGGAAAAGGAACGCCATTTCAAAAGCCTTTATGTCCGCCGGTGGCCGCGGCATCTGGATGATATCCAGCGACTGGATGTTGTAATAAAGAAAATGGTGTTGTGCCCATTCGATGTGGTAAAGCTCGGCCCAATAATTGTCGTAAAAGGGCAGAGGTTGCGGCACTGGAAACGACGGCGAAAGGGCTACGCGGTGCTCGTAGGGTCTGTCGCGGAGAATTTCAATAATGGGATTGCTGGCGTATTTTTGTTGGTAATCCCAGTGGATGATATACGGCAAATTGGCCCGTCCCAGATCCACCACGAGCAGGATGCCGAGCAGGATGCCGCCAAGCCGGGCGCGTTTCCCGGAAAAAATCCCGGCGATGACCAGCACGCCCAGGCCGGCGGCCAGCGCGAAAAGGACGAGGAACCAGCCCACCTGCCCGATGCTGAAGGCGGCGATCTGATTTGCCATGTCTTCGGACCCAAATCCCACGGTCTGCAAATAACGGACCAGGCCGGGCTTTTCGGACGCGTAGATGACCCACGCCAGTACCGCCGCGACCAATGCCGCACCGCAGGTGTAAGTCCAGTTCCGGTCGAAGCCGCGGACCTTGGCCCACCAATTCTTGAGGTGGGCGGACAAGGATGTGGAATTGGCTGCCACGACTTCCAAATATCGCCGGCTCAAACCGTGGATGCCGTAGGCGAACAGGATGGCAATCGCCCACGAAAACACGATCAGGAATTTACTCGGACACCGGATGGTGGAGACATAAGGCAGCATGTAAAAGAACCGGTAGAACGGCGCAAAACGGCCATAGGCCAGCAACAACGAGCCGATCAATACCACCGCCCAGAACCGGACCAACCACTTTTGCGTATCGGTGAAAACTGAATTTTGACGGCGCAGCGATTGGGCGATGGCCCAAAACGCCAACAGTGCCACCAGAATGCCGGCATAATTCTGGCCACTCGTAAACCGGATCGTGCCTGGCGGGGTAGGGCCCTTTCTCCCGCCTTCAAAATATGGATCCAGCGCCGGATCGCTTCCGACCGTGCCCCAATAGTTGCCTCCGCGATAACTGTCCTGGAGGAAACTCATCATATTGTTGGGGGTATCCAGCTTGTAGCCAAACAGGCCGGGCACGAACAAACCAAGCGTTTCCGTTTTGGGTTCACTCCAGGAGGTCGCCCAATTCCAGTGCTGGCTCTTTGATTCCTCGTCCTGTCCGGTTCCGGCCACCCCTTGAATTTGTGTGCCGACGAGGGACACGACCGTTTGCGTGGCGATGAAACCGGCAAAGGCAGCGATCACAACCACCTGCCCGATGCCCCGGGTGCATTTAGTCAAAGCCGATCCACCCTCATCGACGAGCGTTTTATAAAAAACAAACGTGGCGATGAATACGCTGAAAATCGCTCCGATATCGGCTGCTTCCATTACATTGATGCCCACGGCCAATCCGGCCAGGGCCAGTCGCGTCCAGCGGGTGAGCAACGGAGTGGCCGGCGTGTTGGATACCACCAGGGCCAACGCGAAGAAATCCATGCCGATGGCAATTTGTTGCGAAGCCACGCCCCAGCAGGCATTGGAAAAAAAGGTGGAATTCAACGCTGCGGCCAATGCCCCCAACATGGCCGCCAGCGGTGAAAGTTTTGATTGCCGGAAGAAAACCCAGGCGCCGAGCCCCAGGATGAACAAAGCAATGGGAGCCACAAATTTTGAGTAACCCACCGGTCCCAGTCCCCAGCGGATCAGAGCGTTGATATCCGGCGGAAAGGCACCGCCGATGGCCCCAAAGATGTTCATGTCGCTCCAGGTGCCGGTGAAGGCATCGGGAAGCTGGGAGGAGGCGAGGCATTGCGTCCCTAGAGGCCCGTCATTTGAGAAATGAACATAACCGGGCAAAAAACTTTTGCCGAAAAGCACCGCTAGAATGACGGCCAACAACACCGTGAAGAAAATTCCATTGGATCTGATCGTTGCGATTGGTTTGGCGGCTTTCATAGCATCGGCATCAACTACAAGGTTAATTCACAGTTTACCAAGGGATAGACACCGGCACTGCCCGTTTTTGTATATTCATGCAATCAGCGATCCATCCATGTCCCGTTGATGGTTAAATCGCCATTGTCTGTGGCTGCGGTTCGGGTGTCAAGGTGTTGCCGTCAGCGTCCCTCGGCACAGGCCATTTCCAGATTGACGCGTTCCCGAGCCGGCATACCTTTGGGCATGAATTGGCTTGGAAACAAATCCCTCGCATTCCGCACGGTGTCAAAACTCCCTTTCTCGTCCCTTTGAAAATCGGCGTCAATTCACGGATGATTTTGGAAAAAGGCACCGGCGTGCCCAATTACGTGGCGTGTTTGTATCGCAAGTGCCAGGAAATTGATCCGGCCAACCAATACGTCTTTTTCCAGCCCAATGCATTCCGCACACTGGGCGTGACGGAGGTGGCTTCCACGCCGCGGGGATTGTTGGGCGCCGCCCTGTTCGACAGCCTGAGGGTGCAGCGGTTGATCCGGCAGGCCAATTTGGACATCTTTCACGGACCGTCCCATTTTCTCCCCTTGCGGAAACTGGCCGGCGTCAAATACGTGGTGACGGTTCACGATCTGGCCTTTCGCGTAATGCCCGAACAATACGGTTGGAAGCATCGTTGGTACTTTGGCTGGCAAGTGGCGCGGTCGCTCAAAATGGCCGACGCCGTGGCGGCGGATTCGCTCAACACCAAAAAGGACATCATTCGCTTTTACGGCCTGCCGGAGGAACGCATCCACGTCGTTCATCTGGGCGCCTCGGAGCAATTTTCGCAGATGGCGGAACGGCCGGGTGAACGTTTGATTGCCGGCAGATATTTTTTTTCGGTGACGACTCATCCCGCGCGAAAAAATGTATTGGGCGCGATGGAGGCCTTTGCCCGGTTCGCCGCCGGCTCGGATTTGAGCTATGTTATTGCCGGATTGATGGGGGAGCCTCAACGGCGGGAATTGCTTGCCTGCGCCGAGCGCTTGGGGATTCAACAGAAAATCAGGTTGTTCGGCTATGCCGACGATCAGCAGCTGATCAATCTCTATTGCCATGCCGAATTTTTCATTTACCCCTCGTTTTATGAAGGATTTGGCCTGCCGCCGGTGGAAGCGATGGCGTGCGGTTGCCCGGTGATTGCGTCCAACACCAGCTCGTTGCCGGAGGTCATGCCGGACGACCAGTGGCTGGTGGATCCGTATGACATCGGCAACATGGCGCAAAAAATGCAACGGATGCTGGCGTTGTCTCCGGATGAACGCCGGCAGATCGGCGCCGGCAATCAACGGCATGCCCGCAATTTCACCTGGGAAAAAACCGCCGCCCGGATGATTGAAATTTTCGAAGTGTTGCATCGGAATGAAAGCCGCCCTTCGGCGCGGCCCGTTTCAAAGTGACCCGGGGAAATCGTTTGCGGGCAGGGCAGTCAACCGATGGCTTCTCCGGCCAGGGCCGGGCTTGAGGGCCGTGGGTTTTCCCGACAGGCAAGCCATTTTTGCGGTTTTAGATTGAATGAGATGTCGAGTGTTCGGTATTTTCGTCCAAATATGAAAGTGGCAATTTTCTGCGGAGGTCGTGGCACTCGTTTTCGTGAAGTCAGTGATGTCATTCCCAAACCGATGGCGCCGATTGGCAACCACCCGATCCTGTGGCACATCATGAAAATCTACAGTGCCCACGGTTTCAACGAATTCGTTTTGCTGCTCGGCTACAAGGGTGATTATATCCGCGATTTTTTCCTCAACTTTGCCGCGTTGACGAATGACATCACCATCGATCTTGGCCGGACGGGTCCGGACCGCATCACCTTTCACAGCCAGTTTGCCGAGACGTGGCGCATCACTTGTGTGGATACCGGTGAGGACGCGATGACCGGCGCCCGGCTCTGGCGCGCCCGGAAACACCTGGAGGGGGAGGGAATTTTTTGCGCCACCTATGGCGATGGGGTGGCCAACATTGACATTCCCGCCCTCATTAAATTTCACAAGTCACACGGCAAGGTCGGGACCTTGACCGGCGCGCATCCGCCGGGTCGCTTTGGCGAACTGGTGATCCAGGGCCAGAACGTCGCCAAGTTTAACGAGAAGCCGGAGTTCAGCGGCGGCTATTTGAACGGCGGTTTCTTCGTGTTCAATGCCTCCATCTTCGACCGCTACTTGAACGACCGGGAAAATTTGATTCTCGAACGCGAACCGTTGCAGCGCATGGCGGCGGATGGCGAACTCATGATTTATAAGCACGACAGCTTCTGGCATCACATGGACACCCCGTACGAATTTGAAGTGCTCAATAATCTCTGGAAGACGGGCAAGGCTCCGTGGAAAATCTGGGAATGAATCCGGCCAAAAACGATTTTTGGCATGATCGAAGGGTGTTGGTGACCGGGGCGACCGGCATGGTCGGTTTCTGGCTCGTGAAAGATTTGCTGGCTGCAGGGGCGCAGGTCATCGCGCTCGCCCGCAATCCCGGTTCGACCGCCGGCCTGGATCGCTCCGATGAGGGCCGGCAGGTTTTGTCCGTGCCGGGAAACGTTGAAGATTTTCCCGGCCTCAAGCGCGTGCTCAGCGAGCAGGCGGTGGACACGGTCTTTCACCTGGCGGCGCAGCCGATTGTGAATGTGGCGCATCGCGATCCGTTGGCCACCTTTGAAACGAACATTCGTGGCACTTACAATTTGCTCGAAGCGTGCCGGATGCAACCGGAATTGGTGAAGCGGGTCGTCATTGCCTCGAGTGACAAGGCTTACGGTCCGCATGAGCACCTGCCGTACACCGAAGAAATGCCGTTGCAAGGCAGGCATCCCTACGAAGTCTCGAAAAGCTGCGCCGATCTCATCGCCCAGGCATATCATCATACGTACGGTCTGCCCGTGGCGATTCTTCGGTGCGGAAATATTTATGGCGGCGGCGCGTTGAACTGGAGCCGCATCGTGCCGTACACCATCCGGTGCTTTTTGAACCATCAACGGCCGGTCATCCGCAGCGACGGCCACTCGGTGCGCGATTATATCTACGTCAAGGACGTGAGCCGCTGCTATCTGAGAACCGCGGAATGCCTCGCGGACCCAAAAGTGCAGGGGCAGGCCTTCAACTTCAGCCTGGAACGTCCCATGACCGTGCTCGAGCTCGTGAAAGTGATTCAGCAATTGATGAACTGTAAACAGCTCGAACCCGACGTGCAAAACACCACGGCCGGCGAAATGCGCGCGCAATACTTGAACGCGGCGAAGGCGCATCGCCTTTTGGGCTGGCAGCCACAGTTCACGCTGGAGCAGGGGTTGAACGAAACCATTGCCTGGTATCGTGACTATCTGGCGACCCATGAAGCGCCGGCCAAATGATTCCGCCATGAATTCGTTTAAATATGATGTGGCCGTGACGTACCGGATTTATCCCAAAATATCCACCAACGGCCCGCGCCCGCCGGTTTTCCCCGATGACAAGCTCAAGCTGGCCGAATTTTGCCTGCAGTCTTTCAAAAACTCGCTCGGGGGATTGCGGGTCAAATTATGGGTGTTGCTGAACGATTGTCCGCCCGCCTACGAAACCCTCTTCACCCGACTGTGGCCGGCGGAGGATTTGGTCCTTTTGCGGTATCCCGGGGTCGGTGGCGGCACCACGCTCCAGGAACAGCTTCGTATCCTCATCGAGCAAACGGACGCGGAAATCGTTCATTTCGCCGAAGACGATTACTTCTACCTCCCCGGCCAGTATCGCCTGGCGGTCGATTTCTTCAGACAAAACCCGGATGCCGATTTCATTGCGCCCTATGAAAGTTCCGATTTTTACACGGCCGACCTGCACCGCATGAATTTTGAGAAAAGGGCCTTTGCCGGGAAAAATTGGAGTGCCTGCCTCAGCGCGACCCACACCTTCATGGCCAGACGTGCGGCGTTGATCGAAAGCCAGGATCTTTATCACCGGCTGTTTCGGGCTTATCAAGGGCGGGGTATTCCGGACCTGGCCATGTGGGCGGCCTTGACCAAGAAACGCATTTTTAATCCGGTCAAATTTGTCTGGTGGTCGGTTTCGCACCGATGGTTTTGGGCCGGCAGCATGGTCCTGTCCTGGTATTATTGCTGGCGACAAATTTTATTTGGCCGCCGCTATAAGCTTTGGTCGCCTCATCCCTGCATCGCCACCCACATGGTCACCGGCCTGGAGGCGCCCGGGGTCGACTGGCAAAAGGAATTTCAAAAACAAATGGCTGATGCCCCGCCCGGAGTGCCTGAACGTTGACCACATCCCTGCCTGCCGCCGGAATGGGCGAAGGCAATTTCCGTGCGCTTCGGGCTTGCTGCGAAGTCGTAATTCCGAAACACTTCGTTCATCGTTATGGCAAAAAAAGCTCTCATCACGGGCATTACCGGGCAGGACGGATCGTATCTGACCGAACTGCTACTCGCCAAGGGGTACGAAGTGTACGGCATCATCCGTCGTACCGCCGCACCTTACGTGGGGCAGCTGGAGCAGGTTTATGCCGACCCTCATTTCAAGGCCGAACGACTTTCCTTGCATCATGGGGACATGAGCGATGCCGGTTCGCTGAAGCGATTGCTGGATAAAATCCGGCCGGATGAAGTCTATAACCTCGCCGCCCAGAGTGATGTCCGGATCAGTTTTGACATTCCGGGTTACACGGCCGACATCACCGCCACGGGCGTGGCGCGATTGCTGGAGGCGATTCATGAAAGCGGCCTTCGCCCGCGTTTTTATCAGGCGTCTTCCAGCGAGATGTACGGCAAGGTGCGGGCCACCCCGCAGGATGAACTGACGCCGTTTCATCCCCGCAGCCCCTATGCCTGCGCCAAGGTTTATGCCTACTGGATTACGGTGAACTACCGCGAATCCTACGGCCTGCACGCCAGCAACGGCACCCTTTTTAATCACGAATCGCCCCGGCGCGGCGAGAATTTCGTGACGCGCAAAATCACCCGCGCCATCGCGCGCATCAAGGCCGGATTGCAGGACAAGCTGTTCATGGGCAACCTGGAGGCCAAACGCGACTGGGGTTATGCCAAGGAGTACGTCGAAGCCATGTGGCTCATGCTCCAGCAGCCGGAGCCGGATGATTACGTCATCGCTACCGGTGAAACCCACAGCGTCAAGGAATTCCTTGAGCACGCCTTCGACCATGTCCAGCTGGACTGGAAAAAATACGTGGAGGTGGATCCCAAATTTTATCGCCCGGCCGAAGTGGACCAGCTGGTGGGTAACGCCACCAAGGCCCACAAAAAGCTCGGCTGGATGCCCAAGACCAAATTTGCCGATCTCGTGCGTCTGATGGTGGAGGCCGACGTGAAATCACTGGCACAGCAGAGGAAATAGCCGGCGGTAATGAAACGTGCCTTCATCACCGGCACCGGGGGGCAGGACGGTTCCTATCTCGCCGAATGGCTGCTCGGAAAGGATTATGAAGTCCATGGGTTGGTACGGCGCGGCAATGATTTGCCGTCTGCCAACCTGGAGCATCTCGTCCGCGACGGCCGGATCTACCGGAAACGTTTGTATCTTTACCCGGCCGATCTCGATGATCCCGATTCCGTGCGCGTTCCGCTGGTGCAATCTGCTCCCGATGAAGTCTATCACCTCGCGGGCCGGAGCCATGTCGGCCAGAGTTTTGAAAAAGTCGAGGAGACCTGCCGGGTCACGGGATTGGGCACGCTTCGGTTGCTGGAGCTGGTCCGTCAATTGCCCAAACCGCCACGTTTTTTTCACGCCAGTTCCAGCGAAATTTTCGGCAGCCCGGAACACTCACCGCAGGACGAGACCTCGCCGATCGCACCCGTGACTCCTTACGGTTGCGCCAAGGCATTTGGCACCCAGATGGTGCGGGTTTATCGCCAGACCTTTGGACTGTTCGCGGTCAATGGCATTTTCTACAATCACGAATCGCCCCGCCGGGGGATGAACTTCGTGACCCGGAAGATCTGCCTTGCTGCCGCCGCGATTAAAGCCGGAAAACAGCAGGAGCTGGTGCTGGGGGACACCAGTGCGCAACGCGATTGGGGGAGCGCCCGCGACTACGTGCGTGGCATGTGGCTGGCGTTGCAGCCGGGCACCGCCGAGGATTTTGTCTTCGCCACCGGCCAGCTTCATAGCGTGCAGGAGGTCATTGAGATTGCCTTCCGGGTTGCAGGTCTGGATTGGCGTCAGCACGTGAAGAGCGATCCCAAGCATTTTCGGCCGGCGGATCCACGCCAGCTTGTGGGCAACGCCGCCAAGGCCCGCCGCCTGTTGCATTGGCAGCCGGAAACGGCCTTTGAACAAATCATTGAGGAGATGGCCCGCGCGGATTTGGCCGCGACGTCACCCGCAGTTATTTGATTTTTTTGACGCGAATCGCAATGTTATAAGCGAGCGGGCCAAACGGAATGAAAAACTCCTGGTCCGCCAGCCAGTGCAGCGGCCGGGTCAGACTGCCCGCCAGCTTTATTCCCAGGAACAGGCTTAAAAATTCATACAGGTTGCTTCGGAAGACACCCAACACCAGGCCGCTCCGCAGGAGGCCGTCGATTTCATAACGACCTTGAAAATCAGAACCATTCAGCAGCCGGACAAAATCCTCCCGGTTGTAATGGCGATGCAGTTGTTCATAACCGGGTTTGAGATCATCCGGAGGGGCTTTCCTATATTTGGCCCGGTACAGCCAGCGGTAAAGCCGCGGCGCTTTGGTGCGCAGGTGATAAACATAGTTGTCGGGGTCCATGAATGAAAACAGGCCGCGATGAGGTGTGGTGATGATCAGCGTTCCTCCCGGAGCCAGAATCCGGCACATCTCGTTGAGGGCTTTCCGTTCGTCAATGACGTGCTCCAGGACGTCGTTCAAAATAATCACATTGAAATAGCCGGCTTCGAAGGCAGTCTGCTCCAGGCCACAAACCCGGAAGGAAATGTCGGGATACCGTTGTTGCGCGATGGCGATGAAGGTCGGGTTGGGATCCACTCCCCAGGTTTCGGCGGCCTTGGATTTGAAATGCCGGGTGCCATAGCCGAAGGCGCAGCCGCCATCCAATAACCGCTGGCAACCAGCCGGTATCCAGTCATGGGCCAGTTTGATTCTTCCGCATAACCCTGATTCGGGAAAATTCGTGTAATCGTCGTGCTGGTTTTTGGTCATTGCTTCAAGGTCTGTTTGGGTTTCAGATTGGCCACCAGTTTTGGATCATGTTTTCTGGTCTTGTAAGTCCACACGCCCCAGGCGTTACCCGCCACGCTGGCGGGACTGGCCAGCAGGTGCCAGAGCCAGCACGCGTCGCGGTCACGAACCAGGCCGCGCGCCGTGTGCCAGAGCGGGCCCACGAAAGTGGCGCAATACACAACCGCCAGCCAGAGTGGCACGGGCGGTTTTTCCTTCATCCAATTGGTCCGGGCCTGTTCCTGGACGCGAAGAAAATGCACCGTGGCCCGGCGACGTTTTTGCAGAAAGCCCCAAAGGGTCTGGACATAAAAATGATGTACGCCGCGACCGCGGATCCGCAGCCATTCGCGCTTGCCCTGGCGCATGAGGTGCAGCGCCGCGTGGGTGTCTTGAAAATGTTCGCCGGCTTTCACCGATTCCAGGTCGGCGCGGCGAAAAACGAACCCGTTCGCGCCGAGCGGATACGCGAGCGAGTCCTCGGGGAGGGTCCAGCGTTCCGCGTCGCCGTCACGGGCCACGAGTTTCGGATTTGCGCTCATCAACCAGGCAATGGGATCGCTGATGTGCAGCCGGTATGTGAGATAGGCGCAAAACGAGCTCATTTTGGGCGACGGCAGATAATAACTTTCCACGCCGAGGGCCTGCGGGCTGGCTGCGAGCACCCGCACCGCCAGTTCGATGTAATCGGGATGCGTGATTTCGTTGTCCGCATCCATAAAGACGATGTATTCGCCGGTGGCCTGTTGCAGCGCGAGGCGTTTGCCCTCCTCCATGTTTTTACCGTTGTCGTCGAGGACGACGGCCTGGTGTTTTTTTGCGATCTCGCGCGTCCGATCAGTGGAATGCGCATCCGCCAGCAGGATTTCATACCGGTCGCGGGGATAGGTCTGGCGTGTGATGGACGACAGCGCGTTGTCCAGCAATGCCTCGACGTTGAGCGTCGGCATGATGAAACTGATGCGAGGCAGGTTTTCCGGGCCGGACGGCATGGGGCGAGTCTGGCCTAAACCCCGGACGAATTCAAATCGGCTTTGCTGGTTCACCAATTTTGTGCGTGAGCATGGCGATGAGCCAAAGCAAAAACAATGCGCCGAACGCGACGCCCGCCGCTACGGGCATAACCTGCAGCAGATCCGCCGGCGATTTGCCGAAGCACAGCAAAGTAATCCCGTAGGCGATGCCCAGTCCGCCAAAGAGCAGTGAAAGCTTGATCCAGCGGCTGGCCAGCGACCATATCGCCAGCGCTTGCAACAGGCCGACGAAGACCATGGTGAGGGAAAGCCGGCCAATCATTCCGGCCGCATCCGGTGTGTTTCGATGCAGGAGTTGCAGGGCAAACGATTTCAACACGATCAGGCCGACGGCGCCGCAGAGCAAGCCGAACGCGTAAAAACCAAGCAATTTTAGCTGTTCGCGCAATGCGTTACCATGTTGTCGACCGGAACGATGGGTGAACAAAACGACCAGCAGCGGGAGAACGGCCGTAAGCAACGCACGGGCCAGCAATCCGGCCGAGCCGTAAGCGTCCAGATCGCTTTTCGCAAAAAATTTATTGGCTACGAGCAAATCGCCCTGGCTGAAGCAGATTGAGCCAAGAACATAGGCGGTGCTGACCAGGAGAAACTGGACAAATTCCCGGTCCCACGGCGAAATGGCGGTGTCGGTCCGGCGCGGAAAATCTTTTTTCCAGAAAAGCAAAATTAAATTGGCGAGTAGCATGACGGCCGTGGCCAAAACCGCCCATTCGGCCACGGGCCAGATTCTGGTCGTGAGCCAGCCGAACAAAACCCGCAGGATGGCCGCCAACAGTCCGATGAAGGCAAGCCGTTTGAACCAGGCCAGTCCCTGGCAAAGCGCCGTCACATAGGAGCTCCAAAGCCCGCCCAGCACGCAAACCAGTGCGATGAGGGTGAGACTCATACGTGGAATATGGAAAAAATCACCCAACGGTTTCACCAGCAGGATGGCAACGACCGAGCCGGCGATGGTGACATGAAAAAGAAATCGACGACAACCGGCCAGCAGGCCGTGCAGCCGGACGTCGTCGCCGCTGAAATGAAAGCGCGCGACGTGGTAGGTGACGGCCTGGGTGGCAATGGCCAGCGGCAGGCCCAGAAAACCAACGAAAGTGAGGGTGGTGAGAGCGAGGCCGAATTCGCCGGTTTCACCGTCGAATTGCCGGCTGACGATCATTTGAAAGATATAATGAACCAGGTTGGTCAACAGGCTGATGGCGGTAAAAACAATCCCGCTCTGCAGAAGCTGGTTCAGGCGCGGAGCCCCGGGGTTTTTCATTTCGCGCGCTTCGGGAGAAGGAATCATTTCAATGATGATTTTCCAGCGGACTGTTTCAGGTCCACCTTCAGGTAGCCGGGCGGGACAGGCTTGCCGTCAGCCTGGTCCTGAACCATGTCCAGGATGCGATGAATATTATGCAGTTCCAGCACCTTTTCCCGCCATTTGCGGCAGTTCTCGCGCATAACCGGATAACGGTCCAGGGCCTGGTGCAACAGCGGCTTCAACTGGTCCGGCGTCACGTGCATGGTGTCAATATTGAACAGACAATCATCCAGCCAGGGATATTCAAACGGCAGTCCGCGCCCGATCATCGGCGTGCCCAGGCAGAGGTATTCGAGGAATTTGTGCAGCGCGGCGTCCTGCAACCCGCCGGTGGTGACCACAAACCGGCTTTGCCGGCTTTTACGCATGTACTCATCGTAAGGCAGCCAGAAGTTTTTTTCCCGCCGGCAGTCGTAGAATTTGAAAGGGTGGTCGGCAAAACGGGCGATGGAATCCGTCAGCCGCCGGCGGTCCTCGTAGAGGCTGGCGAACGAATAGCGCGTCGGGACGCGATAATTGCGCATGATCCAGACACCCATGGTCCCGGCGGTGTTGGCAAAATCGTATTTCAGTTCTTCGTCCTTGCCGGCCATGTCATCGGCGTTGATGGCCCAGGGGAAATAAAGATATTTTTCCGGGGTGATGGGTTCGTCCTGCCGGCGCCGCCGGTTCCACCAGTCCACCAGGGGCGCGACGGCCACCGTTGGGGGGCGGAGCAGGGCACAAAGAGTCGGATACATGCCGGTTTGCGGATAGGGATTGAAGAAAAACGGAGGTTCCCCGGCTTGGACAAACGGCGCCTTTTCCAGGTACATGGCGATACCGTTGTATTTCCGAAAAAGAATATACTGCGCTTCGCGCATGTACCAGTTGGGCATGATCCACCAATCGTCACCAATGATGGAAAAATTCTTCCGCTCGCGGATCAGCGGATAGACGGCGGCCAGCTTGTTGGGTTCCATCCAGCCCAGGATGACGTGGTCGTCGCTTTGCCGGAGCAGCCGCCGGAGTTGTTCCAGTTCTTCGGCGTCCTTGTGGCTTTTAAGAACAAACAGTTTGGCTCCCCGCTGCCGGAGCGCCTCGAGATCGCGGATGGCATGACGTTGAAAAATGGTCTGGAACCCGCCACAAACCCAAAGACATTCCTTGATGACCAGCCGATGACGTTGTGGCATACGCGAAAAAGGTCAAAGGGTGGTCGCCATCCCGCCGGGTACCGGGGACTTTTTCAAGGTTGACATGAATGAAAAGTATCGTGAATCAAGGAATTCAGGGCAAGAATCTTTTCGGAAACGGCAGTCCAAGCGCGACTTCTTCCGATTTACCAGTCCCGGTTTGACGCCGGCCCAAGGCGATGGAATCAGGTTTTGCGCGCCGAGATGGCCAGACTCCAGCCGAATCCGGCATTGACCACGTCGAGGGCAGCGCGCGCCAGCGGGCGGACCAGGGCGGGGAACCGGTTGACGGTGGGGTCGACGTTCATCATCAGCGCTTCAATGCGGATGTTCGTCAGCTTTAACGCCGACAGGATGTGCCGGACTTCCGCCTTGGTGTAGGCCTTGGTGCCGATGCTCTCCTGATGATGCCACATTACCCAGCGAAGGCTTTTCCAGGGACGGCCCTTGAGCAAGGCGAATTTTACCCAGCTATGCAGCGCATTCAACGAATGCCGGTTATAGAGCATGATCTTTATTTCGCCGCCGGGGCGCACCACGCGCACCAGTTCGCCAATCGCCTTTTCCGTGTTGGGGGTGTGGTGCAGGACACCCCAGGAATAACCCAGATCGAAACTGTTGGATTCGAACGGAAGATTCTCGGCGTCGCTCACCTGCAACCGTTCCGGCGCCGGCAGGCCATAAACCTTGATACGATGGGTGAGATTGGCCAGCGCCTCTTCGGTCAGGTCAATCCCGGAGGCAATCGCACCGGCGCGCAGCCATTGAATAAAGTCCGTACCGGCTCCGAAGCCGACTTCCAATACCCGTTTCCCATGATACCGCGTGAACTGGGCAAATGAATGGACGAACGGCTGGCTCGCATAACGCCAACGCTCGATCTCCTCGAAATATTCCCGCGTGAATTTGTCCGAACGAGCCGCCCAGGTTTCGCACGATTCGCGGTTCCAGAACGCTTTGACTTCGGTTTTCAAATGGTCGGTCGTCGGCTCGGTCATAAATAACAACGGGATTTACTAGTGTTTAGCGGAGCCACCGTCAACAGACAATCCCGATCCTGTCCTGGGCATGAATTCGTGCGCGGGTTCAGCGTTTCCGTTCCCACCAGCACCAGCCGTTCACACCGGTACGGAGTTCCGCCACGGCGATTTTTTGGTCCGGCAGGCTGAGCTTTTGGAGAATGGCGTATTGCGCCGGGTCATAATTGCCGAGGGGAATGAACCGGCAATGATGCGTGCTTTCAAAGCGTTTCATCAATACCTCCTTGACCGATACCTGCGCGTCGGCCACCCGATGCAATTCCACGAGCAGGTCGGCCCGGGCCAGCTTCGGCGCCTTGACGGGGTCCAGCAATTCCAGCTCGTAACCTTCGCAATCACAAACGATGACCGTTTCTCCCTGGATCATTTCGTTGAGCCGGGCCGGATCGCAGGCGCCGCTGAAGATGACCCGGTCGTCCACCCGGTTGTGTTGCGCCAATTCATGGCAAAGCCGCGCCGCTTTATCATCGATGTCGAAGGCATAAACCTTTGTTTTGGGGGAGCGCAGGGCAAGTCCGACCGCGTAGTAACCTTCCGCACAACCGACGTTCAGGATGCGCTCATAACCATGCTGCACCACTTTTTCAATGACGTCGCCGAGTTCGGCTTCGTAGAAACCAACGAGTTTGGGCAGCAGCAGGCTGCCCACGCTCGCGCCAACATACGTCATCCCTTTGAAGGGGCCGGCAGAAATGCGGGCCGGTTGTTCGGGAAAAAGCTGCGCCAGAATTTGTTCCTGTCGGCGGAGGTTCCGGCAGAGAAACCAGCCGTAGTAAACATTGTAAATGGCCCGGAGCGGTTTAAGCAGAAAATCCGGCAGTACGCGGTATACCCACGCGCTCTGTCTATATGAAGGCAACACGATACGGAAGATACTTGGGCTGATAAACATGTCAAGACCGACCGCCCCCGGGGGATAATCACACCCGGCGAAAAGCAGTGGACCGCCGCGCACCGCTCAAAAATACTGGCGAGAAGCGCCGGCCCGCATTAAACTGGCTGTTCTGCATGGAAACAATTTTTGTCACTGGCGCGGCAGGCTTCATCGGCAGCAATCTCGTTGACCGGCTGTTGCAGGACGGCAAAACCGTTGTGGGTTGGGATAACTTCTCGACCGGCCAGCGCAAATTCCTCCTGCCCGCGCAGGCGAACCCCCGGTTCAAATTGATTGAAGGCGACAACCTGGATTTGGCCGCGCTGACCAGGGCCATGGCGGGTTGCGACACGGTTTTTCATCTCGCGGCCAATGCGGACGTCCGCTTTGGCCTCGAACACCCGTCGAAGGACCTTCAGCAGAATACCGTCGCCACGTTTAACGTCCTCGAAGCCATGCGGGCCAACGGCATCCGGCGCATCGCCTTCAGTTCCACCGGCAGTGTTTATGGCGAGGCGAAAAAAATTCCCACACCCGAGGAGGCGCCGTTTCCCGTGCAGACTTCGCTTTACGCCGCGTCCAAAGTTTCCGGCGAAGGGATGATTTCCTCCTATTGCGAGGGTTTCAAATTCGAGGGTTACATTTTCCGTTTCGTCTCGATTCTCGGTGAGCGCTACACGCACGGGCACGTTTTCGATTTCTACAAACAGCTGCTCGAACACCCCGATCGCCTGAAAGTGCTCGGCGACGGCGCGCAGCGAAAAAGTTATCTTTACGTCCAGGACTGCGTCAGTGCCATGTTGCACGTCATGAATCTCGGCACGGCAAAAAAGGCGAGGCACGGCGTGGAAATCTACAACCTCGGTACGGATGAATATGTTCAGGTCAACCAGTCCATCGGCTTCATCTGCAACGCGCTGGGTTTGAAACCGAAACTGGAATATACCGGCGGCAACCGCGGCTGGGTGGGGGACAACCCATTCATCTTTCTCGATACCAAAAAAATTCGCGGCACGGGTTGGAAAACGTCGCTAACGATTGAACAAGGCATCGGTCGCACGCTCCAATGGCTGCAGCAGAACCAGTGGGTTTACGAATTGCGCCCATGAACGTCACCGTCCTCGGCCTCTGGCACCTGGGCAGCGTCACGGCTGCCTGCAGCGCGCGGCACTTTCAGGTCGTGGGGCTCGACTTCGACGCGGCGAACATTGACCGGCTCAACGCCGGGCAGGCGCCCCTGGCTGAGCCGGGCTTGAACGAACTCCTGGCCGCCGGGCTGGCCGCCCAAAAACTTTCCTTCACCACCGACCCCAAAATCGCGTGCGCCCGGGCCGACGTGCTTTGGCTATGCTACGATACGCCGGTCAATGACCATGACGAATCGGACACGGACTTCGTCGTGGCCCGTCTTCGCCGTGCTCTGCCCCATCTGCCCAACGGCGCGCTGGTGCTGGTTTCCGCGCAACTGCCCGTCGGTACCTGCCGCCAACTCGAAACCGAATTTCCGCAATTTCATTTTGCCTGTTCGCCGGAAAATCTCCGGCTCGGCAAGGCCATTGACGCCTTCGAAAAGGCTGAACGCGTCATTGTCGGCCTGCGCAGCGACGCTAAAAAACCGTTGCTGGAGGAATTGTTCGCTCCGTTCACCCCGCAAATTCTGTTCCTGCGCACCGAATCGGCGGAGATGGTAAAGCATGCCCTCAATTCATTCCTGGCGCTTTCCATCACCTTCATCAACGAGGTGGCCCGATTGTGCGAGCTGGTCGGGGCGGATGCGAAGGAGGTGTCTGCCGGACTCAAAAGCGAGCCACGCATCGGGCCGAAGGCTTATCTCGGTCCCGGCGGACCGTTCGCCGGCGGCACGCTCGCGCGGGATGTCGTGACGCTGACCCGACTGGCGGCTGAACGCGGGGAACCGATATCCGTCATTCCCGCCATCAAGCAAAGCAACGATTTACATCGCGGCTGGATGTTGCGACGGTTGCGATCGTATCTCGGCGATTTGCGGGGCAAAACCATCGCCGTACTGGGCCTGACCTATACCCCCAACACGGATACCCTCCGCCGCAGTGCCGCGGTGGAATTGTGCCGGGAACTGGTGGCGGCAGGTGCGGGCGTCCAGGCCTTTGATCCGGCGGTGAAACAATTGCCCGCCGAACTCAATCCGGTGCGGCTGGCGGCTCAAATTGCCGACGCGGTGAAGGGAGCGGATGCGGCCGTCGTTTGCACGGAATGGCCGGAGTTCCGCCGGGCGGACTGGACCAAACTGGCCTCGACCATGCGCCGGGCTGTTTTTGTGGACGCCAACCGTTTTTTGGAAAAGGAGTTGAAAAGCCTGCCCTGCGTCGAACATCTTTCTGTCGGTCGTGCCTGAATATGAAACTCAAAGGTCTTAACGCGCTCATTACCGGCGGCAGCCAGGGACTGGGCAAGGTCATCGCCGAATATTTCCTCCGCGAAGGCGCGAATATTGTTCTCTGCGCCCGCAGCGAAAAAGATTTGTCCGCCGCGCGCGACGAACTGGCCGGGAAATTCCCCGGGCAAAAGGTTTCCGCCAAAACCTGCAACGTTGCCGATGAATCACAGGCAAATGATCTCGTCGCCTTTACCTTGCGCGAACTGGGCCCGCTGCACGCGCTGGTCTTGAACGCCGGCGTTTACGGGCCGATGGGGGCGACCGAGTCGGTTTCACTCGACGAATGGCGGCGGGCGATGGACATCAACCTTTACGGTGTTTTACTTCCGTCCCGGGCAGCGATCCCTTATTTCAAAAAAAACGGCCGGGGAAAAATCATCGTGTTGAGCGGTGGTGGAGCGACGAACCCGCTGCCCAACATCAGCGCCTATGCCGCATCCAAGGCCGCGGCGGTGCGGCTCATGGAAACGTTGGCCGAAGAATTGCGGAGCTTTCAGGTGGACGTAAACGCCATTGCCCCGGGCGCGCTGGCCACGCGGCTGGTGGATGAGGTTCTG
This sequence comes from uncultured Bifidobacteriaceae bacterium, assembly GCA_964413165.1. Classification (GTDB taxonomy): domain Bacteria; phylum Verrucomicrobiota; class Verrucomicrobiia; order Limisphaerales; family UBA11358; genus UBA11358. The sequence continues at coordinate 27,046 of CAYPSF010000017.1, forward strand.
GCCGCCGGACCGGAAAAGGTCGGCGCCGCCTTTTACGAGAAGAACAAACAATGGAAGGAAAAAGGCGCGACACCTTTGGAATTAGGGGCCCGGCTGGCGGTTTATCTCGCCAGCCGCGAGAGCGACGGCATTACCGGCAAACTCATCAGCGCGCAATGGGATCCGTGGGAAAAACTGCATGAATTCAAGGCGGATTTGAACAGCGACATCTACGCCTTGCGCCGCATCGTGCCGAAGGACCGCGGCAAAACCTGGGGCGACAAATGAACTACGCCATCATTGGGTGCGGATTGATCGGGAAAAAGCGGCTGGCCGGCCTGCCCGCCGGCTCAAAACTTGTAGTGGCCTGCGACACGAACCTGGCGCGCGCCGAAGAACTGGTGAAGCTCGCCAAAAGCGGGCACGCCGCCGCCGATTTCAAGCTGGCGGTAGCCGACCCGCAGGTGGAGGCGGTGATTGTGGCGACGATTAATGGTGCGCTGGCTGAGGTCTCCGCCGCGGCCATCTGCGCGGGCAAACACGTCATCGTTGAAAAGCCGGCGGGCATTTCCGTGAAACAAATCGACGATTTGATTTCGCTCGCGGATCAGCGCGGCGTTTGCGTCCGGGTCGGGTTTAATCATCGTTATCATCCGTCGTTCATCCAGGCGCGTGAAATATTTGCCTCCGGGGTGATGGGGGAATTGATGTTTATTCGCGCGCGCTACGGCCACGGCGGGCGTATCGGTTACGACCAGGAATGGCGCGCGGATCCGAAGCTTTCCGGCGGTGGCGAGCTGATTGACCAGGGGATTCACTTGATCGATCTGGCGGGCTGGTTCCTCGGCCCCTTCCCCAAAGTGGCCGGCCAGGCGACAACGTATTTCTGGAACATGCCGGTGGATGATAATGCCTTTTTGAATTTGCAGACGGCCAAAGGGCAGACGGCGTGGCTGCATGTCAGTTGCACCGAGTGGAAGAATCTTTTCTCCTTCGAGATTTATGGCCGTCACACCAAGCTGCACATCGAAGGCCTCGGCGGCAGCTACGGCGTCGAGAAGCTCTATCATTACCAGATGAAACCCGAAATGGGCCCGCCGGATGCGAAACTGTATGAATTTCCGGGCCCCGACGAATCCTGGCGCAGCGAGATGATGGAATTCGAAAAAGACATTCAATTGAAGCGCCAGCCGGGAGCCGGGTTGATGGCAGCACGCGATGCGCTGCAAATCGTCGAGCAAATTTACCGGAAAAGCGGGTTTACCTTTGACTCGCCGTCGCCAAAACCCTAAATCAAGAAGCCAGACGCCAACCCCTCATTTGAAATGATCATCGCACGTTCTCCCCTTCGCATCAGTCTCGGCGGCGGCGGCACGGATTTGCCGTCGTATTACGAAAAATTCGGTGGCTTTCTCATCGCGGCGGCGATCGACCGGTATGTTTACATCACGTTGCACGATACGTTCGTGCCGGACTTGATCGTGAAGTATTCGGAACTGGAACGGGTGCCGGAGGCGGCGCAGTTGAAACACCCGATCATCCGCGAGGCGTTCGGCCTGCTTGGCATGAAAGGTCATTCACTGGAACTGACCTCGATGGCGGACATTCCGTCGGGAACCGGCCTGGGTTCCTCCGGCAGTTTTACGACCGGGCTGCTCAAGGCGTTGCACGCTTATAAAAAAAACCTCGTCCAGCCCGCCGATCTCGCCGCGCAGGCGTGTGACATCGAGTTGAACCGCCTGAAGGAGCCAATTGGCAAACAGGATCAGTACATCGCCGCTTATGGCGGGCTGACGTGTTTTAATTTTTTGCCGGATGGCAAAGTCGAGGCCTGGCCGTTAAAGGTTTCCGACGAGACGCGCGACAATCTTGAAGATAATTTGCTGTTGTTTTTTACCGGCTATTCGCGCAGTGCGTCGTCCATTTTGAAGGAGCAGGATCAGAAATCGAAACAGGCCGATGCGGGCATGATTGAAAATTTGCACTTCGTCAAAGGTCTCGGTCAGCAAAGCAAGGTGGCCCTGGAGGCGGGCAATCTCCACGAATTCGCGCGGTTGATGGATGTTCACTGGCAACGCAAGAAACAGCGCAGCGGCGGCATGAGCAATCCCAAGATCAACGAATGGTATGACCTGGCGCTGGCCAATGGTGCGCTGGGTGGCAAACTGATCGGCGCGGGGGGCGGCGGTTTCCTGATGTTTTATGCCGAGGACAAGGCGAGGTTGCGACACGCGATGCGACAGTCGGGCTTGAAGGAAGTCCGCTTCCGCTTTGATTTCGAGGGAACCAAACTCGTGATTTCGTGAGCGCGCCGTTGGAAATTCCCGTTGCGATTCTCGCGGGCGGACTGGCCACGCGTCTGCGTCCCATCACGGAAAAAATCCCCAAATCGCTCGTGCCCGTCGCGGGCAAACCGTTTTTGGCGCATCAACTTGAATTGCTCCATGCCCGCGGCATCCGGCAGGTGGTGTTGTGCATTGGTTACCTCGGCGAGATGATTCAACGCGATTTTGGCGATGGCAGCGCGTTTGGCGTGCGCCTGAGTTATTCATTCGATGGCCCGAAACTGCTGGGCACGGGTGGGGCCATCAAACAAGCGCTCCCGTTGCTCGGCCCTGAATTTTTCGTGCTCTACGGCGATTCTTATCTGCCGGTGGCCTATCGCCCCATCGCGGAATTTTTCCGGCAGAGTGGCAAGCTCGGTTGCATGACCGTTTATCGCAACGAAGGCCGCTATGACACCAGCAACGTGGTTTTTCGCGACGGTCAAATTGCCGTTTACGACAAAAAGAACCGCCCCCCGGAGATGCGACACATCGATTACGGCCTGAGCCTGTTCCAGGCGTCGGTATTTGAATCTTATTCCGCCGGCCAGCCGTTCGACCTGGCTGAAGTCCTGGGCAGCCTCGTTCGCGAAAAACAACTGGCGGGCTATGAAGTCCACGAGCGCTTTTACGAAATGGGATCACCTGCGGGCTTGGCGGAATTGGAATCGCTGCTACAATCAAAATCAACATGAGCTTTGCCAGACAATTTCTTGACGAGGTCCAAACACTGGTTTCCGAACTCAACCCCGACGCCATTGAAAAATCCGTGACCGAACTGGCCCGGGTGCGCGAGCGCGGCGGACGGCTGTTCATTCTGGGGGTTGGGGGTAGCGCGGCCAATGCCAGCCACGCGGTGAATGACTTCCGCAAAATCTGCGGTTTCGAGGCCTATGCGCCGACGGACAATGTCTCCGAACTCACCGCCCGTACCAACGACGAGGGATGGGCGACGGTTTTCTCCGAGTGGCTCAAAGGCAGTCGCATCTCGGCGAAGGACGGCCTGCTCATTTTTTCCGTCGGCGGCGGCAATCTCGAAAAAAATGTCAGTCCCAATCTGGTCAGTGCCATTCAGGTTGCCAAACAGGTCGGGGCGTCGGTGATTGGCATTGTGGGTCGTGATGGCGGCTATACCGCCAGGGAAGCGACGGCCTGTGTCATCGTGCCGACGGTCAATCCCACCCATGTCACGCCGCACAGCGAGGCTTTCCAGGCCGTGATCTGGCACTTGTTTGTCTCTCATCCCAAGCTCAAAGTCGGCCAGACCAAATGGGAAAGCACGCGGTGAAGTCTGAAGTCCGAAGTCCGAAGTCCGGAGTCCGGCGCGCTGTTTTTCTTGACCGCGACGGCGTCATCAACCGCCCGTTGGAGCGTGACCGCAAACCGTATCCACCAAGAAGTTTGAGCGAATTTGAAATTCTTCCCGAGGTTCCCGCTGCGTGCGCCAGGCTCAAGGCAGCCGGTTTTTTGCTCGTGGTGGCGACCAACCAGCCGGATGTCGGTCGCGGCACGCTTAAAAAGGAAATGATTGAAACCCTTCATGCGGAAATGTGCCGCCGGCTGCCGATCGACCGCGTGGAGACCTGTTATCATCCGGGCCAGGGCGCGTCCGAATGCGACTGTCGCAAGCCGAAGCCCGGCATGCTCGTGCGGGCGGCCAAGGCGCTGGATATCGAATTGGCGCAGAGCTGGATGGTCGGTGACCGCTGGCGGGACGTGGATTGCGGTTACGCTGCCGGGTGCCGGACGGTTTTCATTGATCGCGGTTACGCAGAGGAACTCCGGCAAAAACCGCACTTTTCGGCTGGCAATCTGGCCCAGGCTGCGGACATTATCTTGTGCGAATCGAAGAATTATTAAAATTCACCGTAAACCCTGAATTATGAGTACGCTGAAAGAGTTGAAGGTAAAGATTTTCGCCGATGGTGCGGACAAGGCGGGCATGCTCCAATTGAACGCCAATCCGCTCATCCAGGGCATGACCACCAATCCCACCCTGATGCGCAAGGCGGGGCTGAAGGATTTTGAGGCGTTCGCGCGCGAAATTTTGCAGCACATCACGGAAAAACCGGTTTCGTTCGAGGTGTTTTCCGATGAATTTCCCGAAATGCGGCGGCAGGGGCTGAAAATCAGGGATTGGGCTAAAAACGTCTATGTCAAAATTCCCATTACCAACACACGTGGAGAATCCTCACTGCCGCTGATTCGAGAACTCGCCGCCGAAGGCATAAAACTCAACCTCACCGCCATCCTGACACTGGAGCAGGTGGCCGGAGTTGCCAAGGCACTGAACCCCAAGGTGCCGGCATTCGTGTCTGTGTTTGCCGGTCGCATTGCCGACACCGGGGTGGACCCGGTGCCGCACATGCGCGAGTGCAAAAAACTCCTGACCGGTCTGTCCCAGGCAGAATTGCTCTGGGCGAGCGTCCGCGAAGTGCTGAATATTTTTCAGGCGAATGATTGCGGCTGTGAAATCGTGACCGTGCCGCACGACATCCTTGCCAAAGCCATGAAGCTGGCCGGAATGGATTTGAAAGCATTGTCGCTCGACACCGTGAAAATGTTTGCTGCTGATGCCGGGGCGGCAGGTTTCAAGCTGTAGGCTGGTGCGGGCAGTTCAGCTCAAGGCTTCGGTGATGGCGGCGAAAACATCGTCCACCTTTACCGCTTCCATGATCTGACGGAGCTCCTGTTCCGTGCCGCGGATGCCTTTGCCGTCGTAGCGGTAGTAATCCAGGTTCCGGCCATGCACCGCCGGATTCTTCACGAGCCGATACGGGCGACCGTAGGGTTCCAGCGTCGGGCCGAACGTCATGGACTCGATGAGCACCTGTTTCGGCACCTTCATGGCTGCGGCAAAATGCATCATCGCGTTGTCCACGCTCAAGAATACCTCGCAATGCTTCATCAACGCGGCAGCTTCACGGATGCTGCGCGTCTTCGGAATCACCAGATTTGGATGAGCCGCTGCCGCCGTAATGCGTGCATTCTCTTCCTTCTCTTCGGGACCGCCAAAAAGCAGCACGGTCACGTCGGGCCGCGCTGCCGTAATTTGCCTGATCAATGCGATATAATTTTCCACCGGCCAGCGCTTCATCCGCAGATTCTTTGTCTTGCCTGAGCCCACGTGAACCCCCACGACGCGGCGCGTGGCGAGCCGGTTTTGTTGGGCCATGGCCTCAGCCGCCGCGATTTCCTCCGGCGTCAGAAACAGCTCAAACCCATGCTCCGCCAGCTTCGGCGCTTTGCCGAGCAGTGACAACAGCTTGAGATTGTTGTCCACCGAGTGGATGGCATAGTCCTGCGGCAGTTTGTGTGTGATCAACCATCCGTCAAGGAACGTGGAGTTGTCATAGGCGTGGCTGAGGCGTTGCGTCGCGCCAATGATGCGTGCGACCACGCGGTAAGCGGCCTTGCTCTGCGGATGGGTATTGATGGAGATGTCATAGCGCTCCTGGCGCAGGCCGAAGATCAACTTCAGAAACGCCGGCGCGCCAGCTTCGATGAAATCGCACTGGTGCACGTGGCGCAGATGCGGGTTGCCCGCCAGCAAATCCTTCGCCGGAGACCATCTTACCAGCGCATCAATCGTGGCATCGGGAAAATTGACGCGTAATTCGTGGATGAACGGCGTAGGAATCAATGTGTCGCCGATGCCTGCCATGGAGATGACCAGGATTTTCACAGCCGCGAAATTTTTTCCAGCAAGCCGGTGGTGGATTTGCCTGGTACGAACGGGATGATTACAATTTTACCGCCGGTCGATTCCACGGCTCGGCGCTCGTCCTGGTTCAATGTGTCCAGCGTATAGTCGCCGCCTTTGACGTAGATGTCGGGTTTGGCCTCGGCCAGGAACCGGGTCGCAGTTTTTTCCGCAAAAATGAAGACCCCATCCACGCTGGCCAATGCCGCCAGGACGGCGGCCCGGTCGGCTTCAGAGTTGACCGGCCGTCCCGGCCCTTTCAACTGCCGTGCCGCTTCATCGCCATTGATGCCAACGAGCAGTGCGTCGCCGAGATTGCGCGCCGATTCGAGGTAGGTCACGTGGCCCAGGTGGAGAATGTCAAAACAACCATTGGTAACGACGAGTTTTTTGCCGCTGGCGTGGATGGCCGCACGCCACTCTCCCAAGAGGTTCCCGGCGATGATTTTGCTGCGGAAATTCATGCGGCTATTTTGCCCGCCTGCGGCCGCTTGGCAACGATTTAGCGTTCGGGCTCATGGAGCAATTTCCAGACGCGCAATGCCTCGGTCACGCCCCAGGCCTGCGCGTCGCAGCCGCGCTGAGCGTGCGGCGCGTCGCCGTCCAGAATCTCCGGGATCTGGCCGAGACATCCCGCGTTCATCAAACATTGCATGCTGCTCAGGTAGGCTTTCGCCGCCGCCAGGGCTCCCGGTGCAAAATCCCAGGCGCGCGCCAGGGCCTCGCAAAAGACCGGGAGGGTCCAGGTCCATGCGGTGCCGTTGTGATATGCCGGCTTGCGGCGCGTGTCCTCGTCACCTTCATAACGCGGCCAGTAGGGTTCGACCGGGTTGTTCAGCCGCCGGCCATCGTTGCCGTAAACCGGCAGCGGGACTGAAACCGGCAGCGGCGCGAGCGATCGCAACGCGCCGGGCACCACCAGAAATTTCAACGCGGCTTCGACACAACCTTTGGCGCGTTCGCCCGTGACCAGGCCCAGGCTCACGGCCAGCAGGCCATTGCTGCGGAGCGCGTCATCCGGGGTGGCATCACGCGCCAGGACCGAGGGTTTGGCCAGCAACACATCGGCAAACCAGCCCTTGGTTTCAAGCCAGAAAAGCCTTTCAAAGGAAACCGTTGCCCGCCTGGCCAGTTCGCGCCATTTTGATTGCTCGCCCCGCCGGCCGATCTTTTCCAACTGGCGCAAGAGGCGGATCCACAAGACCTGGATTTCAACCGGATATCCCTCCCGTGGTGTGCCGGCGGGATGGTTCGTGTCCATCCACGTGAAATGGCTCGGGCTCCAGATCAATCCCGAATCCGGGTCCATGCGGATGCCGTTGGGCGTGCCTTTCGCATAATTCGTAGCAATACTGCCGAGCACGTCACCCAGGGTGCGGCCATTTTGGTCGGCAATCACATCATAAAATTCGGGGTCCCGGGCCGCCACTTCTTCACACACCACCCCGAACCATAGCGGTGCATCGGAGGTGTCGCGATTCGACACGTCAGCACCATGAATCGTGTTGGGCAACGTGCCGTTTTCCTCAAATCGTGCAAACGTAAGCAGCAATTGCTTCACTTCCGCGAAAAGGCCCGCCGCGAGAAGACCGCGCGCGCAAATCAATGAATCGCGTCCCCAATCCAGAAACCAGGGATAACCGGCAATGACCGTCTTGCCTTCATTGCGCCGGACGACGAAGGCGTGGGCGGCCTGAATCAATTGTTCCTCAAAAGCAAGGTGTCCCGGCTCTGGCCGGTTGGGTCCATCCTGTTTTCCTTGCACCGGGGTGTTAAATGCCGCTGCATCCACTTCCGCCGTCGCGACGAGGACGGCCCTGGCGCCTTTGGGCAATGGCAGTTCAAACCAGCCCGGACTGTAAGCGTCGCCACTGCCAACCTGGCCGCGACTTTGTTCCACCGTGTGCGGGATGTTTTCGCACCATTCGGGCTCAGGATGGTACTCACCGGTGTCCGCAAAGACTCGCAGCAGGCGTTCGGGTGCGGGAGCAAAGGCAAAACCGGCACTGCCTTCGAGGGCGCGCGTGTTGGTGGAAAAATGGTACTCTGCACCTCCGTTGCGTTTGGTTTCGCAATGAAAATTGCGGTCTTCGATGTCAAATCGGACGGTCAGGCGCACATCGGCCCCGGCCGGGAGCTGTTTGCCGTGGGCGCGCTTTTCTGCCGGCCGACCGAAACAAAAAACCGTTGTGTTCCGGCCCGCCATCATCTCGGCGCGCAATTCAACTTCAACTGTCCGGCCGTCGCCCGCATTGGCAACAAACTGCCAGGTCGCGGGCGGGCCGGCCTGGAAAGCGACGAGGTTTTTCGCGTTGAGCGGCGAGAGAAAGCCGTCCGCATTCACCCACGCACGGATGCGTTTGACGAAAACATGACGGTCCACCGGATAATTCGGATCCAGGTTTGCGCCCAGTACGCAGTCATATTTGGAATTGATATGGCCCAAATCCGTTCCGATCCGCGCCATGCCGCCGATGCCGTTGGTCAGCAGGAACAGATCGTTGGCTTGCGGCTTCCGGCTTTCGACTTTCGGACGGGACGGCAGATAACGGATGGCGGCGGTGAGGTACTGTGATGCGGTGGCGTAACGTTCCAGGGCCAGTTCAGCGTCGACCGCCGTCTCGCGCGGCGGGAAACAGGCGATATAACCTTCGGCCACGGCAATGGATTGGACGTGCTGTACATTTCGTCCTTCGTCCGGTTCATTTCCCCCGATCAGGGTGGCCCGGAAGGATGCGCTGTCTTGAATCAGCAGCCAATGGCCCGGTGGAACGGGCGTTACCCGGCGCGTGTCCAGCAAGGTCCACGTGACCACGCGCGGAAAGATTTTTCGTTGGGCGACTTCGTCCAGCAGTCCGGCCAGGGAGGACCCGGAGCCGCCCGCGGCGAAGGCGCTGGCGGCGGCGAGAAAATTGGCTGGCGAACGCTCGACCTGGCTGGCCAGCCAGTACCAGTCAAGACCGTCAATCGTCTCCACCGGCACAATTTTTGCCAGGCTGCCCAGCGCCCAGGCGGCCTGGGCGCGGCCGCGGCGGTAAGTGTCACCACTCAAACCGGCGGGTGCCGGTGCGGTTGCGAGGCAATGACATGCCCCCGCTTCGAGCAGGAAAATGATTTTATCCTTCCCGGCGGACAATTTTGGCGGCAGCCCGCCGAGCAAATCGAATTTGAAATCCGCCCAGGGAGGTTTGGCGCTGACCATTAACAGCGCGCCGGGATTGGCTTTGGCCACGTCCGTGTTGACCAGCACCAGGACGGAATCCTTTCCTTCCGCGGATTCGCGGAGCAGCGCGTAAACCGGCGCGTCAGGTTCGCTCAATCGCGTGAGTTTTGCGCCGTCAAAGAAGCACGGGTGATCGGCCAGCAGCCGGTTGAGTTGCGCAAGTTCGGGAACGATGTTGTCCGGATTGTCCCAGGCCAGGCCGGTATTGCCATGGACCTTGATTTTTTCGGCGGCCAGCCACTCGACACCGCAGGTGAATCCGAAGCCGCCACTGGGACTCGTCAGAGCGCAAAGCCGATTGCGCAGCAGCGACCAGGCGCGGCCCTTTTTAGCCAGCCGGTCATTGTCGTGGGTTTCACTGTAATGAACGTAGGTGCCAACCCGTGAATTTTGAAGGTTGGCGTAATCGAGATAATCGGCGACCTGGCGGCCGGAGTAATTTTGAAAAAGCTCGGAATAGGCCCATTGCATTCCGCCCTCCGTAAGCAGGTTTTCCGTGGCTTCCCAGGGTCCGCCGAGTCCTTCCAGCAGGAAGATGATTTCAGGAAATTCATCCTGGACCCGGGCGATAATATATTGCCAGGCGGGGACCGGGATTTTGTAACCGGCATCGCAGCGGAAACCATCAACCCCGCGTCGGCACCAGGTCAAAAGTGCGTCGGCAATGATGTCCCAAAGCACCACGTTGTCCTGCTTCAATTCCACGAGGTCTTCCCAGGTGGTGCCCCAGGCGCCGGGGCTGACAAATACGCCGTCAGGCTGGCGCAGGAAAAATTCGGGGTGTTTTTCCTGCAACACCGAACCCCAGCCGGTGTGGTTGATGATGATGTCGATAAACACGCGCGCCCCGTAGGCGTGCGCGGCCCGGGTGAGTTCGCAAAATTGATCCACGCCGGTGGTCCGTTGGTCAAATTCAACCAGGGCCGGATCGATGGCCGTGGCATCGAGCGCGGCATAGGGGCTGCCGAATCGCCCGAACCGGGCAAAGGTGGTTGGCGTGGGATGGACCGGCAACAGGTGCAGGATGCGGCAGCCGAGCTTTTGGACGATGTGGGGCAGCTGGCGGGTCAGGTCGCGCAGCTTGCCGGAGGGCGGAATGATGGTGAATTTTTTTTCATCGAACGGCCGGAACTGGGCTTCGAGTTTTTCGTCGCTGGCGGCGGGCAGATTTTTGGTCGGGCCGAACAGGCGTGCAAACGCGCAATAAATGGTGTTGGCGGTGCGGGCAAAATCAGGATGAACACTAAGTCCGGCGTCCGGGCCTTCGGGCCAGTGTTGCCAGCCCTTGGGGTCGAGCAGATACGCCTTGGCTTTGAAAAAGCCGGTTTCGGCCAGGGGCAGTTCGATTTGCCAGAGGCCGCCGTTTCTTTGCATCGGTATATCGCGCCAGGAGGCGCCGGCGTGGACCGGGCCGCCGGCGTGCGCGGCGATGATTTCACGCCGGAGGGCGGCGGCGCGGCCGAGATTGGTGCGGAGCAACGCCCGCCCGCCGTTGCCCCCGTCGCCGTCGCGCAGCGTGAAGCGCACGCGGTCGCCGACAAAGCGGACCAGGCGCCCGCCGGTTGCCGGTTCCATGATGGGTTTTGTTTGCGCCACTTTAACGCCGGCCCGGAGGGCCGGCTGGCGTTACGATTCCGCAGACCGCGGCGGAAAGCAATGCTGCAGGTGCCGGGGGACCTCCTGCCGGGGGCACGTTGTTGCCATTCGGCAGTAAATTGGCGCGCAGATTGCTGTTTTGAGTGGGTAGTTGTTGGAAAATCATGACCACGGCAGCCCAAAATCAAGGCGAAGAGGCTCAATTGTTGCAGACAATTGAGATGTTCGAAGTTATTGCCCAATCCCAGCCCAACGATTGCCAGTCGCTGGAAATCCTCAAGGAAGCCTATACCAAGCTGGGGCGCGAGGAGGATGTCATCAAAACATCCAAACGCATTGCCCAGGCATATATGCAGTCAGGACAGCTTTCCTCGGCGATTTTGGAATATGAGACGGTTTTGCAGCGCCGCCCGGACGATGCGGACGTGCAGTCGGCTCTCGCGCAGATTGAGGACAAGGCGAACAACGCGGCGGTACAATCCACCGGCGTGGAAACCGCCGGCGTGGAAACCGCGGCATCGGTATCCCAGTCGTCCGACACGACAAAATCGCGCAAAAAAGAGCATGCGCCGTCAACGGAAATCGACGATGGCCGCAAGACGATGCACAAAATTTTCGTGGAGGGTAAAATCATCAAGGAAGGTGATTTTGAACTGTGCTGGCGCACGGCAGACCTGGCCACGGCCGCCTCAGACGTGGCCGAGCCATTCATCCATGCTCTCGCGGAGAAGAACTTCCTCCCGGTGGAAAAAGCTCTCAAGTTACTCGCCGACCGGTCGCGCACGGCATTTTTGTCACTGGACAAATATGATGTGGACATCGATTTGACGCGCGGTTTTCCAGCGGAAGCCTGCCGGCGCTGGTGTGTCCTGCCCTTTGACCGCATGAGCAAATCCATTCTGGTGGCGACCGCCAATCCTTTCAACCAACAGGCGGTGAGAGACCTGGCCGAAGCCACCACCCATCGGTTGCTGTGGTATTTGGCGCCGCCGGCCGACTTGATGACCTACCTCCGCAAAGCCTTCCGCTAAAGCCATGGCCAAAGTCAAATCATTCGGAGAACGCATTGCCGACGCACTCGTCGAGGACGGTTTGTTGTCAGCCGGACAGATCGAAGAGTTGCTCGAACAGCAAAAAAAGGAGGGGGCACGCCTCATCAAGCTGATCGTGGACAAGGCCTACGTCAGCGAGCAGGATCTGGCGGTTTCCATGGGACGCGTGTTGAACGTTCCGCCCATCAATCTGGCCCGCGTGACCATTCCGCCCGAAATCGTCGAATTGCTGCCGCGCGATACCGCGCACAGTTACAAGGTAGTTCCAGTTTCCCGGCTGGAAGGCAAGTTATTCCTCGCCATGGCCGACCCGCTGAACGTTCTCGCCATCGATGACGTCAAGCGCATTACCAAGCTCGAAATCTCCCCGCTCATCGCGTCCGAGAAGGCCATCGTCGACAAGCTGAACGCCCTCGATTCTGCCAAGAGCAGTTCCATGGAAGACATCATCCAGGACGCTCAAAAACAGCAGAGCGAAGAGGATGCTGAGGCCGATACCGTCGAAGCGGTCCGGGAAGGGATGGAGGAGGTCAATCTTGACCAGCTCGCCTCAGCCAGCGGAGAAGCCCCGGTCATCAAGCTGGCCAACTTGATCATCGTCCAGGCCATCAAGGACCGCGCCAGCGATATTCATCTGGAGCCGTTCGAGAAAAATATGCGTTTGCGTTACCGCATCGATGGCGTGCTCCTCGATGCCACGCCGCCGCCAAAACAAATGCAACTGGCGCTCGCGTCACGGTTCAAGATCATGAGCAGCCTCGACATTGCCGAACGCCGCCTGCCCCAGGACGGTCGCATGCGGGTCAAGGTCAGCGGCAAGGATTTCGATTTGCGCGTGTCCGTGTTGCCCACGGTTCATGGCGAGAAGATTGTAATGCGCGTTCTCGATAAATCGAACCTCACCGCCAGTATCGACAAGCTCGGGCTCGATCCGGAAACGTTCAAACAGGTCAAAAGCGCCATCGATGCACCGCACGGATTGATTCTGGTCACCGGGCCGACGGGTTCGGGTAAAACCACGACCCTTTACTCGGCGCTCAACGAGCTGAACAATCCCATTTACAATATCATCACCGTTGAAGATCCGGTGGAATTCCAGGTGCCCGGCATCAACCAGGTGCCGACCAAAAAGGAAATCGGCCTGACTTTTGCCAACGCCTTGCGTTCCATCCTGCGCCAGGACCCGGACATCATCATGATTGGTGAAATTCGCGACACCGAGACGGCCGAAATCGCCATCGAGGCCGCGCTGACCGGGCACCAGGTCTTGAGCACCATGCATTGTAACGATGCGCCGGGCGCCATTGCCCGTTTGGATGACATGGGTATCGCGCCGTTTTTGATTTCCTCCTCGGTCATTCTTTCCTGCGCGCAACGGCTCATGCGCCGCATTTGCTCGCATTGCAAGGAACAGGTGACCTACCCGGCCAAGATGTTTGAAGATCTGGGCATCGATCCGGCTACTTTCAGCGGTGTGCAACTCTTTCGCGGCCGGGGCTGCGAGCGCTGCAAAAATTCCGGTTACGCCGGCCGTATGGCCATCATTGAGGCCATGACAATCTCCGACCAGATTCGCAAACTCATCATCGGCCGCGCCAATACGCGTGAACTGGGCAAGGTCGCCATCAGCCAGGGAATGCACACGCTCCGCATGGTGGGACTTGACCGCGCGCGCGAGGGCATTTCGACGCTGGAACAAGTTTTGATGATCACCTCGGCGCATTGATCCGGCGAATCGCCGGAGTCAAAATTTTCGTTGCGGGGCAGTCAAGGGCTGCGGTGTGGGCGACAACCACGGCGCCTGCTGGGGGCCCCACGCTGCGGGTGAGGAGGTGTAACTGAGTCCCCAGACGCTTGGCAATTTAGGCAAATCAGCAGCCTTGCCTATCCCGCTGTTCAACGGAGTGAACACCGCGCCGATCCGGCTCGGCGGCGGTTGCCCCAGACCGGAAACCAACAGTGTTTGCGGCAGGGACGTTTTTATGCCACCCGACTCAGGATTTGCCGCCGGCTCAGCCGTAGACATACCCGGGTTGAGCAATTGTCTGAACCGTTCCATGTCCGCCAATTGTGCCGGGGTGGGCGTTGGTGTTGGCGTGGGCGCCGGTTGACTGAACAATTTCGCCCAGCTCCTGTCCTCGTTTCGTCGGCCCAGGATATCTCTGTCCGATCCGGAAGGGAACAGCGGGTTGACCGCGTTCTCCGGGTTTCTCCAACTGCTGTTAAAGGTATTCGACGCGCTGCGCCGGTCGCTTAAAAAATCCCAGGCCGGAGATGAACGGTCCGTCTGAAACGCGTTGGTTCTGGGCGCCAGCAACAGGTTCTGCCTCTCGGTGTAGCGTTCCATGGCCGTTGAATTTTTTGGCTGGCCGAAAGCGTCACGTTCCGAGATGCCCAGAATTTTTTCCGGCGTGGCCAGGCCGAGGATTTCCGCCGGCGTCAACAGCAGCCAATTGTTGCGCCGGTCCAGCATGTCCTGCCTCCGTGCGACCTCGGCGAGTGAAATCGTCGGGACAACGGCTGGCAGCGGCCCGATGGTGGGCGGGCCGTTGAAGCTGAACTTAGCTGGGGCTTGCACTGTGTCTTCCAGAGACAGCGCCCCTGGCGGTTTGGGTGAAAGCGATGGCATGTTGGAGCCCACGTCGTCATTTTGCGGCGAGGAAAATATGATGGGTTGTCCTTGACGAGATTCCGGGTACTGGGCCTGGGCGGAAAACACCACGGCTGACGCCAGGGCGGCCAAAAGCCACCCGCGTTTTATCTGGGCAAAGCTGAAATCCATCTCAAATTATCAAGCTAGTTGATTAGACACCTTGCGTCAAAAATGAATTCAAAATGAAAGATGCCGGCCTTTCCCTCTCGGGACCAGTCGGCCGCATTGCTGGTTCCCGCGTTTCGTACTGCGGGGTCACGCCCGGACAACCGGCGTTGCCCTTCACTGCCGTTCGTATTCACCCTTGCTCACTTTTTTGAGCACGGTGAACCCGGCCTTCTTGGCATCGGAAATGGATAGCGGCTTGAGCTTGTGCGGCGAGCTGAAGGTGGAAATGATTTTGCGCACCGGTTTTTTGCAGGCCGGACAATGCGTCAGCGGCTTGGCGGAAAGTGGCCGGCGCAAGGTGAATTTCCCGCCGCACACCTTGCAGTCGCCTTCGCAGAGTTCGTATTCGTAAAGAGGCATGATTAAATGTCGGATTCCCTTTGCCGAATGTCGAATTGGAAACCCGCTTCGTCAATCATAGAAATCGTCCCAGCTTGCCGGGCTTTAATGACGAGGGGACCTGGCATCCCGCCATTCCCCGAGTCTGGTCCGGGCATTTTTCACCTGTTCCGGGCTAAAGCCGGGCTGGGTTTCAATCTGGCGCACAATCTTTTCGGCCCGCGGAACATTACCACAATGCCGGGCGTGGATCTCGGCCAGTTTGAGCCTTAAATCAAAATCCCCGGGTTGTTCGTCGATTTCCTGTTCCAGGATTTCAATGGCCGTGCCGAAATATCCATGCGCCAGCAGTTCATCGATGGATTCCGGCTGGGCGGCGACGGCTTCCGGCTCGGATTTCTCCCGGCTCCATTCCGCGATGGAACGGTGGGCGTATTCGATATGGGAGGCGGGAACGTGAGGTTGTTTGGCAAGCGACTCAAGCACGGCCATCGCCTTCTCGGCGCGGTGCTGATCCTGCGCGTAAACCCGCATCAGCATCATGGCGGCCTCCACATTCGCCGGGTTTTTTGCCAGCAGCGAAGTCAGAATGCTTTCTGCTTCCCGGGACCGGCCTTGCAAACGCAGGCGGGAAGCTTCAACGAGCAGCCTGGGTTTCCGGGGCCGGTCGGGCTTGACGCCAAGATGTTCCAGCATGGTTTCCAGGGCCAGCACGTTGACATCCCCTGATTTCTCGAGTGTTCGGCATAATTGAATGGCTTCCTTTTTGCGACCGTCCCGGATCAGGCTGGCAACCCGGTCCAGGTCCTGAAGGTTTTGATCGGGATCAAACGGCCGATGGTCCTCCGGATAAATAAGTCGGCGAACTCCGTGCGACAACCATTCGCTGATACAACCGCACCAAAGCAGGCCGATGGTCACCGGGACGACGATCAGCACCGGTATGCAAACCAGCGCGGCGATTCCACCCGGCAGGCTCATGAACCAGAGAAATACCGCGACCAGGAACAATGACACGGCACAACGGACCGCCCGGCGGCGCAAATCACGGCTTTTGTCCACCCCCGTCAAGTGCGCGTCATATCCGCTCAACCACCAGCCAATCAGGGTGATAACCGCCAGCAGGGTGATGTTCGCCATCATCGCAGAATCGGTTAAGAAAATGACTTCACCTCAAAAATGCGCCCGCTCCTGACGCAATTTGAGCCTGCTCCTGCACACCTTGCACTCCTGTTATTCGTCAATCTTACCTGCCGCCACGTTGTCTTTTTTTACCTACTTCTTCAAAAACGCGCTGAACAGATCGATCGGCAACGGAAGGAATGTGGTCGTATTGTGTTCGCTGGCCATTTCGCGCATGGTCTGGAGATAGCGCAGTTGCAACGCAATCGGCTCCTTGGCAATCATCGCGGCGGCCTGCACCATTTTCTCGGCGGCCTGGAATTCGCCTTCCGCGTTCACCACCTTGGCGCGGCGTTCGCGTTCGGCTTCGGCCTGCTTGGCCATCGCACGCTTCATGCTGTCCGGCAAGGCCACGTCCTTGATTTCGACGGCGGTGACCTTGATGCCCCACGGTTCGGTCTGGCGGTCGATGATTTCCTGCAATTTCTGGTTGATCACGTCGCGTTGCGAGAGCAGGTCGTCCAG